>CAZYVR010000013.1:0-35626 GCA_964651145.1 uncultured Victivallales bacterium | reverse complement strand
TCTATAGATAAACTAATTTCAGACCTCCTTAAAATCGGAGCAAAAGCTATCTGGCATTCAGCGGTGGATCGCAGCGCCAGGCCTCTTTTTCCATCGAAGTTTTTCCCCAACTGCCACCCTGAGGCAAACGCGGAGATATTTCATTACTTGATTGAAGAAGCGCATAAAATAGATTGCTCCGCAATAAGCTGGCACCCCTTGCATCTTTGCGCAGGGCTAGCGGAAGAACACCCTGACTGGCTTATGAAGCCTATGCCATGGCCCAAACACGAGTTCGCGAAAGACAAAGAAAAGCGCCACTGTTGCATCAATTCTCCTTATGGAAAAATGGCTCCCAAATTCCTTGCGGAAGTGGTTTCAGAACTTGGATTTGACGGTATATGGCTGGATGGGACAACCTACGCGATAGAGAATGAAAATCCTGGTTGCATATGCAATTTCTGCCAGGACAAATTCACAAAAGAGACAGGCTTGAAGATTCCCCCAAAGGTGGACTTTGAAAATCCAGATTTCAGAGTATGGATAAATTGGCGTTATAATATCTTAATGAAATTATGGACAGACATCGCCAATAAACTGGAGGAGGCAAAGCCAGGCTCCACCCTCTGTCTCAATAATTACCGTCGCCGCAAGGGAAGCTCGGAATACCACGCATGGGCCACAGGCATTCCTATGCGCCCCTTGCGCCTGGACACAATCATGAGCGGGGAGCTTGAAGGCTTCCCCGGCCAGGCGGATATACAGATAAAAATCAACCGAGCCTACGAGTGCAAACGCGGAGCTGAATCATGGTGGCCCCTGTCTGACGGATACGGCTTTGTTCCAGACGCAGACCCCCTGCCCGCAATGCAAGCCGCGCTAGGATGCATAGCAGCCGGAGGAGTCGCGTCCACCGGAACCTTCCCTGAAAAAAGGCCGACTCATGCCTTGAAAGCCATGAGCAGAGCGACAGACGCGCGCATTCCTTACGTTGGCGGCGAAACGATTGAATACGCGGCAATTCTGGCGTCACAACAAACTATGGACTTTTTTGGCAAAGAAAACCCTGATTCAATATGGAGTCAGATTCACGGCGCAAATGAAATTATGCGCCATTCACACTTGCAAACCTCCGTCATATTCGACGCCCACTTAAGTTATAAAGAACTGCAAAAATACAAAGTCGTCATCATAGGCAACGCCGCATGCTTGAGCGAAAAACAAGCGGAAGAGCTTGAGAAATACGTCAGAAACGGAGGAATCTTGGCAGGCTGCTCAAATGTTGGAGAATATAATGAAATGGGCTATCTTCATCCAACGCCAATCCTTGACGGGCTATTCGGAATAGTTGGGCGAAGCAAATCCAGAAGCGGACACAAAATAACTCATAGCGTGACAGACAAAGACATGCTTAAAGAAATCGGAGAATATATTTCCTTTAAAATTGATTTAGAATGCGCCACTGTCAATGATGTTGAAATTATGGCAAAAGACAAGCAGCCTGCTGTCTGGCGAAAAAAGCAAGGCAAAGGCTGGGGCATATTTATTGCCGGGAATCTGTTTGAACAGTACCTAAAAGCTCCTGTGCCACGGATAATGAAGCTGATAAAGCAACTATTAATCAGCGCTTCAGAGCCACAAATTGAGCTTGAATCTCCAATGTGCGTCACAATAAACACCCGCAAAATGGAAAACGGAAAATGGGCTGTTCATCTGCACAATGCACCAGGCTCCACTTATGCAAACCCTTACAGACCACGAAATGAATTTATCGGCGGCCCAGGCGAAGTGAACCCGATTTATGATCTTCGCTTAAAGATAAACAAACACCATGTGCTGAAAGCACAATCTCCGCTCTCTAGAAAAGTCTTCGAAATTCAAGACCATTCAACTGTAATAATACCCAAACTTAAACTTCATGAAATAATCTTAATGGAGGTGGAAAAATGAACAGAATAAAAAGGCAGTTTACGCTCATTGAATTGCTCGTAGTAATTGCTATAATAGCAATTCTGGCAAGCATGCTCCTTCCGGCTTTAAGCAAAGCGCGCGACAAAACCAAGCAAATAGCTTGCCTGAGCAATCTAAAACAAATTCACCTTTCCACAATTAATTATGGCAGTGATTACAACGACTGGTATCCATGCGCTTACTACACACCGCCACATCCCTACTGGCAATGCCTGATGGTAAATGAAGGCTACATAAAAGTCCCAAAGCTGAACAGCTATGGCCAGCTTGACGTACAATCACCCAGCGGAATGCTTTCATGCCCGTCTGAAACACAAGAGACTGCAGGAGGAGACAGCGCCTGGCTCACCTGGAGAGGCTCCCAATACGGAATAAGCAACTACCTTAACTGGTCACCTCCTTTTGACAGCTCAGTAAAATGGGGGAAAATATCAACAATACCCAAACCCACACAAGTTGCCTTCTTCGGCGACAAAAACATAGGCCGTTCAGAAACTTTCACGGGAGCGGCAGGATACCTTGAAAAATACAGGCATAGCGGAGGGCTTAACGCAGTGTTTATAGATGGACATGCGGAATTTAAAAAAATGACAAATTTGCCACATCAAGAAATTGACGCTCAGTATTTCAAACGAGCATTCTGGGGATATAAACAAAATCAGAGTAGCTGGTAATCCAAAGGAGAATAATGAAAAAAAATGTATTCCTCTCATTTTTAATCTTTTGCATGGGGACTTTGACTTTGCCCAACGCCAAAGCATATGAAGATTGGACGCCTTGCAATAACGCAAACATAAAAATCGACAATGACACAAAGCTGGAAAATACGCCATGCTTGCTCCTTTCGAGAAAAGAGCAAAAAAAATATTCCATTGAAAAAGAAACATCACTGCTCTCCTCGGGAGCCCCTTATATTTTCAGTTTTTATTTTATGCCTGACGCTGATTTCGTAAATGCTTACGGAAAAATATACACAAGCATAAAATACGGCAACAACACAGCGCGCGCTTCATGGAAAGGACAATTAACAGCAAACAAATGGCATTTCATTAACTTAAGATTCAACACAAAAGTCGTGGGAAAAGCGAAAATAAAAATAATTTTTAAGGGCCCGGGCGCAATCCACCTGGCAAAATCAAAACTAAGTCAGATAACTCCGCCGAAAGAGGGGATAAATCTAAGCAAGCAGTACTTGAAAATTCCTTTTGGAACACGATTTGGGAAAGATATTGTTGACCATCTGGACGTCAAAAAAGGGACAATAGAATTTTGGCTGCGCCCGCACTGGGAAGAAATGGACAACAGACATTTTAAAAACAAAACAATTCACAAGTTTTTCTTCTGGGGCGACGCCCAATACGACAACAGCATTTCAATATATGCCTGGAATAAATTCCCCAATATTTATTTTGCTCTCTGCGGAAAAAATCACAAGCAAGGAACATCTGTTTTTTATTACAATAATCCAGACCGAGGCTGGCGAAAAAATATGTGGCATCATATAGCCGCATGCTGGGAGCAGGAGGAGGAAAACACGCGCATGACTCTCTTCATCGACGGCATGCCATGTGGCGAAAAAATAGCAAAAACAATTATACGTCATTATTTGAAGCGCGACATCTTTATAGGAGCCGGAAAAAAACAGAAAAGTATAATGTTCGACAAAATGGCCGACTCAGATTTTGCAATGCTTCGCATATCAAACTCCGTAAAATACACAAAGCCATTTACCCCAAAAGAATACGAAGCAGACAGCTCCACTTTGTGCTTCTTCCCATTGCGAGGAGAGAATGACTTGACTGGTTTTGCTTATGTGGCAGAGGGAAAAACAGAAAAATTTAAAGCAACTAAAAATAATATACACAAAGATGGAAAGGTCAACAAATGGCAATAACCAACAAAATCATATCAGGGGCTGCCGCGCTGCTGTTTATTGGAATAGGATGCACCGCCGGACAAAATGAGATGCAGGACGCAAAAGACCGCTTTGCGCAAAACATTGTCCCTCAGCCCAAAATAGTGGAAGCTCCGGCATCAATGAAGGCATTGAAGCTTCTGCCCGAGGAAATAACAATAGTCTACGGCAATAAGTCGCCAAAAAGCCAAATAGGCGCGGAAGAATTCAACAAGGAACTGGCGCGCAGAGGCTTTGTCGGCAAAATGAAAACGGAATCCGACGCCGATTACAAAAAAGGCAGCGAAAAATTCCTTATAATCATCGGAAGCCCTTCTGAAAACACATTCTCAAAATCTTTATGGGGACAGTTAAACCACACCAATGAGCTCGGAGCCCTTAAAGACAAAAAAGAAGGCTATATCATTGAAGGCGCAAAAAGCGGAACAACCCCGGCTTTGATTCTGGCAGGCGTAACCCCGCAGGGAAGCCTCTATGCCGCAGTGTCCCTTGCTCAAATGCTGGGCGAAAATGATAAAAAAGTAGAAATTCCGCTCTCATTATATGTCAAAGACTGGCCCGACTTCAACTGGCGTTATATTTGCCATATGACCCATATTTTTGGACAATCCAGCAAAACTTACAAATATGCGGGCATGCCTTATGTGGGAAATGGAGAAATAGGTAAAGAATACATTGACTGGGCTCTTAAATATAAAATCAATATCATTGGCATAAAGTTCTGGCTGTCAGAGAAAGAATTACAGCCTATGCTGGAATACGCAAAACAAAGAGGGATATTTCCATTCAGCTCCTATCCTCGCCCTTCCATAGCAGTATGCAAGGCAAAAGAAAAGAAAAACAATCCCAAATATAAAGGCCTTAATAATCTTTACCGCAAAAAATACTACATCTCCTGGAGCCGGGACGATTTGCTTAAGCCATTGTATACAGAATTTGCGAAAAGCTGCAAGAAGTATGGCGTAAGATTTGTGTGGTTTCACACCGCCGACACAGGCCTTACATCGCTGAATTACGCGCAGTGGAACTATCGCGACAAACTGGACAAGGACAAATTTGGCAACAATTACGGAAAGGCCGATGTCCATGTTATAGACATGATCTATGACATATTCCAGAAGGAATCTCCAGAGACAAAAATCTCATATGTCACGTATCCCTACACGGCCTCCGTGCTGGCCGACGATTTTCCGCAAAATATAATTCCCGACCTCAGCGGCGCATACGCGGAAGAAGCCAAAAAATTTATTCGCAAGTATTTCAAAACATTCTCCGAAGAAACCCCGAAAAGCATATATACCTGCCTTCGGGAGACTGAACGGAAAAATGTGGAGCGCTGGCTGAAAGCAACCAAACGGCCAATCCTGCTTTACTATGAAACATCCCGCGGCGGATACAACATAACCAGCAGTCGCCCGCGTTACATAAAAACATTCCATTTTAAAGATTATGACAATGTCTATTTTTACCCATCAATATACGAAAGCTTCATTCACGGCGTTGAAGTTCCCATTGAAATGCTTCTGAACGCGGAGTACTCCTGGAATGTAAATCAAAAAGGCGCGGCATATTTTGACAAGTATGACTTTGCCAAGGACCTGACAGAGCCGAAAGTTGTGTTTGATAAAATTGTTCCGCGCTGCGCCAGAGCCTACTGGGGGCCCAAAGCGGGCAAATATTTCGCGCCTCTTTTTCAGGCTGGAATAGTTCCGGGATTTATAGAAAACCCCATAGAGTTCCAGCGCACCCTCCGCAAATCATTCGTAAAGGTGCTCGAACTAACGGGCAACTTGACATTTGCCAGAGGCTCTGAAATATTCTTTGACGGGGCAGCTCAAGAAATGAGAAAACAACGCGCCAGCATCGAAAAAGCGCTGCCGCCCTTGGACGAGTGGATGGATAATTATAAAGCTAAAAAACTGGATAATTTTTCATACAAATATGGAACAATGTTCTGGCTCATGGCACATTACTGGCGCTGCAAAGCCGCAGTATGGGCTCCAATCCTGGAACTTCAGAATCATATAATCAACGGCAAAAAAACAAAAGCAGCGGCAGCATTGGAAGAAGCAAAAAAAGCGATCAAAACGGCAAAAGCAGAGATAGGCAAAGCTCTCCAAAAAATAAAAGACAACAAGCATTTATGCCTCATGCCCAAAGTCAATAAAATGCCATTAAATGAAAACATACTCAAAGAGCTGGAAAAACTTGAGGAAAAATACAAGGAGCTCGAAGCGCAGACAAAGCAAATAGACAAACCTTTGACCATTGACGAAAACAAATTAAATGAACTTAAATCCAAAATGTTCATTGCCGCGTCATCGCTCGAAAAAGCTAAGCCATATAAAAACTTCACAATCTACGCGGTTAAACCAGCGCAAAGCGCGTTTTATCAGACCGAAGTTCAAGTCTATTATGACTCAAAAAACCTTTATGTAAGGGCAAAAATGCTTGATGCAAAGAATGAAAATCCAGTAACCGGAAGGAACAAAAGCTCCAAGGTTTCTTTCTGGAGCAAAGGAAGCGAAGAAAATGATTTGGAGATATTCCTGGCTCCGCCAAAGAACAAGTTTTTCTATCAACTGGCCTGCGATCCTCTGGGCAAAAAATTCAGCGTAAGAATATTCGGGAAATTCTTTAAGCGCGACAGCTCTTTTAAATGCGATTGGAATGTGACAACATCTGTTAAAAAAGGATTCTGGACAGCCCTTGCCACAATTCCATTTTCCTCGCTGGGCTCCAATGCGCCTCAAAAAGGAGAAGCTTGGAAATTCTGCGTTGGAAGACAACGCGTCGGAAAAAGCGGGGCCTCTGTATTTTCTGCCATCTATCCAGGCGCTATTCCAAATAAACCGACAACATATCCTAATCTTATATTTAAATAATGCCATTTGGCAAACAAATATAGACATCCTCAGCATAACCTTTCTGCGGAAAGGTTATTACTTTATCCCCAAACCCAACTTTCTTCTCCAAAAACTTATAAACTGCTTTATAATCTTGCAACGCAAAATTATAAAACTCAGAAATTCGTTGAAAATATTTCACTCTGGATTATATTTAATTTTTTCCAGATAATTTTCAAGAAAAACGCAATATGATATTATGCCTCCAATAACTTTTAGTCAAGCCAGGGGCAGAGCAGAGAACAAATCAAGGGGCAAAAAATTAAACAGTTTTTTCATATATTAAGTTTAAACAAAAAAGATTTTTTTTATTGCGCATTGCTTGTTGTCGCTACAGGAATGGTTTTTTCTGCCGTTTGCTTTTTGCCAATAATGAAAAGCTGGGACGACGATGTTCATATTTGGAACAATACGCACCTGCTTACCATGACAGCAGACAATGTGACAAGGTATTTAACAAAGCCTCGTGGCGGTTACTATGTTCCGTTGTCTTTTTTTTCTTATATGCTGGACTATGCCATCGGAGGCACCAACGGATTTTCTTATCACATTCAAAATCTTTTTTGGCATATGCTTACAGTTCTTGCTTTCTTTTTTTGCCTTCGCTTTTTTTTGCGTTCAAAATCCCTTGCTTTTTGCGCAGCCCTTGTTTTTGCCTTGCATCCGCAGAGGGTGGAAGCTGTAGCCTGGGTGACTGCCCGACGTGAAGTGATGTGTGGCTTCTTTTATTTTATGAGCGCATTGGCCTATTTTGTCATGCGAAAAGACAAAGGCATTTGCCTTCCGGCCTTTGTTTTGTTTTTAATGGCTATTTTTTCAAAGCCAATGGCTGCAAGTTTGCCGTTTGTTCTTTTATTTTATGAATTCAGCGTGAGCAAAAGTGTTAATGTGAAAAAATATTTCTTGCGATTTTGGCCATATTTTCTTGTCTTTGTTTTATATTGTGCGCTGACAGTGCTTCATAAGTATAATCCGGCTCCCCAGAAGCCACTTGCCTGGAAGCTGTGGCTGGTTGTTTATAATCAAGCATGGTATTTGTTTAAGACCATTTGGCCGGGCGAGCTTTCTCCTGTTTACCCTAAAATAATTTTTCCAGGCTTTGACTTTTTGCCCGTTGTCTTTGTTTGGGCATTTGCTTTGGGCGCGGCTATTTTAGCAATAAAAAAAAGCAGAGACAACTTTCTTTACAATGTGCTTCCTTTGGCGGCTTGTTATATTATTGCTGTCGCTCCTATTTCAGGCTTGTTCCAAATATCCACCGATTATTTCGACTCCTCGGATCGATACAGCTACATTCCTTCCGCTTTTCTGCTCCTTGGAGCGGCCTTAGTCTGGGAGAAACTGCCATTAATTGTTGATTCCTTGTATGGCTCCGGTTCATGGTGTTCCAAAGCGTTGGCCGTTATCCTAAAAAAGAAAATAATAATAGGAGCCTGTTTCGTTCTCTACTTGATTTATCTGGGAAGTCTTTCTTTTTTTTACATTGACTCATGGAAGAGTTACAGGCAACTTATGGTTGCCGGAGCCCTGCATAATCCGCCTGGCGTTCTTCCTCTTGTGGTTTTGGGCATTATGGCTAAAGGAGAGGGGGATTATGAAACGACTTTGAGGCTTTCTGACAGAATTCGCAGTTTAACCAAAGGCATTATGCCAGAGAAAGAGAGGCTGAGGCGCGTTGTTCTGTGGAAATATCTAAAAGGCTCAACTTTAATGCTTCAAGGCAAAAAGAAAGAGGCATTTTTTTTATTCAAAAGCATAATTCCTGCTATTCACAAAATACCAGAGCCGTTTCCTGGCATATATGCAAGAATGCATTTGCTCATGGCTGATTGCTTTCTTGAACAGGGCAACACATCGAAAGCCATTGCCTGCTTTGAGACTGCAACTCGGATCCTTGAGAATTCAGGAAAGGCGGGCTCCGCAGATTCCTTTTTTTACAAAGGCATGAAATTCTTTATAGAGGGGGATTTCAAGAAGGCGGCGAAAGCCTTTGGCGCGGCGCATGAGAAAGACCCTGAGAACAAAATGATTCTTCATAACCTGAAACAGGCTGAGCTAAAGGCATCGCAAAATTAAAAATTGAAGTCCATTTGCTTTGCGGACGAACCGTCAGCTTTTTGGGCAAGGCTTTTCTTCACCCTGTCAACGCCTGGAAAATCGCGGAAGAGAAAGCCGGAATTCTCAAAATATTCACTTGAGTCAATGATGCTTTTAATCTCCGGCTTGTTATACAGGAATCTGTCAACGCCGATCAGCAGGGGGACATTGGGGTGTTTCTCGCAGAATTCTATTCTTCGCAGCAATTGATGCGAGTGCCAGCGGTGGAACAGTTCCAGATGGATGACGGCTCCGTCACTGGCGCGCTTGAACGATAGGTCGGGGAATATCAGATCCTGCTCTCCGGCGTTAATGAAGCTGCCATGCGCGGTTATTTCCCAGTCACTTATTTTTTCTTTAAATAGTTTGTGGAACATGGACACTTCTTCCGGCACGAAGGCGCTGAAATTCCTGTAATGGCTGACAAGGCCGCTTTTCTGGTCGAGGCTCAACTTATGCTCCTTACCGCCCATTTTTATGTCTGCCTTTATTTTCCATTTATCCATGTCGCATACAGCCGGAAAAAAGCAGGCGAGTTGCAGCCCGTATTTTTGAGTGTTCTCGAAAAGGCTGGTTGGCCCGTCTATTATCAGTGTTATTTTTGAAGGCATCTCTTGTTTCTTTTTTGCCTTGTCCATTTTAAATTCCGCCAACAGCCTGAAAAACTTGAGATACTTTAAAAGTTTTCTCATTTTGGATGCTTCCGGGTCTTCCAGGGACACTTCCAGCTTGTCGCAGTAAAAAAACAATGATTGAACGAGAGAGCAATTATAGCGCTCCAGCAATTCGCGCGGATAAAGAGACTTGAGCGAAATCAATGTTTCATTTTCTGGCAAATCAGCATAGATGCCTTTGTCTATAAACAACTTGTCCTCTTCGCTCCCATTGCGCATTGCTTCAGTGTATTCCAATAAGTCCCCGCCTTGGCCACTATTGAGAAGCTCCGCGGAGCGCTCGAATATTTTCCTTCTCATTTCCCTGTAGTCCATGTCCGACGGGGCGCTGAATTCGCAGCGGTCAAGTATAAGCTTGTTAAGCCCCCTGGAGAGTTTCAGATCTTTATGGGATTTAATCAACGGAAGCGTTGTTTCGTCAATTTCGCTTCTAAGCATGGCTGCGTCCGCGTCGTACGCAGCCAGCAATTGAACGGCAAAATCCAAAGTGGATGAATCGTCTGTTTTTATAAATTTGGGCTTTATGAAGCCATTCATTATTCTGTAATTAAGCAGGTCTTTGGTCAACATATTCTATTGCTTTCGTTTACGGCTGCTCCAGTTTTTATTTTTATATGCCCGATGCTCGCCGCGTCTTTTGCTCACGTTCACTTCAGAGGTGCCTTCGCTTATCAGTTCGTAGAGAATGGCTTGCTTGCCGTCTTGGGCTCTGAGTATTCGGCCCAGGCGCTGAACATGTTCCCTTACGCTGCCGCTGCCGGAGACTATGATTCCCACGCTGGCTTCCGGGACATCGACTCCTTCGTTTAGCACTTTGCTTGTTAGCAGAGCCGGGTATTCGCCGTTGCGGAACTTGTCCAGAAATTCTTTTCTTTCGGCTACTTTGGTGCGATGCGTAAGCACGGGGAGAAAAAACTTTTTCCCCATTTCGTATGCCGTGTCATTTTCAGCGGTGAAGACAATTATTCTTTCGCCACGGTGCTTGTTAATAAGCTCCCATACTTTTCTGAATTTGCTTCTTCCGCTTCTCGCTATGCGTTTTTGAGTAAGGAATGCCTCAAACACTTTTCGTCCGTTTGGCATTCTTGCGCATAGGGCAAGAAACCTGTTCCAGTCGTTTTTGCTTGTGAAGTATATTCCGTTGGAGCGAAGGAAGTCGGTGTAGATTTTTCTATTGAGATGGTATGCCTCCTCTTCATCGGGGTCGAGCGCCAGATTTATTTTAGTGGCGCAGTAAGGGGCTAGCACTTTGCCTTCCAGTTCATCGATGTGTATTTGATAAGCCAGCGGCCCTATCAGTTTATAGAGAAGCATTTCGCCGTCAATTTCCAGCTCCGGGGTCGCGGTCAGTCCCAGTCGATAGGGAGCCAGGCACATTGACGCGGCCGTTCGGTTCACCGGGCCGGGCAAGTGATGGCATTCGTCAAAAATTGCCAATCCGAATTGGTCGCCAAAAAACTCCATTTTCATGACGGCCGAGTCGTAGGTTGTCACTGTGATGTCTCGAACAACCTTTGACCCGCCGCCGAACAGGCCTATTTCTGTTTTGAAAAACCGCTCCAGACTTGTCGCCCATTGCTGCATCAAGTCAATGGTGGGGACCACTATCAGCGTCGGTCTTTTAATGCGCTCCATGGCCATGACCGCAAAATAAGTTTTGCCCGAGCCTGTGGGCATGACCACTACACCCCGGCAATCGCCGTCAAACCATTTTTCAATGGCGTCTTTCTGATGCTTCATTGGCTCAAAAGCGTCGTCCAGCGTCAAGTCGAGCGGCTTGAAGTTTTTTGCTTTGTCTTCAAATGGTATTTTTTCTTTGTGAAGCCCAAGGATTATTGGCGCGTAATTATAAGCCTGCGCGCGATAGTGTCCGATTCGTTTGTCAAACTTCAAATATTTGTAGATAGGGGCAATGCTTTCGTCCGGACCTTTGACCAGCAGAGTGCCTTGAGAAAAAAATATTTCCACATTTTCTTTCATGTTTGCCCGCTATGCTTTTAATATTAAAAATGTAAAACAGAAACCTACAGGAAGCAACTTACGATTGCCGCAATAATTCCATAGATGATCATTGGAATAACTGTCCGCTTAATTATATAGCCCTCTTTGGACATTATCCCGAGAATAGAGCAGACGGCCACAATATTATTAATGCAAACCATGTTTCCCATGGCTCCGCCCACTGACTGCAACGCCAAAATTGTTGACACGTTCAATCCCAGATTTTGCGCGATGGAATACTGTATTCCCCCAAAAGTCAGGTTGGACACTGTGTTTGAGCCTGCGAAAAATGAGCCGATTGCGCCGAGGTATGCCGCGCAATATTGCCAGTTTTTGCCGGCCACGTCGGCAAACGTGCGTCCGATTATGGCTGTGCACGCGTTTTCTCCGCCAACCATAAGCAAGTTCACCATAACAAGCGCGCCCATAAGGGCTATGACCGGCATTTTCATTCGCCCGAAGGTGTCTTTCCAGATTATCCAGGAAGTTTTTCTGTCCAGCTTATAGACGAACAAGGAAATAAAGACAATCAGAAAGAAAGGAATAATGGAAGGCACAAAGAGAGCTTTCATGCTCCAGGACTCCTGCGTCATGAAAATATTTTTAAGGGAAAGCACGCAGGACGGGCTTATTGAAAACTCTCCGAGCGATCCAAGTTTCGTCGTGTCTATCGGAGTTGAGCAAGTTAGAAGCCCCTTTATTCCCAACTGATGGATTCTTGTCAGTATGAGAAGCGACACGCTGCCCCAAAGCGGGAACATTGCTTTAATGACGCTCCACCCATGATTCTGAGCGCCTTCCGTCTGAATTTCTTCCGGGGTGTCTTCCTGTGACAGCCCAACTTTGTATTTTGCCAGAACAACTGAGACAATCAAGCCTATGGAGCCTGCTATAATCGTGGGAAATTCATAAGAAAACAAAGATATTAGAAAATATGGGACTATGCATGAGAATATTGAGAGGTAGATAAATAGTAGATTCCGCTTTGCCTCTTTCCATGAAACAACAAAAAGCAGCGCTATGACAGGAATAACCAGAGCGGCGCAGAAATGCATAAGCGCGCTTTTCCAGCCCACCTGAAGAATCATCTCCGGCGTCAAATTCAACTCTTTAAATCCAAACCAGGTGGGCGTTCCGACTGCGCCGAATGAGACAGGAACGCTGTTCATTATCAGGCAAAGTATTGCCGCTCTGACGGGCGCAACTCCCAACCCCACAAGCAGT
Source organism: uncultured Victivallales bacterium (assembly GCA_964651145.1). Taxonomy (GTDB): domain Bacteria; phylum Verrucomicrobiota; class Lentisphaeria; order Victivallales; family GWF2-45-14; genus CAZYVR01. The sequence goes on along the minus strand of CAZYVR010000013.1, from coordinate 22,859 downwards.
GGAGCCGCGAGCGCAGCCGGGGTTCCAAAGCCGCTTGCGCCTTCAATTAGAAAAGCAAAGGCCCAGCCTATTATCATCAATTGCGCGACGCGGTTTGAACTGATGCCGTTGAGCCACGCGCGAACAGTATTCATTCCGCCTGAATATTCCATTGTCTTAAAAAGCAGCACAGCTCCCCATATTATCATTATGGGCGTCCAGGCGGTAAGCATGCCTTTCACCACTGTGGCATTGATGAGATTTGGAGCGTCATTAAAATATATCAGCTTCACGCCGTAAAGCATCATGGCCGCAAGCGGCAGAGCCTTGTATGACGGGATGCTTTTCTTTTTGGTCATCATGAAAATAAGGGCGCATATGGGCGCCAATGAGACAATGGTGTCGATATAATGGTTCACGCGTTATTTCTCCTTGCATTATGAAAAACCGATAATATAGACCCAAATGCGAAGTATTCACCGGGCAAACTAAAAAAACAAAAATTAAAAAGCTCGATGCAATCGTATAAAAAAACGGACTTTGTCCGGGCGCTGTACAGTGGCGAGCTCAATGGTCGGCGAAGCCACCGCCTTTGGCGACCAGAGATGGAACGAAGCAGTATTATTTGCCGATGCAGAAGCGGCTGAAGATGTTGTCCAGAATGTCCGGGTCGGCGTCTTCTCCGGTTATTGCCCCCATCGCTGAAATGGCGGCGCGCAGATTGACAGCCGCCAGTTCCCAGTCTTCTTCAAGGATTCGTTCCGCCGCTTCAGGGAGGGCTTCTATGGCTTCAGTCAGCAGGGCCGCGTGACGCGAGCTCACTGCTATTTCCGGATCTTCTGTGTGTGGGAACCCCCAGACGGCCTGTTCGAAAAGGTCAAGGAGATTCTCAATTCCGTTTTTGTTGGTCACTGATATTTTTGCAATAGGCAAAGAAGTGGCTGGAAGACTCGCGTGAGGACAGGCGTCTATCTTGTTCCATATGCATATGACGTTTTCGCGCCCTTTTACGTGCTTTTTCATTTCTTGAAACTCCTCAATAGTGTCCTCGGTTGAGGCATCCAACATCCAGAATATAATCTGAGCCTGTTTTATTGATTCCTTGCTGCGATCTATTCCTATGCCTTCTATCAAATTTTCGGCTTCGCGGATTCCTGCGGTGTCCACCAGCTTGACTGGAATATTCCGGATATTTGCGAGTTCCTCCAGTGTGTCTCTGGTGGTGCCCGGCAATTGTGTGACAATCGCGCGGTCGAATCCAAGCAGAAGGTTTAAAAGACTTGATTTGCCTGCATTCGGCCTTCCGGCTATTACCACTCTGATTCCGTTGCGAAGCACTATGCCTTCCGTTCTGGAATTCAGAAGTTCTTTTATTTTTGTTTGCAATTCATTTACGAGCTTCGAGTGATTTTCCGCTCCGACCCAATCCAGATCTTCTTCGGGGAAGTCCATTCGCGATTCGCATTCAGAAAGAATGTCAATGAGCTTTTCGCGAATGCCGTTGACGGCGTTCTTGAGAAATCCTGAAATCTGGCGTTCCGCAATATGCAGAGCCATGTCGCTGTGCGCGGTTATCAGATCTGCCACTGCTTCGGCTTGTGTCAAATCCATTTTGCCGTTGATGAAAGCGCGGTATGTGAATTCTCCGGGCTCGGCGGCGCGGGCTCCTGACGCCAACGCCATGTCCAGGGTTCTTTTTGTGCAGAGCGCTCCGCCGTGGCAGTGTATTTCCACTATATCTTCGCCTGTGTAACTGTTTGGGCCCGGCATATAAACAGCGAGGGCCGGCTCTCCGGAGCCATCGGCTAGAGTCAGAGCTTGCCCCATTAACATTTTTCTGGCGTTGCCTTTGCTCAAGGATTGGGTTCCGCGCCAGACTTTGTTTGCTGAGCCGAGCGAGTCTTTTCCGGATATTCTTATAATCGATATGGCTCCGCCAATGCCTGTGCATACAGCGGCAATTGTGTCTACAGTATTCATTGTGTCCTTTTTGAATTTATAGGAATATATAGCGTCAATCCATTCACGACAACAGCTAATCCAGGAAGAAAACAAGTTCAACTTGTTTTTTTTACTTGAAATATACTAACTTTTATGGCAATTTAATTACTGACTGCAACTAGTTTGGAATTCAAAATATAGAGAAGGCTTATGGAGAAGAAAAACATTAAGGATGTATCATCGTCGTTGCGCACTGCATATCAAAAAGCTCAAGAGGTGCTCAGAAAGAACAATGTTGACTACGCGATTGAACTTTTGAAAAGCGTAGTTCAGAAAGATCCTGCCTTTGTGGATGCTCGCCTATTGTTAAGGGAACAGGAGCAGAAAAAAAGTGAAAGCCTGGGAGCTTTTGCCAAAATCGTAGCCAATGTTAAGTCCAGCATGATTATAAACAAGGGCAAAGGCAAGGTCAAAAAAGATCCCCTTTTGGCGATGAATCTGGCCGAAGAGGCGCTTGCGCTCAATCTCAACTCGACTAGCGCGTTGAATTTGCTTGCTGAAGCCGCTGAAGGGGCAAAAGCTTATTTTGTGGCAGTCGAAGCTTTTGAGACAATTGATGGATTTCAACCTAAAAATGAATTTAATCTTCGCAATCTGGCTCGCGCCTATGAAAGCAACAAGCAAGGGCGCGAGGTTTTAAGAATATGGCAGCGCATCTCCGATTTGAAGCCTAAAGATCTGGAAGTGCAGTCCAGCCTTCGCGGCGCTGCGGCTCTGGCAAGCATGCAGAATGGAAACTGGGAAGGCAAAGGCGATTACCAAAGCAGATTGAAGGATAAAGACGAATCAGAAGCAATTGAGCAGGAAGACAGAATTGTCCGCAATGAAGATGACGTTAACGAGATGATTGAACATCTCGAAAAACAGATTGCCAATGGCGATGAGTCCATAGATCTCCGACGCCGTTTGGGCGATTTGTATTACAGAGCAAATCGTTTTGATGATTCAATAAGCACATATAATTGGATTGCCGAAAAAATGGGCGTTATTGATCCAAGCATTGACCGCGGGATTGAAAAATCAAATGTGGGCAAGTTTGACGCGGCGATTGCTGAACAAAGAAACGCGGGCGCGGAAGAACAGGCTCAGGAACTCGAGGTTCAGAAATATAATTACCGTCTTGAAAGAGCCGTTGACAGGGTCAATAAATTCCCGAATGACACTGAGCTCCGTTATTATCTCGCGGTTGTCTACTGGGAGGGCGATCATATTGACAATGCTCTTGAACAGTTCCAGATTGCGCAGAAAAATCCCCATCACAGGCTTTCTGCGATTGTGCATCTGGGCCGTTGTTTTCAGCACAAAGGGCAATTTGACCTTGCCATTGAGCAGCTTGAGCGCGCCATAGAAGGAATGCCTACTATGGACAAAATAAAGATGGATGCGATTTATCATCTTGGCGTAACTTTTGAGAAGTCAGGAAAAGCAGACAAAGCTATTGACTGTTTTAAACAGATTTATCAGGTGAATGTGAATTATCTTGATGTAAGCGACAAAATTAAGAATTTCTACGAAAAGCAAAAAGAAGCCGAAGCCTGATCCTCATAAATACAATAAGGCGTTGCAAAAGCATCGACAAATGCTTTTGCAATTGCTTTTAAAGATTTAAAAAATTTTCCAGCAACTTGTGTCCATATTCTGTCAGAATTGATTCAGGATGGAATTGCACTCCGTATACAGGCAGAGTCTTGTGCTTTATCCCCATGATGATTTTATCGCTTGTTTCAGCAGTGATCTCAAGAACATCCGGGAATGATTCCCGTTCTATTGTCAATGAGTGATAGCGCGTTGCCTTGTAAGGACTGGGTATGTCTTTGAATATGCCGGAGCCGGAATGGTGGATTTCGGATACCTTGCCGTGCATGAGATATGGCGAATGTATGACTGTTCCACCAAAAACTTCGCCTATGCATTGATGCCCCAGGCATATTCCAAGCGTAGGAATGGATTTTGAAGAGAAATATCTGATCGCATCGCAGGAAATGCCTGCTTCCCGCGGCGTGCATGGACCAGGAGAAATGATTAACTTATCAACTTTCATGGACGCAAAGTCGCTTTCGGAAATGTCTCTGTTGCGAATTATTTCCGGCGGAAAGCCGAGTTCTCCCATGTATTGGACGATGTTATATGTAAAAGAATCATAATTGTCTATCATTAAAATCATAAATATCTCCTTCTGTCAATAAATATAAAGAGTTTTGAGTTTTTTTAATAGATACGACTTATACCGTTACAAATCAAGGGCAGTCGCGCGAAAAAACAAATTTATAAATTGCATTTGTAAAAACGCAAGCTATACTAATAAAAATTTGGATTATATATACTTATATTTACTGTAAACTGGGAGAAGATATATGCCTGAAAACACGAAAGCCAGGAAAACTATAAAACTTAGGCCTATTGGGTCAAATAAAACAGCGCAGGCTGCTCCAGCCAGTCCTACAGTTAAACTTGGGGCGAAAACTCCAGCGTTCACTCCAACTTCAGGGGCTCCGGCCAGTCCTACAGTTAAGCTGACGCCAGGCGCGCCGTCTTCAGGCATGGATCTCGAAGCTCCAACCGTTAAACTTTCAGTAGGAGCTCCTCTCCCGGCCAGCCCAACTGTTAAACTTTCACCAGGAGCACCTCTTCCGGCCAGCCCAACTGTTAAACTTTCACCAGGAGCTGCCCCTGCCCCGCCGCTCTCGTCAGGAGAGGATGACAGAACTCAACCTTTAAAGCGCTCTCCTTCCGCAGAAACTCGTCCAGGATCATTGATTCCAGGGATAAATGAAAGTTTTGGAGCGAAGTCTCCAACCACTCCGTCTGCTCCGACCGCCATTTCCAAAGCCGTTCCGCCGCTGGGCCAGGAGGAAGACACTGTTTCAATGACGCGTTCTGAATTGGACGAAGATGCCACCCAGACAGTGGGGCGTCCATCCCAACAATCAGAAGCATCGCCAATGTCCACAAGCTCTAGCTTGCCGGGGGCAAAGCAGACAATAAAACTTCGTCCGTCAACAATATCCGGTCCTTCCGCCATTCCGGCGACTCCAAGTCCTGGAGCAACCATTAAGCTCAAGCCAGCAGGAGCCAATCAAGCAGACGAAGATGAACATACTAAAGCAATGGCAAAGCAGACGATTAAGCTTGTCCCTAATAAAGGTCAGGCGGCTACCGCCACAGCCAAGCCAGCTGCGCCAACGGTCAGATTAACTCCTGGAGCGTCGCTGGCTCCAAAACCCAGCGATCCGACAATTAAGCTAACAGAGCCTCAGGCCCCACAACCAAGCGATCCGACAGTCAAGTTAACGCCGCAGACTCAAATGCCTAAACCATCTGCGCCTACAGTTAAGCTTACTGCTGTTTCAGGCGGGCCGCCTCCTACGCCTGCCGCTACTGCGGAAGGAGCTCCAGCTTTAAAGCCTACGCTTTCTATAAAAAGGCAACCAGCGGCAACTGATACTATCAGCAATATAGAAGAAGGTCAACTTGCGCCTGACGCACTCGTTTCGGGTGAAATACAGGCACAGGCAAAAGATGAGCCTTCTATCATTTTCACTCTTGTGGCGGTTATTACTCTGATTGTTCTAGGATTTGTTATGTTTATGCTTGCCGGTCAGTATAGCAATCATTGGATGGGACAGAATATAACTATTCCAGGCGTAAGTGGAAAAATCCATTAAAATCTAATATATCGCAGTCAGGACACGGAATATATCCGTGTCCTTTTTTTTGAATAAGGCAATTGCAAAAGCATCCGCAAATGCTTTTTTAATTGTCTTGAATATATAGCGCAATAAAATGAGATGTTCATTCGTTATATTGGATGGATATGACAAATCAGGAGAATTGTGAGATGAAGAAAATTTCTGTTTTTTTATTGTTGTTTGTTGTTGGCGCAATTATTAACGCTGGCACGATTATCCTTAAGGATGGCGCGAGTCTCACCGATGTAAAAATCATCAGCATATGCAAGGGACGGGTCGTTATTGAAAAGGACAAAGTCAAGCAAACGATTGGTCTCGGAAAGATTGCGGAGTATTACCACACAAATATAAAGGGCGCAAATGATTCCGGAGATATGGTTAAAAATGCTGATTATGATATCAGCTTCAACGTAAAAATGCCCAAAACGGGTTATTCTCAAAAAGGCAAAAAGAAAAACACCGTTTCGGAATGTGAAATATCATACAATATGACCAGAAAAGGCGAGAATAAAAGCGCAGACAAAGCTAAGGCTCCATATTTTTATATTTATATTCTAACGAACAGCAACGATCAATATGGCAGAAGAAATATATTCCGTTTTTACTATCCGAAAGAAGCCAAGCTTAAATCCAAGGGGTATGACAAAGCCGCCATATTGGAAAAAATAAATAGTTTTGAACGTCCTTTTGTGCATTTTGGGAGAAACTACGGAATGAACAGGGGAGGAAAAGCGCATGCAAAATTATCTCGTAATCCAGGCTCTCATTCTTTTGAGGTTCCCTTGAAAGGCTTAAAGAACAAGTATATTCTGGCTTATCATATTGAGGTGTGGGGGCCTTCGTCTATGATAAATCAAAAAAACTGGAAAGACACTGGCATCAAGTCAAAAAACTGGTGGGAAAGATACTGACAAAAAAGTCCTGAAAGATAAAAAAGCCGACCGAGTCAGAATAAAAAACGGATTTTGTCCGGACGCGCTCCAGCTACGGAATCGCTGGTCGGCAAAGCCGGTGGCGAAGCCACTTTTAAACCCACTTCGTGGCCGCGACAGCTCACAATCCATTTGCGCCTAATGCTCTCGTTTTTTTATACGACGGCTATATCGAATAGCTTTTTTTAGATAAAACAATTATTCCTTGCTTTTGGCTGTTGCTTTTATTGCTACACTGCTTAAAATAAAGGACTATGCATAGCACATTTATAATTTACTTTTTAAGGAAAGAGCAACTATGAGCGGCAAACCTACAAAACTTCAGTTGGAATGGCAGAAAAAGGAAACCGGAATGTTTTGTCATTTTGGCATAAATACTTTTAACGGAAAAGAATGGAGCGATGGAACACTTGATCCGGCAAGCTTTAATCCTACAAAACTTGACGCGCGCCAATGGGTCTCGGTAGCCAAGCAGGCGGGGATGAAATATATGATATTTACCACAAAACATCATGACGGATTCTGTCTCTGGCCAACTGAAACCACTGATTATTCAGTCAAGAGCTCTCAATGGAAAGACGGCAAAGGCGATGTTGTAGGTGAAGTGGTTGAAGCTTGCCGCGAAGCCGATATGCCCCTTGGGCTATACCTTTCCCCTTGGGATAGACACGAGCCTTGCTATGCCGACAAAGAAGCCTATGATAAATTTTACATACGACAGCTTACCGAGATCTGCACAAATTACGGCGAGATTTTTGAGATATGGCTGGACGGCGCTGGCTCGGAAGGCAGAGTATATGACTGGGCAGCCATTATGGATGTCAAGGAAAAATACCAGCCGCAAGCCATGGTCTTCAATATGGGAACTCCAACTATACGCTGGGTGGGGAACGAGGACGGGCTGGCCTGCGACCCTTGCAATTACTGCGTGCAGTCCACGATGGTCTCCGCGTTCACCAAAGATTCCGAACAGCTTGATTCCATAGATGGCAAATATCTCCCGCCTGAATGCGATGTGCCTATAAGAAGCAATTGGTTCTGGCAGCCTGACGATTTGGACACCCTTAAGAGTTTTGAGCACTTAATGGGCATATACTACAGATCAGTGGGATACGGAGCCAACTTGCTTCTTAATGTGCCGCCGAACCGTGAAGGCTTGCTTGATGAAAACGACACAAAGCGCCTTCTTGAGATGAGCTCTGAAATAGAAAAACGTTTTGCGACTCCTGCGGCAACAGGTAAAATAGAAAAGAACGGCTCTGCATTTATTGTTGATTTCGGAGCGGAAACAGACTTCGACCATCTTGTTCTTCAGGAAGAAATCAGCGACGGACAAAAAGTGAATGAATACAACATTTATATTGACGATAAAAATGAGCCTTTTACAAAAGGCTTTACTGTTGGCTACAAAAAAATCAATGTATTTAAATCTGTAAAGGCATCGACAATTCGCATTGAAACCAATTCTGATGCCGCAGGCATCACGAGTGTAAAGGCATATAAAACAGGCTGCGAATCGCTGCCTGGTCTTGGCGAAAAGCTTGACTACGAGAAATGGGCGGAAAAAGCTGACAAAAAAGACTGATTTATAAAAAAAGTCTGCGCCAGCTCGCTAATTTTTTTTTTTAACGGAGCCGTAAAATTTATCTGTTGTAAATCAACAGATAAGGCCCATACTCGCTGAAAGAGAATGGCGTTCTTTTGTGCTTCTTGCATTCTGAAAGATGCTTTTGATAGCTTTTCTTCATATTGACTTTTATCTTATTGATCAGACTCATGTTTTGGGAATTGTCTTCAATATAAAATGTGCTTGCTGTGATGCGTGGAGAGGCGCTATTGTTTATGATTTTTCCTCTAAAAGGCAAGGTCGTCGAAAATTTTTCTCCGCGCATTGTGGATGCCGTAAATGAGCCGTAACTGACTCCGCCCCACCCCGGCTTGATATAGTTTGGATGGCTGCTGTTTATAGTGACTCTTACGTTCCCATATACTTCTTTTTGTGTTCTTTGAGGCGCCGCTGGCTTCATCCAATGCGGAGTTGGCGGAGGCTTTGCCACCGGATATTTGGGCTTGTAAGAACCGCTGTTTCCGTATTTTGCCTTATAGTACTCACTCTGAGCTTTTTGTAAATTACTCAAGCTTTGTTGCCATTGGACGCGCTGTTCCGGCGTCATATTGTTCATGGCTTCATTAAAGTTTTTCATTCCTTCGCCAAAGTTATTCATTCCGTCCTTCATTCCTTCCCATACGACATCAGCGGTTTCTTCTAACCAAGTCGGCGGTTTTTCTTCGGGAAGTTTTTCATCTTCTGTTTTTTCAGGAACTTTAACAGTCACGGTTTTGCTGGCGTAGCCACGCCGGCCAGCAGCATCGTAGACTTGTGCTGTAATAGTGCAGGATGACATGACTTTTGCCACAGCCACAACAGTTCCGCCAAGGCTGCTGGATTGGTAGTTTACATCTAGATAGGCCGATGGATATTTTATGTAGACTGAATATGGAGGCTTGAAATCGGCTGGAACAGCTATGGAAAAATCATACGATTTGCCAGATTCCAGACGCGTCTTTATTTTTATGGCAAGTTTATATTCTTCCGAGGAGCTTATAATGACAACGCCTCTGGCTGAACCGTAGTTCCCTTTGTCATCGGACACGGTGACAACCACATCGCCTTTTTCCTCGCGCTCAATCAAACTGTCCCCTTCCATGCTTCCTGACATGCTGTTGCGACTCCAGTATGGCGTCAGGTTGCTGGAGCATGAAATCCCCTCTATTTTAGGGTTGACAAACCAAATCGGAGCTTCTATTTTAAAATGCGCGAGGCCGCCCGGCTTAATGGTGGCAGGAGTGATTAATAGCTTTATTTTTGCCGCCTTGGGAGCTTTGTCGCCATTTACAGATGAGTCTTCTTTGTTTTCTGCTTTTTTGCCTGTTGGCGTGTCTTTTTCTGTTTTTTCTGTTTCGAGGTTATTGCCTGGTTCCTTGAACTCCTGCTTGGATGATAGGTCTTTGACAATTTTGAAATATTTTGTATCGGATTTGCTTTGTCCGTGGCAGTTGGTCACGATCACAGATATTGACGCATTAATCCCTGCCTTCAGGGAGTTGCCTGGCAATAAAATTCCTGTCCGTTGTTGCTTGCCCGGCTTTCTAGCGCGCATGAATTCCTGATGCGCCAAAACTTCTCCGGTGTCAGATTTTACAGATATTTCTATCTTGTCTGTGTAAGGCGGATTGTCGATTTCGCTTCTGAATATATCGTAATGCGCGTAGAGGAAAAGTTCAGAGCTTGCCTTCACATGGCTCTGATGCGCGCCTCCTTTTTGATTGCTTGCCACTGCGGTTGCGCTTGATATATCTTCAGAATGCTTGGAATTGCCTGCCAATAAATCCTTCATTTTTTTGCGCTTTTCATCCAGTTCTTTCAGGCGCTTTTTCAGTTCTTCTATTCTATCTTTTATCTCAAAATATTTCTTCACAGGCGCAGTTGCTGGCTCCAGGGCGTCAAACGTCTTTCGACATTCCGTCAATTTTGCCTGTATGTTGTCATATGCTTTTGACAGTTCAGCCAGCTCTGCGATGATTGTTTCTCCATTTGATTCAGAGCGCAAGGAAGACGCCGCGCAGAAAAAGCAGAGAGCAAAAAAAAGGATTGTTTTTAAATTTTTCATCTTAAGGCCTTATACTGTTCGAGCAGTTTGCTTGACTCGGCGACGGCTTCCTCGTAATCCTTTTGCGCCATATTTAATTTATCGCGCAACAACTCCAGCTTTGCCTGTTCAACGTTTAGATTTTTCTTGATATTGTTTATTTGCGTCAGGCATGCTGACTGTTTTTCTGCTTCTTTTGTCCTTCTGTTTTCTGTGGTTTTCAGTCTCTGGCGCGCATTTTTTATATTGTGTACTATTGCAGTCAATTCTTGTTTTTTTCCATTGATTCTATTCGAGTAATCTTTTTCGGACGCTTTCATCTGCGATGTTAATTTATTCATTGCCTGCTGCGCTTCCAAGTAGGCTTGCTGCGAGGCTTTTTTTTCTTTTTCTGCCGCTTCCCGTTTTTCTTTTTGACTATTCATGGACTTCAGGGTTTTATCCATGGCAATCCTGAATTCTCCAGCTTGTTCCTCAACACGAGCGGCTTGTCTTTCCATATCCTTAAAGAATTCATTGCGCTTCTTTTCTTTTTCAAGGTACAGTTTTTTTATGGCGTTTTGGGTTAATGCTGATTTTTTTTTCGCGGATTCAATATCAGAGTTCATTGATTTAGCATCATCATTGAGCGCTTTTACGATGTTTTCTATTGTCAGAATTTCTTTTTCTTTGCTCTTAATTTCAGACTGCTCCGTATTTTCGACATTTCTGAATTTTGCAAGAGCTTTTTCATATTCGCTTCTGGCTTTGGCTAACTCCAATTGTTTTTCTTTTGTTTTGCGTGAAGCCTCATTCATTTGCTTTGCCAGTTCCAGTTGCTTTTTCTGTTTCTCGCTTTTGGGCTCCATGCCTTTCACATCTTCAATTTTAGGGTAGAATGGCTCCATGAATTTCTTCTTGTAGATTAATTCTGTTCTAGCTGTTTCTATTCCGTCCAGATAGGCTTCCATGCCTTTTTTATTGGGAAGATTTTCTTTTATTCCTTTCTTAAGTGAAGTAAGCGCATTGCTTACTTCTTCTTTGGAAGGCAACAATTTATTGGTGTTTTCAAGTGCAATTTTCGCTCGTTTTTTTGCTTCTGCTGCGGCTTTTTCCAGTCTGCTGGATTTCTTTGTGAGCTTATTGATTTTTTCTTTTAAATTGCTTATGTGTGTTTTTAGTTTTGTTCGGGAAGAAATGCCTGATTCTACGGAGACTCCAATGGCTTTTGCTTCATTGGCCAAATTCTGCAATTCCTTAATTTTTGCCAGGCAGTCATTTAATTTTTGTGTCGCTTTTCCTACCTTCTTTGCTGCCGCGTCAAAAGCTTTTTGGGCAATTTTATATTTCTTGTATTTCGCAATAACTTTTGCGGCTGCTTCCAGTATTGCCTCTACTCTTTGTTTTAGGGCTTTTGCCACCGCTTTTGATGCGCCTCCTGTCATTTTTTTCATGCGCGTCTGGAATTCGGCCATCTTTTGGAAAGACATATTCAATTTTTCTCCCAACGCTCTTAGCTTTCCTGGAGGCAGAGAGCTTATTCCTTCGCAAAAAGCTTTTTTGGGGCCTTTCATTTTATTTAGCGCGCCTTTTGCAACTTTTCCCCAGACTCCGAAAGGGACGAGCAAAACTAAATCCACACACCGTTGCGTGTCTGATATTTTTTTCCCTGTCCAGCCGTCCTCCTTTTCTATTATTCCGTATATATCAAAAAGAGTTCCAGCTACAGGGGTGACCGATATAATATCTCTTTGCAGTTGGCGCGCTCCATCATGATAAAGAGTTTCAGCTTCAGCGCTGAATTTTTCAGCATCGCCAATTTTCATTGCGGCTTGAGTATATTTCACAAATGCGATAAGAGCGTCTTTGTCTTTGTAGGCTTTGTTTTTAGGCTCCGCCGAAATAAGAGCCTCAAGGTATTTTATATAAACTTTCCTGTAAAGGTTCACCTTGTATTCTGTCAAAAACTGATTGTATTCCTCTTCTGTTTCCGGGGTGATGTTATAGGGAGCGCGCCCCTTTTTGTAATTAATGCCAACCTGCATTAGCCAAGAGGAATCGCTGTCAAAATTGAAGTTGTATTCTTTGATTGCGGCGGTTGCCTTTTCTTTCATGTATTTGACTGTGCCGATGGCCACGCCGGAGCGGATGGCAAGATATTCAGCGTCATCGGTCGTCTTATTGTAAAGCAAACTCCAACTCTTTTTGCGGTTCTCAAAGCTTTTGACGTCTTTGAGCTTATTGAGCATGCCCAGCAGGTGTTCTCGCTTTTTTTCTATTGCCTTGTCTATGCGGCCTTGTTCGACAAGAAGCTGGTTTTGCAGTTCGCTTGACTTGGAAGCTGGCGCGCCTGATGATGTTTTGTCATTTTGCATCGCCAAGCCCGCAAATGAGCACGCAAAAACCAACGCGCAGATAGCGTGCAACGCATGAATTTTGTCTGCTTTCCGCATCTATTCCCCCCTCCCCTTGTATTGTCTTTGCGCAGAAAACTTAATCAGATTTTATTCGATAATTTGCCCTGTTATTGGTTTTCTTTTTGGAGTTTTGGGAGGCGCAATTGGCCGGGGCTCTGCTATTGGCGATAACGTTCCTTGTTTGCCTTTTCTTCTGAGCTGGTTCAACTGGTGAACAAAGTCCCCGCATATCGCGCGAATCATATTGATTTTTATTTGATTTTCCCTGCTTCTGCTCCTGCTTTCGTCTTTCTCCATTTTTGAAGCCATTCTGTCAACAGAAAATCCCGATGAATCAATAAGCCGCCACTTTTTGTCTTTCTGTTTAAAAAGGTAGGAAATATCCAGATAAGGCTTTCGGTCAGATCTCAACTTGAAAGTCTGGTTTCGATAAAAAAGAATAAGTTCGCCTGTTTTGGCATCGATCAGCTTGCAGTCAAGCAGAGCCATGTAGGCAGAGGTGTCCACATCCTTGTCGACTAACATTCGAGCATCCTGAATCGCTGTTTCATTTTCTTCAGAATCGCGGCCGCGGGCAAGCTTTGTGCCTGATGAGTCAGAAACATACACGCTGTAATCTTTTGTTGTTCTGTCGTAGAGCGACGCGTTCCGGGAATATTCCAGAGAGTTGATCTGCACAATCATGTCGGCTCCCAGAAGTCTTGCCGCTTCTTTGCTTGCATTTACTCCTTTTTCTCTTAGCAACTCGTTGTATTTTTGGCGGGATAGAACGCGAAATCCTTTCTTGAGGAACTCGCGCTCTATTTCAGTTATCCACATTCCCCTTCCGCTCATCAGCACTGTTGTCTGTTTTGCTTTGTCGGTCAGCGATGGCTCGTAAAATTCCAAAGAGTAACTTATAACCACGTTTCTATATTGAGCAATCCGATTGCCTATATGCGGCGTTGCTGTTATTTCAGGTTTGTCTTCCATGTCGGTGTCTACTTTTACCTGAACAAGCCTGTACGTTCCGCATCCAGCCGACAAAGCAATAAGCAAAGCGAAGGCTGAAATCAGCGCAAAGTTCTTATTGATCATAATCTGTCCCCCCTTAGTTATTAGAAAAACTATTTGTCCACAATATATCATCGGAGGCAGATATTAAAAACAATTTCAGAAATTTTAAACTCAGAAAAAAACTGACGCATTGCGATTTCATGATTTTTTGTTTCTGTTATAAATTTAAGAGCTTGACTTTCTAACCAAAGTAACCTATAATACTCTATGTGATACATAAGGGTACATATATGACGGCGACAATAAATAAAGATGATTTTATTCCAATATATTATCAGTTAAGCGAGTTGATAAAGGAAAAGGTACATTCTGGCCTGCTAAAGACGGGCGAACAGCTTCAGCCGGAAGACAAGCTGGCTTGTGAATATGATGTGAGCAGAAAAACTGTTCGCCAGGCTCTGGATAAGCTATCCAAAGAGGGGTATGTGAGCCGCCAGAAGGGAAAAGGCACTTTTATAGATTCTCAATATAATAGAAGCAAACTTATCTCCCTTATCATTAGCGATTCCTTTTTCGGAGATTATCACAGGAGCATAAATGATTTAATCGGCGGAGCTGCTCTTGAGATTTGCCCTTCCGGCTGCGAAATGAGACTGAACACTTACAAGCAGATTCCCAAGCTATTAGAGGAATGCAAGGCTGGAAAAACTGACATTCGCGGCTTTGTCTTTATTCGCTACCGCGAGGAGATGAAAAAATATTTAGATCTGGCAAAAAAAGCTGGACTACCTGTTATTCTGGAAGGAGCGGAATGCAAAAACGATAGTTTTGTGGAAATTGACAATGAGTCTCCGATGAAAGATGCTGTCAAGTACTTGTCAGATTTGGGACATAAAGAAATTGGAGTATTGTCCTTGCCTTATGTAGACGCTCCCCACTACCGAGCAAGGACTGAAGCCGGAATAGCAGCTGTCAAAGAATTTTCAGGAGCAACTAGAGATTGCTGGGTATATAATTTTTCCAGCATTGAGATTGTTGACATAAAAGACGAGGCAAAGAAAATTCTTTCATCCAAGGCTTTGCCAACCGCTTTTATTTCTGTCAGCGACAATGCGGCAATTGGCTTAATGCGGGCGGCAGATGAAATGGGGATTGCAGTGCCAGAAGAGCTTTCAATTGTAGGCTTTGATGATGTTCCCGGCGTGGAATTATTGTTGCCTCCTCTGACTACCTTTAAGCAAGATTATTTTCTCATGGGAAAAATGGCGGCCCAAAAGCTTATTGAAATGTTGGATAATTATAAGTACAAAAAACAGCAGTTAAAAGTAAAGCCTGAATTTATAATTCGCGGTTCATGTGCATCGCCTAAAGGGAAAAGGAATAAATGAGATGAAAAGGAAAAAGCGATTTACACTCATCGAATTGCTCGTTGTAATTGCGATAATAGCAATACTAGCCAGCATGCTTTTGCCAGCCCTCAGAAAAGCGAGGGCCACAGCAAAAGCAATAATTTGCAAAAACAATCTCAAGCAATGCGGGCTTATGCTGGAGAACTACAAGATGGACTATAATGACTATCATCCGGCTGTCTTGGGGAAAGGCGTGGGGCAACATAATTACACATGGTTTGTGAAGCTAATGCAAACACAATTTACCGATTGGAACTGGAGCAACTACAAAAATAACAGAGATATTCTTATATGCCCTGAAACTGAAGCTATATATTTAAAAGGAGCTGACTACGCGGCCAGCGGAACAACAGCCAGAACAACCTTTCAGACTGCTCGCGGCGGCTTCACATATCTAAATGATGTAAATGGCGAAGCTTGGGCTGAAACCCCCATGTCGGCGCGCGAAATAAGAAATCCATCTTCACGTGGAATAATCACAGGAGATGGAAATATAAATATGAATGGAGCCGGATATCCAGTTTATGGACATTATTGGGCTGCCGCCAATATGCACTTGCTCCCGTGGAGCCATTCTGGTCAAAGCATAAATGTTCTTTTTGGTGACACCCATGTTGACAAAGCCTTATACAAAAACCCATCAAAATTCGATGCGCGCTGGAATATAAAATAATCTAAATAAACAAGGAATTTGCAAATGACACTCAAAAGAACTCTTTCTGTCTTCATGACATTAATTATTGCCTCAGCCACACTTATAGCCAAAGAAAAAGCATTGACAAGCCTCGCGCTTGAAAAAGGATTCGGCTCCTGGACAGCTCGAAACGCATTAATCAAAAGCTCTCCATTGGGCAAGAAATATTGCGAATTAAATTCTCAAAAAACAAATAACGCGCGAATCATTTCACCAATGATAAATGTGACAGGAATGGTTGGCCAAAAGATTATTGTCAGTTTTAAATACCGCACGCAAGTTGTTGCTTCACGAGTAAACAAGGGCGTTTGGGTTTACGCCGGATTTTACTCATTAAAAGATAAAGCTATAACTCCTTACAATGGTTTGACATTGCAAAGAACGTCTCAATGGAAAGATGAAACATGGGAATTAAAAATCCCAAAAAATGCAGCAAAGTTGAACGTTCAATTTCGCATTCAAAGCAAAGTGGGCGCGCTGGATTTAAAAGCTATAACAATAGAGGCGAAAGATACAAAACCCGATGAAAAAAACTCAGAACGCTTAGACGGAAACCTTGAAGCTCTGGCAGAATTCCGCCTTAAAGAAACAGACGGAAAAATGAGTTTAAAGTCAGGAGACATTGACTTGCCCAATAAACTGTCAAGCAAGCGGCCATGTAGCTTTATTCTTCCGGCAAAATACTGTGATGACAAGAAATTCATTTATGATATTGAGGCAGAATTTTCGCCAGGCTGGGATACGACAAAAGAAAATGCAAAAAGCTATGCCCTTTTCACTTTAGGGCGAAATATGACAGGACACATCCAACCCAATTCAGCGACTCTTATATTCTGGAAAGGGGAAACATTGTATGCGAGGCTGACAGCCTCCACAACAAAGGAAAAAGCACAAGCATTCTACAAAAAATTCATATTCTCCAAAGGAAAAACTTACAAAGCCAGCCTGCGTTTCGGCGGCAAGGGCATAAAACTGTTCTGGGAAGGAAAACTTCTAAGCAAAGAATACTTAACAGAAGGCTTTGCGTGGCCTGCCGAAAAAAGATTTTACATCGGAGGAGAAGATTCAGACGCATCTTTGTTTAAAGGGCAAATTAAAGCTTTCACTCTGAAAGTTTCAAAGCAAGCCATCAGCTGCGAGCCAGAAGGAGGGCTAGATGCCGGATACTTCTTTGGCAGCGGCCCGCATATCCAAAAACTCATCTTTAAAAATAATATTGCCACAAAATGTGATTCTCTAATTTCCATTGAAGATATTGACGGAAACACTATAGCATCTAAAATCAACCCTTTTGAAAAAACAGAAAATGCTCAATCCTTCAAATTGCCCCTCCTGCCGTTCGGATGGTATAAGCTCAAATATAAAACAAGCGATGGCAAATATGTGCTGAAAAATAACAGGCCGTTTGTTGTCCTTCCGAATAATTTAAGCAAAGACACAGCAAAGGACTCCCCTTTTGGAAATGCTACAGACGTGGGATATTTTCACGACAATCCGAAAACTTTCGAGCGCATCGACAGAGAATTTAAAATGCTTTCCCAAATGGGAATGCGCTGGATAAGGCTGACGCTCCCCTGGGACATGATTGAAAAAGAAAGAGGCAAATATAATTGGAAAGCTATGGACAAAATAGTTGAATTGGCAGAAAAGCATGGCTTGCAAATAAACCTCATGCTTGTTGGCGGAAAACAACCGTTTCAGTCCTGGATATTCAAAGAAAAACCCAAATGGTTTGTGCGTCCCGGCTTCGCTCTGCCTTTTGACTTGGAAACATGGAAAAAGTATGTAAAAGCTATGGCTGAAAGATATAAAGGCAGAATAACTTGCTACCAGATATGGGGAGAGCCCGACACACGTTGCGCGCTATATCCTTTTAAAACGGAGAAATACACAGAACTTCTAAAGGAAAGCAACAATATATTAAAATCAGTGGACAAAAATATTCAAGTAGGCATTGGTGGATTCTGCGTCGCTCTCGAAGGCAGGCATCTCAACAAAGCGACACACAAAGACAGCGACTCTGCCTGGGGTGGAGCCGAATTCTACAACCTCAATCCTCAAAAAGATTTTGACATAGTCGCAGTGCATCTTTACAGCCTTGAAAATCCCCAGCAAATCTGGGACAAAAATATGGACGATGTTCTTCGCATGAAAAAATTTCTGGCGTCAAAAGGCGAATCCCAAAAGCCCATTTGGAACACTGAAACATCATTTTTTACGGGAACACCAGGCACAAAAGGTGGTTGGACTGGAAACACCGATATGATATCAGAAAAGACCCAGGCTGCGCGCCTGGTCCAGCTATATGTAGAATCAGCGGCAGTAGGAATTGAGAAAACATTCTGGTACGGATTGAAAGGGCGCATCGGCGTCATTAACTCTGACTTTTCCCCAAGACCCAACTATGCTGCCTGCAGTGTTCTGGCAGACAAATTGACCGGAATGAAATATTCTTCAGCTATGCCGTTTGATGGCGCAATGCACGGCTATCGCTTCAAGGGAAAAAAAGGCAATCTTGCTGTTTTATGGACTAATTTTGGAAAGATGCCATTAATAGCAACACCGAAAAATAACACAAAAATAAGCTTTTGCGACATCATGGGGAATACAAGCGAGCTTGACACAAGCTCTGGTTTTGCGGTCATAGAAGCAGGTGAAATGCCATCTTATATTCAATCACTCGGAGACTTCGAAATAAGCCCGGCCATTCAAGTAAAAGTTCCTAAAACTCTCATTGAAGGCAATCCTTTTGAAATTGAAATTGTCCTGAGGAATCCTTCGTCTGAGAAAACTGAGTTTAAAATAGGCGCAGCGCTCGGCAACTCAACTCCGACAGTAATAGCAGTGTCTTTAAATGGGAAAGAATCAAAAACAGAAAAAATAGCCATTGCGACAGGAAAAGGAATATTAAATGTGGAAGTCAGCGCAAAAGGCGGGCTTAATAATCACTTTGCGAACAAAACAAAATGCAAGTTCAAAAAGTCTCTTATTCTTGCTGACAACGAAACAGCGACAGTCCTCATAAACAAAGAGAATCAAGTGGGACTGGGCCGAAAAGTTTTGGACATGCAAAACAGAGTTATGGTCGCAAGCAATTGGAAAGGGCCGAAAGACCTCAACGCGCAAATAACATTTACAAGAAAAGGGAAAGAAATCTTTTTTGATGCGCAAATAAAAGACAACAAGTTTCAGCCAGCACCCAAAAGCTCAAATGCCATTTATAACGGGGACGCCTTTGAACTTTTTTTCGACTTCCGAAAAAAAGGCAACAACAATCCTGAACAGATTTATCAGGCAATAATAGGAGCTGATGGCAGGCTATGGTTCCAAGGCGACAAAATGCCCGAAGGATTCGAGGCTAAGGCAGAAAAAATCGACGACGGCTATAAAATTACAGGCAAGTTTACTGTGCCAGAATATGCAAAACACTCCTTCGGTTTTGACATAGCAATCGACGATGCGGACAAGAGCGAGAAAAATGCCAGAAACACCCAAATGGTTTGGTCAGAAACTCCGCACGGACACGAGCCTGATGATTTCGGAATCATTATCCTCAAATAAATATAAAAGAGACTGAAAAATGGAAAAAGAAACTCCCGCAATATTCTGGCATTCGGATCCAGTTCTACCTGACGAAACCGTGGTTATAAGCGGACATGCCTTTGAAAAATCATCAAAAGTAGAGCTAAGTTTGGACGGAGAAAAATGGATTAACGCTGAAATTGCGCAATATTCAGAAGGTTGCCTCAAGGCCGTCATTCCGGCCGAGTGGAAAATGGGCGCGTATTTTTGTCGCATAAACGACTCAGGCAAGCGCTCTGAAACAATAACAATAAACGCACCGGATGCCTGGTGGGTTCAAGGAGCCAAGGGGCTTGCCGCAAGCGCTCCAGGCAGATGGGTGAGAGTTTTTGGAAAATGCCTTAACTTCGGCGGGACAAGCTCAATTGAAATGACAGACGGCAAGAAAAAAATCAAGATTAAAGCCGAAAAGGCGGACTGCTGGAATTTGCGCTTCAAATTGCCGGATGATATTGCCAATGGAAAATATTTCGTCACAATATCAAATGGCTTCTCCAAAGAAAATGCCGGCTCGATAGAAGTTAATTCCGAAAAAAAGCCAGCGTCTGCAATCGCAAATGTTGTTGAACTCGGAGCCGACCCCACCGGAAAAAAAGACGCCACAGTGTCTATAATAGGAGCTGTCGAACGATTGCAGGGACTAGGAGGAGGAACAATATACTTCCCACGTGGACGCTATAGAATAGACTCTATCCTTCGCTCAGGAATGTGGATAAAAACACCCTTGAAGATTCCTTCAGGAATAAAACTAAAAGGCGAAAGCAAAGAGACAGTCAGCCTGTGGTGGCCAGATATGCAGGAGCCCGTAGCCAGTCTCATCGAGGGCGGCGATGATTTCGCGGTTGAAAATTTGACAATCTACACTCAGGGGCGACACAGAAACATTATTACCGGCGAAAACAATGTGACCATAAAAAATGTCAGGATACGCGCAAACGCATATTATATGTGCGGCAACGACGGCGTGCGTCCACATCATGGAAGAAAAATCGAGGAATCGCGCTGTGAGATGGGCGCAGCCATAGATATTTCGGGCAAAAACTGCGTAATTGAAGACTGTGATATTTTTCATTCCAATCTCGCTTTTTTCCTTCACCATGTTATGGGCGGAGTCATAGCGCGCAACAAAATACGCGCCGGAAACATGATGGCCCTCAGCGGGGGAAAAGGAATAATATTTGAGGACAATGAATTCAGCGGCAACTCCTTGACTGCGGGTGGGAACAACATCGCATTGCATCACGGAGCAAGCTCTTTTAGCAATGTATACTACGCCAGAAATAAGGTCTCACACATATATGGAGGAGACCACGAAGCTTTGACTTTGGACGGGCATGGAACAGCATATTTCGGAAGAATATCTAAAGCGGAAGGCACGTCCCTTACACTGCTCAACGATCCTCCCCTGGGAAGCGACTGCAAGGACGCAATGATTTACATGGATGGGACTGTCGTCTACATTCTTGCCGGACGCGGAGCAGGTCAGCTAAGACATGTGACAGCCAGCAGCGGAAAAAAAGTAAGCATAGAAAAACCATGGCTCGTGGAGCCGGACGCAACCTCAATTATATCAATAGGCGGGTTCAACGGAAGGCATTTGATAATCGGAAACACCGCGGAAGACACAGGAACAGCCATCCAGCTTTACCCGCCCAACTGCGAATGCATCGTGGCGGAGAACAAAAGCATCCGCGCCAGCAACATTAACAGCGTTGGGAAATTGGGAATAAACAGAGAAAGCCCCGTGGTGCGCTGCGAGCCGAGTTGGCGCAATCAATTTTTGGAGAACCATATAATTGAAGGCAATTGCTGGGGTGGCGGCGAGACTGAAGTTGACCGCTGGATAGGCGGCGAGACGGCGCTTCAAATATGGGGTTGGCAAGTAAGCTTTGAAACAGACGGGCATGGAGCGCATCATAATGAATTCCTGTCAAAAAGCAATTTGGAAGAGCTTTTGGGAGAATGGAAACGCAGCAAATCACTTCCTTTAAGTCGCTTCCAAATAGTAAGGCGCCACAAGATAGACAATAACAGCTATATAAGAATCCGAGGTTCAGTGCAGGATGTATTAGTCGAAGGGGGCGTTATAAAGGATAGTAAAAAAGGCATTCGCGTAGGAGCGGAAATAAAACGCCCGCATCCAACAGGGCTTGGACAACTAGATTTTGAACAAGAGCCTGTTCCTGAAGACAAAATAATCAACTTCATCGCGCCGACAAATGTGCTCATTCGAAAAAATTCATTTAAAAATGTGGATATTCCATATTCAGGAACTGCTATAAAAACAGCTTTTATCAGCGATGAGATAAAAACTTAATGTTTTTCATTGACAGCCACTCATTGCTTTAGTACTCGCTGTGAATTTGCGAGCTATTTTACCTCTGTCGGCAAAAAGCTGAACCACACACTAGTAAAATCCTTTGAACACTTGACAACTAATGCCTTTTGCATTATAATGTTTAAAGTTGAGTCAACTTAAACATGAAAAAATCAATGAACGCATTTTCCGAAAAAATTTATAAATCGATCCTGAAAGATATTGCCGACAAAAAACTGGCGGTCGGCGACCGCATTCCGACCGAGGTTCAATTGGCCGAAGAGTTTGAAACAAATCGCATGAACGCGCACAGCGCTGTAAAAAAACTTGAAGACGAAGGCATTGTGGAGCGGAAAAAAAAGCTGGGAACTTTCATTAAAAAATATTTTTCAGAGGAAGGAATAATAAACCTCAAAAACAAGGCGACAGACCTTGTCCATGTTCTTTTGGGACAAGACCAACTCGGGTCATTTATCCAATGGAATGAAAGCACAATCAACGAATTGGAACAAACTCTTGCTGAACGCAACCTTAAAATTCATTTTAGCCCCATGCCATCCAACAGAAAAGAACTAATTGAAAAATTAAATCAAATAACGGATTCAGGATCAAAAAGCATTGTCCTTTTTTCATCCTTGGTGGATACAAAAACACTGAAGGAAAATATAGACTTGTTGGCTGAATATCCAGGGGAAATATTCTCCTTCAACCGGGGAACACATCCCATGGACTTTCTTCCCTGTCATTCACTCAACCTTGATCCTTTTGGCGAAGGCGCAATCCTGGGCAAATATCTTGCTGAGAAGAATGAACAAAATATTTTATTTTTGGCCTCTGTTCCCGATAAGAAACTGTCTTATTGGCTAGAAAAAAGAATAGAAGGTGTTCAATGTGGTTTGAAAGCAATTACAAACGGAAAAGTTAAAGCAAAAATTCTATTCAAATCATGGCCTGAATTGATTAATGAAGCTTTCAAGAGCATAAGGGAAGCTAAAGAAAAAATAACGCTGATAGCTTCAACCGACCAGCTTGCGGCTAAATTCATTGACAGGGCAAAAGAACAAGAGATAAATCAGAATGACTACAAAATTGTTTCTTTTGACAATGACCCCAGATACAGAATATACAACCTGACCACAGTGGCGCCCCCTATTGACAAAATAGCTGGGACACTCGCAGATATGATTGCTGATCCGAAATGGACGAAAACCAAA
>CAZYVR010000012.1:0-36774 GCA_964651145.1 uncultured Victivallales bacterium | reverse complement strand
TGTAAAGAACATTCCTTTTCCAATCTTCATTTTCCGTTCTCCTTGCTTAGCTCATTAATCTCTTTCTGAGCCAAGGCGCAAGCGCTTTCCGCGCTTTCCATGTTTGCCCAGACCATGTCAGCATGCTTCCAGAAAGGGCCCTTCGAGGCGCTTCTCTGGCCCATGCAAACAGCTTGTGGCTCCGTAAAATTTGCCGTCGTCGCCAAGCTCCAGGCCGCGATGTATCTTTATGTCAAACTTCTCTCCGAAATTCTGATAGCGCAAAGACTTGAACTCCCCTGTTTCAAGATTAAAAGTCCTTAAAAGGTCGTTTCCAAAATTAGTATTGCCGCAGTAAAGAAGCCCATCTTGTAGACGATATTTCAAGCTGGCAAAGGCAAAGTAGCCTTCTCTAAAATCTTGCTGCTCAGACAACTGAGCCGCCGCATCGTCAACGACCCCGCCCTGCTTTTTAACGTAAGGGCACACCATATGCTTTTTTACCAATGCAACTTTTTTCATTTCTTGTCTTCCTTTATTTCAATTAGTTTTATATTGTCAAAATAAGCCTTGCCTTCTCCCGTTTGGCGGAGAGTTACTATAGCTATGGGAGCTTTGGCTGTAAAAGTTTTCTCAAAAAATGTCCAATCTGAATTATTTCTTAGAACACCCGCTTTGCATGCGCCTTTTGCTATGTACAAATCTGCAGAAGATTCCCCCCCCATATTTTCCGTCTTAATCCATCCACTGAACTTGTATTTGCAGCCGGGCCTAGTCGCTGTATTCTGATTTATCTGGCCTGGAGAATTGCGCATGACACACTTGCCCTTTTCATTAGTTCCAGACTCAATTATTATGGGCTTTGCAACCTCTCCTCTTTTGTCTCTATAGGGCGACCATGACCAGCCCTTATGCCCGTCGCTGAAATCCCCATTTATCACAAAACTTTTATTATTGCCGGGCAAACAAATGCTGACTGGCTGCCAAATGCCGCTGTTTCTGCCATGTCCATCAACGCGCACAGTTAAAACATTTCGCCCTTTTTTAACGAAGTTTGAAATCTCAAATTCAAAACTCTCTTTCCAGCTGCCTCTTTTGTAAGCATGCCGATCAACTAAAATGCCATTCACATAGACATCAGCCTCTGCATCAACAGCCCCGAATTTGACAACAACTTTGCTGGCGTCAATTTCCTCCGGAACTTCAAAATTCACGCGGTACCATGCAACTCCTCCATAATTTTCATACTTCTTTGTTTTGTTCCAGAAGGCAGGCACGCGAATCTTGCCAGTGTCTTTTGGGAGCCACTGTTTTGCAAACCATTTTTGGGAAAGCCCTTCGTTAATTTTATCCAGGCGAAAATCCCACATACCAGGCAGCTTGCAACTTAATTGCTTATTATCGTTGGTGTACGATTTTAAATATTGCTCTATAAGCTTCAATTTCTTTTGATAGCGTGGAATATAATGGGATTCATTAGTTCCGGAGTTGCGCAGCCATTCATAACCAATCAGGTCAGTTTTTTTATTGGCTTCGCAAAACACCAGTTGTTCTTTTATCGTTTTTTTTGCGTTCAGCAAGCTCTTTTTTATTTCAGCGGGAGAAAAAGATCCTTCGCCAAGCCCAAAGTCATATCCCAGAGGTAGCCCAAAGCCCGCCGCTTTTTTTAATGACTTCAATACGGCTATATGATTTTCGAGGAACTTAAAGCCAACGCGAAACCTCTTTATGCGCTCTAAAATTAGGGAATTATTCTTCCCAAAACTTTCAGCTTTAGCAAAACACTCTCTGCACTTGTCAAGAAGGCTGTCTGGATAAATTTGCATGAACATAACGTCAGTGACGCCGCCAAACATTTTCGGCAACTTAACGTTATTATTCCATGCATGCTCCATTATCTTAAAGTACTTCTTTATTTCAGGAGCCGCTTTTTCAAAAAGCAACGAATAATATTCGTCCATGATTTTTTCAGGATTGCGCGAGCTGTCCCAAAGAAGCTGGGATGTCAAATAATAATGTGGTCCATTCATCCCCCAATCGCTGCCGCTCTGGGTAATGTAACCATCAACGCTGTTTTTATAAAGGTAGGGTATTTGCCAGCTTAAGATGTCTATAATGAAAGGAGGGAAATGCTGCTTCCAGCCTTCGACTATAAAATATTCATATATCCAAATATGCTTTGCAAGTTTGCCCCATTGCGCAAGCTGTTCTAGCTTGATTTTGTTTTCATCGCAAGAGCGCATAGCGGCGGCATAGGCGTACCAGACAATAATATTTGGATGGATTTTTTTCACTTTAAGCGGAGGTTTTATATAATTAGAATAGGCAAACATCAGGAGATATTTATCAGGATATTTCTTTGCGACTTTTTCAGCAACCGCATTTGCAAAAGTAAAAATCCGATCTGTAATCGAATCTGCCTCCTGATCAAAAGCCCTGCATTTTTTGCACTCGCAAAACCCAGATCCATCATTAGGACAAATTGCAACAGCTTTCAACTTGGGTCTGTCCTTAAATGTTTTGCAAACACTTTCAGCTATTTGGTTTATAACATCAGGATTGCTTGTGCAAAGCTGCCATTCACCCCATTTGCGCAGCTTTGGGTTATCCAAATACTCTGGCTTTTTTCTTCTTCCCTTAATTTCTGCGTAATATTCCGGATGCGATTCCCAGTATTTTTCGGGAGGCAAAAAACGATGGAAAGAATGGCCGCCATAATAAGGGCAGGAATTTCCTAGAAGATTATGCTTTCTCCATTTCTTAAACCTTTTTACTCCGACTTCTCTCAATAGAAAATTAGGGTTTTGGATTTCATCAATCTCAGGTACTGCAAGATATTTTTTTTCTGGAACAATCGTTCCTAGGCTTCCTGGAAAAAACCATCTAACCCCGCAATATTTTTGTAAAAAGAAATTGACTGCAAATTCTGTCCCGTCTGAATCTTTGCCAACAAGGGCCAGATTACCATTTTGTGTTTTTATGGCAAAACCCTGAGCTTTCAATTTTTTAAGGTCTATTGCAAAGTTCTGAACAGTTTTTCCATTTGAAATAAATATTTTTTTAAGTTTTCCTGCGTAGCCTGGCTTTTTAATGTCGAGTTCTATTCCTATAATCTTTTTTATATATTTCTGCAATTCTCTGGCAGCTTTTTTTTCAGCCGAATTCTCGCCCACGATTATTGCAGCGTTAGCTTTTTTTGAGTCAGCCAACACAATGCTCTCCGTTTTTGATTTGTCTGTCAGAGCGCAAGAGGTCAACAGAGCTGACATCCCAATTGCGACAAAAAACTTTTTAATTCTTTCCATACTCAAACACCTATTTTATCTTTATTTTTATTTAATTGCTCCATAAGTGAGGATTTTCTGTTTTGTTTGGCAAAGGCCATTTTAATGATTTGGTATGCCCATCGATAAACACTCCGTTTGTATTCTTCAAATGTCTAGGAAAATCCACTTTTGATATGTGAGTAGTGTAAGCATAAATGCGGCTGGAAGCGGTTCCTCCTATAACGGCAGAATCGCCTATCATAAAAGTCTCAGAAGGATGAGAAATAGATGATAATTTTTTGAGAAAAATATCGGAATTGGCTCCATAACTGAATAAAACGCCGCCATTGCTTCCAGGAGCCTGGTCGCTAGGGCAAACAGTTATCATATTTCTTGAGCTTATTAAATATGGATAATAGTCTAAAAACTGGCACATAAATCGTGGCCAAAGAACCCCGCCTGTCTCGCCTCCTTCATTAGGCGGCAAATAGCCTTGCCAGTCAGAAGCATAAGAATGAAATGCTGTTCCCAATTGTCTTAAATTACCCAGACAATTAATGCTCTTTGCCTGCTCCTTAGCGCTTCGCAAAGCGGGCAGAAGCATTGATGCCAAAATTGCTATTATAGCAATCACGACGAGCAATTCAATGAGTGTAAAGCGTCTTCTAGGAATAATCTTCACTATTTTATCTCAATTAATTTTATATCGTCAAAATAAGCCTTGCCCTGCCCTGTTAAGCGCAAAGTTATATTCGCTCTAGGTTTATCTGCCGAGAACTCCTTTGAAAAACTAGTCCAGTCAGCGCTGGCTTTCAACGTTGCAATTCTAGCATTTTTGCCTGGCGCGAAGTTAACATAAACGTCCGCAAAAGATTTATCGCTGAGTCCTTCAGCTTTAACCAAACCGCTTAATTTATATTTGACTCCTGGCTTTAAAAACAAAAGCTGCGTGACCTGCCCTGGATTCTCCCGCATGACACATTTCCCACCCTTGTCATTGTCAACGATAAGATTTTCAACAACAGCTCCCTTTTTATTTCTAAACGGGCTCCAGCGCCAGCCTTTAATGCCTTCGCTAAAATTGCCGTTCTGAACCAAATTGCCGTTTTCAAGAGGACTAAAAATTGACACTGGCTGCCAAATGCCGCTGTTTCTGCCATGCCCGTCAACTCTTACGGTCAATATGTTTTTGCCTGATCGAACTAACTTTGAAATATCAAATTGAAAAGATTTTTTCCAGCTTCCTTTTGCATATTCATGTTTGCCTATAAATTCACCATTCAAGTAAACATCGGCTTCAGCGTCCACTGCTCCGAATTTGACATGCACCTTTTTGCCTATTGCGTCTTTTGTAAACTCAAAGCTTGCTCGATACCATGCGACGCCTCCATAATTTTCATGCTTCTCGGTCTTATTCCAGAATGCCGGCACTGAAATCAATTCAACATTTGCCCATTCAGCTTTATTCCATTTTTCATTTACGCCAAGATTATTGGGATCAGTCCTGAATTTCCATTTGCGCGGCAACTTATAAATAGTGACTTCACCTTGGTTGTCATATGCTTTCATATACTTTTCAAGCAACTTGAGTTTCCTTTGAAAAGATGGAACATACCGCCCCGATCGCGTGCCGGGGTCAGTCAGCCAATAGTAACCTATAAGATCGTTTTTTTTATGGCTTTCAATAAAAGCAAACTGTTTATTTATCAAAGTCCTGACCTTGATCATCATGCTTTTTATTTCCTCTGTCGTAAATGCTTTGTCGGAAACTTTAAAATCATAGCTAAGAACAACTCCAGCTTCGGCAAGATCCTTCATAGCCTTCAAGATTGCCACGTGATTGTCAGTAAATGTCAGCCCCGCACGGAACATCTCGATGCGTTCAAGGACAAGGGCGTCCCCAGCCCCCTTTTTTTCCGCTTTTTTAAATAAGCCAGCGCACTTTTTCAAATCTTTTTCAGTGTACACCTCAAGCGCTTTATTGTCAGGAAATCGTCCA
Organism: uncultured Victivallales bacterium; assembly: GCA_964651145.1. Taxonomy (GTDB): domain Bacteria; phylum Verrucomicrobiota; class Lentisphaeria; order Victivallales; family GWF2-45-14; genus CAZYVR01. Next base: position 31,530 of record CAZYVR010000012.1, on the reverse strand, counting down.
AACCAGCTCGGCATGCCAGGCTTGCTCAATCCTTTTGCCCAGGCGTTTTCCATGGTCAGAAAATATGCCTTCATTTCTTCAGAGGCTGGCCCGAAAAGCTTGGAGCAATACTCATTCATCATGCCTCCCGGCTCAAGCGAACTGTCCCAAAGCAACTTTGCGGCAATATAATAGTTGGGGCCGTTGATTGCCCAATCCCTGCCTGACTGAGTTTGATACCCCTCCACTCCTATTTTCTTGAAAAATTTTATTTCAGTTCCCAACGCTTCAGTGATAAAGCGAGGAGTAAAGTGATTCCAACATTCGGAAATATAATATTCATAAATCCACATATGCTTTGACAAGCTTGCCCATTTTTTCAGCCTGCTTATTTGTTCGTCATTAAAATTTTTCCTGAAAGAATCCGCCGCCGAATATGTGTACCAGACAATTATATTAGAATGAATTTTCATATTCTCAGGAGGCAATTGATAGTCTTCGTAAGCAAACATCAAAAGATATTTGTCTGGGTATTTTTTTGCCACCTTTTCGGCAACAGCATTGGCAAATACAAAAAGCCTATCGGAATAACTTCCATCTTTTTTATCCAGAGCTTTGCAAATCCTGCATTCGCACCATCCAGCCCCGTCATTAGGGCATATGCTTACAACTTTTAAGCTTGGTTTCTTCTTCAATATTTTACAGCAGCTCTCCGCCACCAGGTCAACAACTTTAGGATTGCTGGTGCAAATCTGCCATCCGCCCCAGTCGCGCTCCCTGGAATCATCAAGATGAGGCGGCTTATAACGCGTTCCGTTTTTAACCCCAAAATACTCAGGATTGCTCTTCCAGTATTTTTCTGCGGGAATATGCTTGCAGAATGAGTGTCCGCCAAAATATGGCAGGCTGCTTCCTATAAGATTATGCCGTTGCCATTTCTTGTTTTTGCGGGACCCGGCAATGCGCATTTTAAAGTCGGGATTTTGAATTTCATCAATATCCGAGATAACAATAGTTTTTAGTTCAGGAATTACAGTTCCAAGCGTCCCGGGGAAAAACCATCTGACACCGCAATATTTTTCAAGGAAATAATTAACTCCGTATTCTGTCCCGTCTGAATCTTTGCCAATAATCGCAAGGTTTCCACCATAGGTCTTTATAGCAAATCCCTGAGCCTTCAGGCTGTTCAAATCAATGTCAAATCCAGGAACTGCTTTCCCGTTGGATATATATATTCTCCGAGCTGTTGAACTTTTCATAGACCTTTCAATCTTCAGCTTTGCACCGCTGATCTTCTCGACATATCGGCTTAATTCTCTGGCCGCTTCATTTTCAGCGGCATCGCCGGAAACAATAACAACAGCGTTTGCAATCCCGTCTTTCACAATTGAAACCGCAGGCACGTTTGTCATAAGCCGACATCCGACAAAAGCCACACAAGCGCAGGCAAATAAATTCCATCTGAGAAACTTCATACAAAAAAACTCCTTCATTATATTAAATAGTTAATTAATTCTAATTGCGACATTTTGATTTTCAGGAAAGTAGTAAATGGGAGCTCCGCGCAACTCTCTTAGCTCGTTTGGCTTTAACGAGCTTACATGCCCGTCAAGAAACCAGCCGTTGGCGCTGCCGCCATGACGGGTCTGAATGCATTTCCTTATGCTCTCACATACATATATCCCGAAATTGCCGCAAAAGCCAAAGGACTGAGCATTCGTATAGTCGCTAAAACTGTCGGCAAGCCATATTTGTCGCGAAGGTTTTTTATCCCTGAATATATTTACAAATCTAAAATGAGGATTGGCAGGAACCATATATGTAGATACCATTCCATAAGTTTCCATGTCGCTTCCATTAACTGTCTCATCTTTCACATTCACACTGGGGCAGCGAAGCGGAGTCTCGCCGATTATCCTTGCGTTGCTCACCACCTTATTGGGAAGATATCCGCAATACATGAGCAAGTTGCCCCAGTTGTTCATCTCCGCAGAATACCCCCACTCATTCATGTCACTTGGCATCGAATAGTCATTGTAATCGTCGGCATAGGAAAACAAAGCCAGACCGCATTGCTTGAAATTGCTTGAGCACAAAGATTTTTTTGCAATTTCACGCGACCGTCGCAAGGCAGGCAAAAGCATTGACGCAAGTATTGCTATTATAGCAATCACAACAAGCAATTCAATAAGTGTAAAGAACATTCCTTTTCCAATCTTCATTTTCCGTTCTCCTTGCTTAGCTCATCAATCTCTTTCTGCGCCAAGGCGCAAGCGCTTTCCGCGCTTTCCATGTTTGCCCAGACCATGTCGGCATGCTTCCAGAAAGGGGCCAGAAGCTTGGGCTCAGACACATCTAAAAGCTTGCGTCCTTTGCCCTTGGGAAAAAACTCCAAAAAACTAAAATACTCCTCTGAATTGATTCCTTCCGGAATGTCATCATAAGAAAGAGCAGTGGCTTTTCTTGACGGCAGGCCAAACGCGCTCAGCTTTAGCTTCTTCTGAATTTTTTCGGAAACTGCAAACTTTATCAACTTCACAGCGGCATCAACGTTTTGGCACTTTGCTGAAACCGCAAGAGAGTCAGCAATCAAGCCAGTCACATCGCACTTTCCCATCGGCAAAGGAGCAATGCAGCAATCCAGATTTAAAAAATGCCTGATAGAATAGTAAGACCCCATCAGCATTGCCGCTCTGTTGTTCAAAAATAATTCCTGTGACATAGCGTCATTCATATACGGAAAAACGGGGCAAACTTTGTGCTTGTGAAGAAGCTCCCCAACCCATTTCAGCGCGGCGACAACCTCCGGAGAGCCAACAAGAGCGGTCTTGCCGTCATCGTCCATGATGCTGCCGCCTTCCTGGAGCACATAAACGGGCCAGCGATTGCGGTACTGCGACATGAGGAAGCCGTAAGAAGGAACAATGCCGTTCGCATCCGGCTTCATAGTCAGCGCTTTTGCCTTTGCGAGAAACTCTTCACGGCTCCAAGTGTCTTCCGGGTAAGCAACCCCGGCTTCGTCAAACAACTTTTTGTTAAAATACATTACAAGCGGCGAGAAGAGAACAGGAATGCCATACTGCTTGCGCCTATGCTCAAACATTCTCATAACTTCGTCAAAAAAAAGATGCTCCTCGAATATCTCCTTTTCAAAAGCCTCGGTCAAGTCCAGAAGTCTTTTGTGCGCCTTGAAGTATCCAAACGCATAATCAGTCAGATAAAATACATCAATGTCGCAATTATCTGAAACCTCAATGATATTTTCATGCGAATAGACAATCCTATTCAGTTTTATTTCCGGATACTCGCGCTCAAACTCGTCCAAAATCCATGAATTGTCCCCAAAAAGCCCCACGTTCAAAGTTACAGGCTTAGACTTGGCTGACACATAAGTGCCGCTGCCACGAACTCTATCAAGAATGCCATCCCTGACAAGCTCATCAATAGCCTTGACCACCGTCATCTTGCTGACTTTAAACCTCTTGGGAAGAACATTTTCGGATGGAATCTTCTCGCCTACCTTGTAAACTCCCTGAGCTATCTCCTCGCCAAGAGTTTCTTTTATCTGAAGATACTTAGGCCCCGAAACTTCTGTCAATTGCTTATTCACCAGAAAACATCCTCACTAGTTAACTATGGAACTTTATTTTTAGTATAACCCAAACAAGGAAATTTGTCAAGAAGAAAAAAGTTTTTTAGCGTGTTCTCCGCTGGAGCCGCGAAAAGTCCCGGGAGCTGACGCCCCCACGAAGTGGATTTAAAAGTGGGTTTGCCACCGGCTTTGCCGACCAGCGATTCCGCCGCTGGATGGCGTCCGGACAAAGTCCGGTTTTTATTCCGACTCCGTCGGCTTTTTTATTTTTCAGGACTTCTGGCGGCGCGTTAGGACAATATTTTTTAAGGTCTCAATTGCCTGGTCGATATCTTCATTGATGTTTCCCAGCCCAACGGAAAAGCGCAAAGAGCCATGCAACTCTTCAAGGGGAAGTGACATTGCTTTCAGAACTCTTGAAGAGCCAGCCTTTCCCGCGTTGCACGCCGAGCCAATAGAAACGGCAATGCCATTTAAATCCAGACGAACCGCCAGCATTTCATTTTCAACGCCAGGAAAGCTTATGCTCGAAGTATTGGGAACTCTTTTGCTCCCCAAAGCATTTATTTTTGCAAACGGGATGGCGGACAAGATGCCAGTTTCCAGCCTATCCCGCAAGCTTTCCATTTTTAGGATATTTATGTCAAGATTTTTTTGCGCCATTTCACACGCTTTTCCAAAGCCAACAATTCCCGGCACATTTTCAGTTCCGGCGCGCAGCTTGCCTTCCTGATCGCCGCCATAGCTGTCGGCGGATGTCTTCAGGCCGCGACGGACATAAAGAGCGCCCGCGCCCTTGGGCCCATAAATCTTGTGAGCCGACAATGTCAGCAAATCCACCCCTAGCTCATTGACAGAGAGAGGCATTTTGCCTGCGGCCTGAACAGCGTCCGTATGAATAAATATTGATTTTGCAGAAGCGATCCGAGCTATTTCGCGGACAGGCTGCAAGGCTCCAGTCACATTATTTGCCAACATAATTGACGCCAAAAGCGTTCGCTCTGTTATTGCTGATTGGAAATCAGAGACGGAAACCACGCCGTTTTTATCAGTGGGCAGCCAGGAAACTTCAAAGCCATCTTTTTCCAGATGCTCAAAGGCGTTATAAATGGAGCTATGCTCGATTTGCGTTGTAATAACATGGTTTTTCTCATTTGAAGCGTTTTTTGCCAACAAGCATTTGAGAGCCAGGTTGTTGGCCTCCGTGCCGCCGCTTGTAAAAACAATCTCTTCCGGGTTCGCCTTTATCATTTCAGCCACGCGGATTCTTGCTGTGTCAATTGCTGTTTTCGCCTGCCGCCCGAAACAATGAGAGCTGGAAGGATTGCCCCAAATCTCAGAGAAACATGGAAGCATTTCATCCAGAACTTCTTTAAACACAGGCGTTGTTGAATTGTAATCCAAAAATATTTTTTTCACAATCGGCCTGAGCTGTTTTGGGGTGGAATTAGCGTATTTTTTCTTAATCTACACCGTTTTAAAGCAAAGCCTATCTTTCTCTTCAAAAAACTTGTTTTTTTCAGGACAAACTCTATGTTGACAGTCGACTTGCAAGATCATGCCAGACGCAAAACTAAAACAATAGAGGTGGTGCATGGGCGATCCCGAAACAAAGGAATACATTGTTGTTGCGCAATGCCATATAGTAAAAGAACGCTGCTCCGGTTATCTTTGTGAAAAGGCTTTTAATGAAAGAAGCGGAGGTTTTTCGATCTACCCGAAAGACAAACCCTACAGAATTATTTACCTTACTTGCGGGGGATGCTGCGGACGCGCTTTGCATAGAAAACTTACTCATTTGCTCCGGGCGCTAAAAAAAGAAGGCATTGAAAAAGACAAAGTTGCCGTGCAGTTTTCATCATGCATTGCAAAGGATAATTTTCATGCGCCCCCGTGTCCTCATTTTGACTACCTGAAGGAACTGGTTAATAAAACAGGGCTTGATTTTTTTGAATCCAGCAAAATAAGCGCCTGCTCGGAAAAACGCCGCCAGCAGGGCATTTATCATTCCTGATTTTTATACGCCAACAGCATCCGGCTTTGTCGGAGTCAACGAATCATTCGTAAAACCGTTTTATGATGGCGTCAACATTTCTAATGCTTTTCTTGTGCCAGTCAAGCCGCAACTCCGCCTTTTCTTTATCGCTCAATCTCAAGTCAACATCAGACTCCCTCAAGCGCGCGACAGCAACTTGCAGACACAACGCCGCGCTGACTGAAATATTGAAGCTCTGCGTAAAGCCGGACATTGGAATTTTTACATGATAGTCCGCCAGCTCATGAGCCTCGTCGCTAAGACCCGTCTCTTCAGCTCCGAAGCATAAAGCAAGTTTCTCTTTTACGGGAAGCTTTTCCAGTTGAATTGTCTTTTCAGATTCCCGCAAGGTTGTGGCGACAATGCGATATCCCTGTTTTTTGAGATCAGACAGGCATGTTTCAGTATTTGAATCCCCTTCCGCGTAGTCAAAAATATTTACCCACTTTGACGCTCCTTGGGCAACATCGGCATTAACGCGGTACACCTTGTGGTTCTGAATAAAACGCATGTCCTGAACGCCAAAGCACTCGCATGTTCTAATGATGGCGCTGGCATTCGGAGGATGGAAGATATCCTCAAGAACCACGGTCACATGCCGGGTTCTTTTCTCAAGTATCTCCTCTATTTTCCTCTTTCTGGCATCGGTCAGAAAGCCGGACAGATATTCAAGCAATTCTGCGTCCACGATTAAAAGTCGTCCACAGCCTCTCCGAAGTGGGCCAGAATATATTCGCAGGCCTCCTCCAGAGATGGCTTTATTTTAGTGCTGAAACGCACCATCCACGGGCTGCAGTTTTCGAATTTAAAAGGAGAAAAAGCAACAACGAACTTCCCCTGATTATAAGCGGCATGAAAAACCTCCATGCTTGTGCCTATGCTGGGCTTGTTGTAGTTGACCAGAATAATATCGGCGTCTCTCACATCCTGAAGATCAAATTCAACTATCTCGTTTGCGCTGTCGACCTGTCTGTCTACGAATTTTCTCCGCATTGGATCAAGCAGTTTAAACTGCGTTTTCAAAAGAGACTTTGCATCCTCCCGCCAAGTTCTGGCAACTCCGAGATGCTCGTCCATGATCGGTCCGCTGAGATATATTGTTTTTTTTCCGGCTTCGTTCATATTTATTCTCTTATATTTTGCTTTCTAAGGCACAGGAACTGGCTTCAGGTCCCATATTTTTGATGCGTAATCGGAAATGCTTCTGTCGCTTGAAAACGGCCCCATGTTGGCCACGTTGATTATAGCGCGTTTGTCCCATTCGTCCGGCTTTCTGAAGACTTCGCTCACCTCCTGCTGCGCTGCGCAGTAAGACTCAAAATCAGCGGCGATCATGTAAAAGTCTGTATCCAGACTGTCCAATATTGGCTTGAACAAGTCAGGGGTTACCTGCGAGAAAAACCCGCATCGGATAAGCTCCAGGGCCCGCTTCAACCTCGAAGATTGCTCAACGAAGTCCCTGGGATTGTATCCCTGTCCGCGAAGCTCTTTCACTTGCTCAACGGTCATTCCAAAAATGAAAATATTTTCTTCTCCGACCGCTTCGTGTATTTCCACGTTGGCTCCGTCCAATGTTCCTATGGTCAACGCGCCATTCAAGGCGAATTTCATGTTGCCGGTGCCCGACGCTTCGGTTCCCGCAAGAGATATCTGTTCGGAAAGATCGGCTGCCGGAATAATTTTTTCAGCCAGCGAAACGCGATAATTTGCCAGAAATACAGCTTTGAGCTTGTCTCCGATCGTGATGTCATTGTTTATGACATCGCCCACGGAATTTATAAGCTTGATTATCAATTTTGCCATATAATAGCCTGGAGCCGCCTTGGCGCTGAACATTACTGTTCTGGGAACAAAGTCCGCGTTTGGAGAATCTTTAATGTCCATATACATGGCTATCACATTAAGTATGTTCAGAAGCTGGCGCTTGTATTCGTGCAGCCTTTTCACCTGAACGTCAAAAAGCGAACTGGGATCAATTTTAACGTTGTTGTTTTCCATTATGTAATTTGCAAGAACAATTTTGTTCTCGCGCTTTACAGTCCTGAACTCCTTGCGAAACGCCTTGTTTCCAGCCAACTTTTCAATGCCTTTTATTTCATCAAGGTTTTTCACCCAGCCATCGCCAATTTTTTTGGTGATAATTTTGGAAAGCCCTCTGTTCGACTTGTAAAGCCAGCGGCGCGGAGTAATGCCGTTGGTGACATTTACGAATTTCTCAGGGGCATATTCGTAAAAATCCCTGAACAAGCCCTCTTTAAGCAACTCGGTATGAAGCGCGGCCACGCCATTGACTTTGTGACTGACAAGGACAGCCATATATGCCATCCGCGCCATTTTCTCGGAGCCCTCCTCTATCAGTGACATGCGCTCAAGGCGCGCCATGTCTCCGGGGTAGTGGTTTGCTATGTCGCGCATAAATCTGGAATTTATTTCGTAAATGATTTCAAGGATTCGCGGGAGAAGCTTTCCAAGGATGTCCACAGGCCACCTTTCAAGCGCCTCAGACATCAGCGTATGATTGGTGTAGCTGAAAGTCTTTGTGCAAATACCCCAGGCTTCGTCCCAGGAAAGGTCTTCTTCGTCAATCAACAGACGCATAAGCTCCGGCACAGCCAAAGCAGGATGTGTGTCGTTCAGCTGAACAGCGTTGAGTTCATGCAACTCGCGGACATTGTGGCCGGAAATCTTCAAGCGGCCAACAAGCTCCTGCATGGATGCTGAAACCAAAAAATACTGTTGCTTCAGGCGAAGTTCCTTGCCCTCAAAATTATTGTCGTTGGGATAAAGGACTTTGGTTATGTTCTCAGTCATTGACGCTTCGAGGTTGGCGTTGATGTAATCGCCCATATTGAAGCTTTTCAGGTTGAATCCATATACAGACTCCGCCGACCAAAGCCGAAGAGTGTTCACATTGTTTGTTTTGAATCCGGGGATAGGAGTGTCATAGGGAATGGCGAGCACATCCTGAGTGCCGAGCCAGACTTTCCGGTGCTTATTTCGGGAGCATGGGTACGTCTCTGTATGTCCGTAAAAGCGCACGGTCTGCGCCTGTTCAGTCCGGCGCACCTCCCATGGATTTCCGTTGCGGAGCCAATTGTCCGGCTCCTCCACCTGGAAGCCATCTTCTATTTGCTGTGTGAATATGCCATAATCATAACGGATCCCGTAACCGCGCGCCGGCAAGTCCAAGGTGGCCATGGAATCCATAAAGCATGCGGCAAGTCTGCCAAGACCGCCATTGCCAAGGCCGGCGTCGACTTCCTGCTCGCGGATTTCTTCCATGTCAAAGCCCAACTCGGTCATTGCTTCTTTTGCGGCGTCAAATATTTCCAGATTTATCATGGCGTTGCCAAGGGCGCGCCCCATAAGAAATTCCAAAGAAATATAGCTTACGCATTTATGCTCCACTTCGTCAAAAGTTTCTTTGGTTTCAATCCATTTGTCAACCATCAAGTCGCGTATGCTGTAAGCCAGAGCCTGATAGCGGTCCAGTTCGGAAGCCCTGTCCAAACGCTTCGCCAAAGTCCGCGTCAGGTGCGTCATAAACGAGTTCTTCAAATATTCTTTCATGTCTTTTTTATTAAATTGCTTTTTCATCAAAACAGTTCCTTTAAAAAAAATTAATCTGCCCTTTCAGGGAATTTACAACAATTTCCCTGTTTTATCAAATGCTCTTCCGTTAGAAGCTCATTAGGTCCAATGATTTGTTACGCTATGTTTTTGACAATTTTCGCCATTCCACTAAAAGCCATGTGCGTGTAAGCTATTGACAACAGGCAAACAGAAAGGTTCCAAAAAAATGAAAAGCCGGGAAAGAGTGTTAAAGGCTATAAACTTTGAAGAGCCAGATCGCGTGCCTATAGACTTGGGCGGAACAACCGGAGCCTCGGGAATCCATGTGAGCGCATATCACAAGCTAAAAAAACATCTTGGGCTATCATCCAATCCCGTAAAGTGCAACGACATAATGCAGCAGCTTGCCGAAATCGAAGAGGAAATACTTGAGCTCCTCCATGTGGATGTCGTTCAAATCAGCCCGACCAGCCTGGAAAAAAATTGGAAAGCTTATCCTCTGTTCAAAGCGCATGACACTCTGCTGCCCGGGAAGCTGAATCTGAAAAAAGAAAATGGAATATGGACTCTGACCGACAAACAACAGCGAAAATTCATAAAACCGGACGAGTCCCTTTACTTTGACTCCGAAGACGGAACTGGCTGGTTCAGCCCGGAGTTTAAGCTCAGCGATGAAAATCTTGAAAGCCTTCGCAAATGCGCTTCTAATCTTTACGGCTCCACCGACTACGCAATCGCCGCAAAATTCGGGGGAGGCTTTGGAGACATAAACAACCCCGAATTCCTGATGGATTTGATAACGGAGCCAGAAAAGGCAAACGACGCAATGGACAAGCATTGCGACAAGCTCATTGAAAAGTACAAGCTCCTCAACGAAGCAGTCGGAGAATATGCGTTCTGCGTGATATTCACGAACGATCTGGGCTCCCAAAACGCTCCTCTTATCAGCCCCGGGCTTTTCCGTGAAACAATCATGCTCCATTATAAGAAATTCACAGACTGGCTTCACTCTGAAACAAATTTCAAGCTTTATCTGCACTGCTGCGGCGCAGTGGAGCCGCTTATTGAATCATTCATCGAAATGGGCGTTGACATATTGAATCCCATTCAAACATCGGCAAATGGAATGGAGCCGGAAAAGCTGAAAAGCAAATACGGCGGACGCATCGTATTCTGGGGCGGCGGCTGCGACACCCAACATGTGCTCGGCGCGCGTCCGACCGAAGAAGCAGTGGAACACGCAAAAGAAAGAATCAAAATTTTGGCTCCGGGAGGCGGCTTTATCTTTAACCAGATTCACGCCATCCAACCAGCCGTTCTCCCGGAGGCAATCTGCGCCGTTTTCGACGCAGCATATCAATTTGGAAAATATCCCGTCAATCAAGCATAATAGCTCAGGAGCTGGCCTTCGGCCTCCCAAAGCTCATTGAACATCTGGCGCGTTTTGTCAAGAGTCAAAACGGCAGAGGCCGACGGGTCCAAGCAAAGAGAATGGAACGCGGCTTCGCGGTCTTTCTCAAGGACGGCCTTCACTGCAAGCTCTTGAACAGAAACATTGCTTCGGCAAAGCGCAGCGCATTGCACTGGAATATCGCCGATTGCGCAAGGATGAATTCCTTCGCCATCAGTGAGACAAGGAACCTCGACGCAGCAATTGGCCGGCAGATTACCAATCAATCCGTTGTTCATAACATTCCCGTTGAAACGAATGGGGACGCCTGTCTGCATGGCTTCCATAATCTCGGAAGCATATTCGTGCGACCTTACCAATTCAATGCTGTCAGGACTGTGCGCCTTCAAGCCCATGTCATCAAAATATGCCTTGCGCCTGTCTTTGATGCCTTTGGTCTGTTCAACATAAGGCTGCATTTTTTCATGCTCGCGCTGGAAATAAGGAAGATACTCGCTCATGTGACGACTGCTCTCCGTGACAAAATAGCCGAAGTTCTTCATTACCTCAAAACGAATGGGATCTTTTTCGAATATAGTCGGATCGCTCATAGCCTTTCTCAATTGGGGATACGCGTCTTCCTCGTTATGTATAAATTTCATAAACCATGACATATGGTTTATTCCGGCAACCCAATAGCCGACTTCCTCATAAGGCGCGTCGATAAATCCGGCAAGCTGCTTCGAGGTTCCCTGAACGCTGTGGCAAAGCCCGACCACCGGGACTTCTGAAGTCTCGTTAAGTATCCATGTGAGCATCGCCATCGGGTTTGTGTAATTAATGATGGTGGACTTCGGAGCAAGACGGTTTATGTCTTCGGTCATTCCGATCAAAGCCGGGCCAGTCCTGAGCGTGCGGAAAATTCCTCCAGGCCCGACGGTGTCGCCGACTGTTTGCATTACTCCATATTTTAGTGGTATGGCTATCTCGTCCTCGTAAGGCTTGTCATAATAAGCCGGCCCGCCCACCGCCACCGAAATGACAACAAAGTCCGCTCCGGGCAGCAGCTTTTTCCGGTCTGTGCTCGCCACCACTTTTGCTGGCAGATTATGCGCGTCAACAACCTTTTGGACATATTTCCGGACAGTTTCCAGTCTTTCTTCATTGATGTCGCACAAAGCGATTGTGCTGTTTTCAAGAGGTTTTCTGGAAAGAATATCCACCGAAATACGGCTTCCGAACGCGCTTCCCGCTCCAATAATAACTACTTTCATCTCCAACTCCCACACATTAATTGATTGCTAATTAAACGAACAAGCTTGACATTACTATTATAAAATCTTAAATTAAGTCCATCAACAACCAAATTTTGATATTAAAACCCAATAGGTGATATAATGCCTTTTATTTGGCGCGTCCCGATCAGCAGCTACCCTGCAATCAACAATTTTCCTTACCCGACAAGCATCACAGAGCAGGCAATAAACAGCCCTGACTACTATTTTGAAGGCAAGCAAAGAAAAAAAGACGTTGGCCGCTGCGGCTTCCAGCTGACTCTTGAAGGACGCGGGATTTTCTGCGACAAAGACGGAAAGCACATTCTTGAGCCGGGAACCGGTTTTCTCTGGGAAATCAGCGATCCCGAAACAAGCTACTACTATCCTGAAGACGCAAAAAAAACCTGGAGAATTATCTTCACCTCCTTTTTCAACACCCTCGAAATGACAAGGGAACTGGTGTCGCGCTTCGGGCATATATATCATCTGGGTCTTGACAATCCTTTTGCAATCAGGATGAGAGAATTCCGGCGCCACAACGGGAACCTCATTGAGTTCTCCGCGGCGGAGTCCCTTGTTTTTATTTCGGATCTTTTTTCAGAGCTGATAAAAGCCGGGACAAGCCATGGAGGCATTACCGCCGCCGCCCAGTTGGCGCGAAAAGCTGTAAGATTCATCCATGAACACCTCGAAGAGGACTTTAATGTCAAGGACATGTCGGAGCAGCTTAGCGTCTCCCATGAGCATTTGTCGAGAATCTTTAAAGAAGAAACAGGCACAAATCCTCTAGATTATATATCGAGGGAAAAAATACGCCTTGCCTGCGAGCTGCTTAAGTCAACAAACGACAGTTGCAAGGAAATCTGCGCAAGGCTCGGCTATGACAATTCATCGCATTTTGCAAGGACTTTCCGGCGCGTAATGGGCTCCACCCCAAATGAATTCCGAAAAAGAGGCGCCATTGACATCTAAAAAAATAGCATATATTTATCTATGACAAAAGAAGAAAAAAGCTGGATACTCTACGATGTCGCCAACTCGGCGTTCACGCTTATAATTGTGACGGCCATCATGCCCATATTCTTCAAATCCTTTGCCTGCAAGGGCATTTCAGGAGCCGAATCAACAGCCTTATGGGGATACGGAAATTCCGCCGCATCGCTGATTGTTGCCGTGCTGGCGCCTATTCTTGGAACTTTTGCCGACTATAAAAATAATAAAAAACGCTTTTTTATCTTTTTCGCGACAATGGGCATTGTCTTCACATTCATGCTGTCTTCAGCTACGGAAGGCAACTGGCTTTACGCATTGCTGATTTACGGACTGGGGGTCATTGGCTATTCCGGAAGCAACGTTTTTTATGACTCGTTCCTCGTCGATGTGACCAGCCACAAAAAAATGAACAGGCTATCCGCAAGCGGCTACGCCTGGGGATATATTGGCAGCACAATTCCCTTCATTGCGTGCATAGCCCTTATTATGCTCGGCAAAAAAACAGGAAACTCCGTCTTGATGACGCGACTGGCATTTATCGTAACCGGGATATGGTGGCTGGCATTCACTATCCCGGCAATTCGGAATCTGAAACAAAAATACTGCATTCCGCCATCATCGCGCCCTGTCCGCGATTCATTTGCAAGGCTGTTTGAAACTTTCAGGCGCGTCAAAAAACACAGACAGGCATTCCTTTTTATGCTTGCATACTTTTTCTATATCGACGGAGTATACACTGTTATAAAAATGGCGGTGCCCTACGGCGAGGATATCGGATTATCCCCAGGCCAACTGATGACAATCGTGCTTGCCATTCAGTTTGTTGCGTTCCCTTTTGCCCTGCTCTACGGCAAGCTTGCCGAAAAATATTCCGCAAAAAAAATGCTTTTTGCAGGAATAGGCATATATATAATCATCACTATTGTCGGCTTTATTATTCCTTCACTGGAAAGCAAAACCTTAAAACTGGCATTTTTCTGGACAATGGCAATGCTTGTGGCCACATCGCAAGGCGGCATTCAATCTCTGAGCAGATCATTTTTTGCCCAAATAATACCCAAATGCAAATCGGCTGAATTTTTCGGATTCTACAATATATTCGGAAAATTTGCCGCAATACTCGGCCCCTTGCTCATGGGCTTTGCCATTCAACTCACGGGAAACTCAAAGTACGGAATACTGAGTCTAATAATGCTTTTTATAGCGGGCGCCGCAATCTTATCCCGAATCAAAGTCGAAGAATCAAAATAAAAATCCCCTCATCTTGAACTTCATGACAATTCTGGATATAGTAGCAAAGGCGTTTTTAATGCATAACTATATCAGAGGCAATCATGTTAATGGAGGAATATTTACAGAAAATAGTGCATGCCAGCCTTGGCGCCAGCCCGGAAGAAATGCTCAAAACCTCTCTTGAAATATGCATCGAACTGGCCGGAGGCTCCAGCGGCTCCATACTTGGCGAAGAAGGCCCGTATTTGCAGTTCCTTTTCTCGGATGTGGAAGAATTGATAGGCGTCCGCGTGCCCTTTGACAGCATAGCCGGAGTCACGGTCAACAACAACATGGTGGTCTACACTCACGCGCCCTCAGACAAGCGTCATTTTGACGGAGTGGACAAACAAATCAAAAAACAGACAGATTACCTCCTGAGCATTCCCATCCCCTCCATTCATCACGCTCAAACAGCCTCCAAGCCAGCCAAAAATGCAGGAGCTCTGCAAATACTTTTCAATAAAGACGCGTTCCCTGAACTTGATCTGCAACAGAAAGCCCTGGAGTTTAGCCTCAACGACTTCAAGCGCAGCGATTTTTACACAAACAAACTTAAAAACATATTCTGCATCCTCCCGATGATAGCCTTTGGCATGGAAGTCATATCTCTGCGCCGAACCTCCTATCAAGTTATCCATGAGCTTAAAAACAAAATGATTTCCGGACTCTCATGGATAGAATATCTGAAAGACGACATTAACGCGATAAATCCTGACATCACGGAAAACAGCGATGTGAAAGAAGATTTTGAATTGTCAAAGACAGCCATCCACGAAGGCGCGGAACTGGCGAAAACCTATTTGCAGTTTTCCAAACTTTACTCTCCTGACTTCGCGCCATGCAATATAAATGACATATTAAAGGAAACAGGAGCCGCCGCCAAAGCCCTGTCCGCAGATTTTAAACTTGAAAACTTCGAAGCAGTTCTTGAACTTGACGATGAAATCAAAGAAAAAGAGCTCGACGCCGGAAAATTAAAAATGGCTTTTTTCAATCTTTGCAAAAACGCGGTGGAAGCCTTGAAAGACAATGAGACCGCCATTCCCAAAATAACGATAAGCTCCAAACAGCAAGGCTGCAACATTGCGGCAAGCATAGCCGACAACGGGCCGGGGATGCCTCCTGAAATAGCCGACAATCTTTTTATACCATTTAAGACAAAAAAAGAAGGCGGCACTGGATTGGGCTTGACCATTGCCAAAAAAATCATAGACCTTCACTCCGGGAGCATAGATTGCCACACTGGCGAAAACGGAACCGCTTTTTCCATAAAACTATGAAGAATTTAAAAAAATCAGAGGAGAAAACATAATGCCTGAATTTGACCAGCAACGCTTCGATTTGAGCACTGAAGGGGAATCTTATTCCAGCCTTTTGGAGTCCATCAAAAAAAATATGAACCCGGACAACAACACCGCCCTGCTGATCGACGATGAGCGCGGAATTCGCAAAATGGTAAGCAGAAGCCTCAGAACATTTGCGCCAAACCTTCAAATCTATGAAGCCGGCAACGGAAAAGAAGGCTTGGAAGTTTTAGCAAAAATACGAAAAAAACATACCCGCGAGCCGCTTTTGATCGTCCTTGACCTTAACATGCCAATCATGGATGGCTGGAGCTTTATAAGCGCCTTAAAAAAAGAATATGAAGAAGCCGGAAAAAGTTCAGGAATTCCAATTTTAATCCTCTCATCCACCAGCGGCGAAAAAGGCGCGCTCTTTATGAAGAAAAGCGTGCATGGCGGAAAAAGCGGCTACGTCCCGCTGGTGACAGTGGCAAAAGAATCCTGCATAGATAAAACACGCTATGACGCAAGCAATGGAAAAGGGCTCGCATCCTGGCTGAAACATTTTGCAACAGACTCAAAATAATCAAAAGACAAAGGCGCAGACTTCAATATGTCCTCAGCTGCGCCGGATGCTTTGCGTGATTATTTGAACAAATGCTATTTGAAAAATACAATATTCTGCAATCCCGCCTGCAATGAACGTGTATAATTGCTTGAAAAAACAATAACTTACAGATAAGTTACAAATATAGGCGCTATATTATTTTTTACGGATATGAATAAAGAAATGGAATTCTAAGATCATGCCGGAACGAACAAACATTTACATAGATATATCTGATCATACGCTGAAAGAAAAAACTTGCCAGCGATTGTCAGAGGATTGGACTATCAACTGGACTTTTGTCAGCAAATCCAGCAATAAGGCCAATCCAGAGCAGACACATATAGCCGTAATAGACAATCAAAAAAGCCTGGAACACCTGCACGATTCAGCCGCCGTCATCTTTCTGGGCGCCACGGACGACGACGCTCCCTATTTTTCCATATTGGAGGAAGTGACCCCAGACTCCCTGACCAAAGCGATAAAGCGCGCGTATTCCTATCGCGAAATAACAAATCAGAACGCCGAATCGCTTTACTGTCCCAAAAACAAGAGCGCGCTTGAATCAATGGCGCAATCTTTAAGCGTTCGCGTGCATCAGCTAATGAAACAATCCGAAATGCGGATAGCCATGGTGGACCAATTGCCGATAGGAGTGCTTGGCATTGACGATGAAAACACAATAGTTCTAGCCAATCCCAAAGCGAGAGAATTTCTGGAAGTGGAAGATTTGCCAGTATGGGGCCTGAAAGCGGATGCCCTTCTAGGCAACACTATAGAAGCATTCTTAAAAAACACTGACACAGACGAGATTATTTTGGAGCGAAACGGACACAAACTAAGCGTCAGAAAAGCAGATTTCACCCTTGATGAAAATTATGCGGGAATAATCCTGACACTTTGGAAAATAAAACTATAAATATATAAGGAGACATAAAATTGGGCAACAGACCTGACATCGCAGAGTTGGTGGAAAAATCCGTTTTAGCCTCTCCTCCAGATTTGCTGTTCAAGATAATAAACAGTCTTGATTCAGAATTGAGCAGCAAACAAATAGGGGAGATAATAGGACACGACCAAAGCATTTCCGCTCAAGTGTTGAAGCTTTCCAATTCCTCATTCTTTGGGTTCAAAGGAAGCATAAGGACTCTTGACCGCGCAATTAATATTCTCGGCACCAAAACAGTCCGAAACATAGCGGTTACAACCCTTCTCTTTGCGCACACCAACAAGGTCAGGCTGTGGAACCTTGATATAATGAACTTCTGGCTGCACACTTTCCTTGTTGCCGACATCACCCGCGAACTGTCCCAAAAAATAGGACTTGACGGCGACGAAAGTTATATAGCCGGCTTGTTGCACGATATAGGCAAACTGATACTTTACGCTCAAAAACAGGAAAAAGCGGAAATATTCAAAGAGCTTCACAACGACGAAGACATCTTGAAATATGAAAAAGACACTTGGGGAGTCACAAGCTCTGAATTGAGCAAAATGCTTTTAAACAAGTGGAACATACCCGCCGACATAGTGGACGCAATCTCAAATCACCATGAACCCGATGCCGAATCAAACTTGGCAAAGGTTGTTTTTATTGCCAATGAATTTGCCAATATTGTGACAGACGGCAATTTCAAATGCTCAATAACATATCCGCTCTTCAAAAAATTGCTGGACGGCTTTGAATTGCCGGAAAACGATTTCAATAAAATGTCAATGCTGATTCCAGGCATAGTTGAACGCGGCAAAATGATAATGAAAGTAATGTCAAAACAGAGCGGGGCTCCGCCAATAAGAAGAAGGATGATAACCAGAGCCACTCTTATAACGCCGGATGAATTTTCCCTGACAAAATGCTTGCTTGAACTGCTCGGATTCTCTGTCGAAACAAGCGACCCGAAAGAAGTAAAAGCTTATATGGACAACCTGAAAGAGGAAGAAGAGCAGCGAAAAAAGGAATACGACGAACGATTGCATCCAAAATTTGCGGAAAAAGAAGAAGAAAAAGAAGAAGATGAAGAAAAGAAACAAGGATTTTTTCACAAGCTTTTTGCCATAAAAAAGAGCTCAAAAGTCGAAGGAGCCGAAGAGCTTGAAGAAGAGACAGTAATCAAGCCTATACACTGGAACCCTCTGGTCGTGTTTGAGGGATGCAGTCCGGTGGAAATAGACAAGGCAAGCGTAACTTGCTATGAAAGACTTAAAGATCCTTCAAAAAGCTCGTCAGTCAATCCCCTTCCCTTCTTTTTTGCCAACCCGGACATAAAAACTAAATAAACCCAATCTCTATAGAACAAAATCGAAAAACAAAAGGACGACAAACCCATGTCTGACAAGACGTACAAGATTGCGGTCATTCCCGGCGACGGGACTGGACCCGAAGTGACAGATGAAGGCCTCAAAGTATTAAAAGCGGCAGCCGAAAAATATTCATTCGGAATTGAAACTGAAACTTTTGACTGGGGCGGCGAACGCTACCTGGCTACTGGCAATGTCCTCCCGGACGATGCATCTGAAACTCTTAAAAAATTTGACGCAGTATATCTGGGAGCCATCGGGCATCCCGATGTAAAGCCGGGAATCCTTGAAAAAGGCATACTTCTCAAGTTGCGCTTCGACTTGGACCAATATATCAACTTGCGTCCGGTAAAATTGTATCCCGGCGTTGAAACTCCGCTAGCAGGAAAAACACCGGAAGACATTGACTACGTGGTTGTTCGCGAGAACACAGGCGGGATCTACACAGGCATAGGCGGCATAACCATGAAAGGCACAAAGGACGAAGTGGCCGTGCAATCAATGGTTTACAATCGCGCACAGGTTGAACGTTGCCTGCGCTACGCATTCGAATGCGCCGGAAAAAGGCACACAAAAGAAAATCCATGGAGAGGGATGTCACAGAAAGACATAGACGCAGGCAAATACTCACAGTTGACGCTTTGCGGCAAAACCAATGTGCTGACTTACGTCTTCGACCTTTGGGAAAGAACATTTCTGGAACTAGCCAAGGAATATCCGAATGTAAAAACCGACTACTGTCACGTGGATGCCACTTGCATGTGGATGGTTAAAAATCCTGAATGGTTCGATGTCATAGTCACATGCAACATCTTTGGCGATATCATCACCGACCTCGGCGCAATAACTCAGGGCGGAATGGGAATAGCCGCGGGCGGAAACATCAACCCGAACGGCGTAAGCATGTTCGAGCCTATCGGCGGCTCGGCCCCCAAATACACCGGAATGGGCGTGATCAATCCATTGGCGGCAATATCTTCCGCCGCAATGATGCTGGACTTCCTCGGCGAAACAGAAGCGGCAAAGGCTATTGACGCAAGCGTCGCCTTTGTGACAGGAAACAAGCTCAAATCCATGGCCGCGGGCAAAATGGGATATTCGACCAGCGAAGTCGGAGACCTCGCAGTCGAACAACTTTGACCGACAGTCAAGAATGTTAAAAAAGCAAAATTACTGCTTTGAAAACAATAATGATTTTGCCGTCATCAAAAATGACGGCAAATTCGCTGTAATCCGGAGGGTCTTTGACTCTCCGGAGCTTTTTTATTGTGTAAATAACCCCGACAAACTTCTTGACTCAGCCTCTGCAACATTAAAGAACTCGCGCACAACAAAAGCCGGAATATCCAAACTGTCAGACGGCTTGGAAGTTTTCGTCAAACGTTACAACAACAAAGGCTTTTTATACACGCTAAAATATTTTTTCCGCTCCGCGCGAGCTTTTAAAGCATTGCGGAACGCATGGTTTTTTGAACAATGCGAAGTTCCAACGCCCCGTCCGATGGCCGCAGTGGCGCAGAGAAAAATGCGAGCCATTGTCAGCGCTCACCTCATAACCGAAACCGTAAGCAATGTCATTCCAACAATGGATTTCTATGAATTGTTGACTAAAAATGAAGATCTGCGAAAAAGCTTCGCACACACCGTGACCGGTTATCTGGCAAAGCTCCATGACAACGGCATCAGCCACGGCGACCTGAAGCTCAGCAATATCTACGCAAAAGAGCTTGCGCCCGGCGAGTATGCATACGGCTTCTGGGATCTCGACGGCGCGCGGCGCCTGCCAACAGCATTGCCGAAATTTTCCAGAACACGCGAACTGGCAAGGCTTGCGGCTTCCTACTTTGAGCTGGGAGCCCGAATAGAAGCGGAAACGAAGCGCGATGAAATAATAGAGTTGTTTGTTTCAAGCTACAAAACAAACTCAAACGTGAGCTTAAACAGCGAGGCTCTTGAAAAGGAAATCGAGCGCTACATGCGCAAAGGTGAAAAAAAACGGCTTTCTAATATAGAAAAGACATGAAATGACAGAAAGAGAAAAATGGATTTTATGGGAAGACGAAGACCGCTCTCCCTATATGAACATGGCGATAGACGAACTATTGCTGGAAAAAAAACTGCCAATGCCGCTTCTCAGAATTTACGGATGGGATAGGCCATCGATCAGCATCGGCTATGTTCAGGACTACTTTGCCGCTCCGCAGAAAGGCTGCACAATAGTAAGACGGCCGACTGGAGGCGGAATAGTCTTCCACGAAAAAGACCTGACATACACTGTGGTCGTGCCGTCAAGCCATGAAATAAACAAGCTTGACAGGCTTGAAAGCTACCATGTGTTTCATAGAGGCGCATTGCGCGCGCTATCGAAATTTGGACTGGAAGGCGCGCTGTCACAGTCGAAAATGGCTCCGGTCGACAGAGCGTCCATGCGTTGTTTTTCCAGTCCTACAAGATATGACGTGGTCTGCGGAGAAAAAAAATACGCGGGCGCCGCCCAGAGACGCGGCAAAAATGGAATACTTCACCAGGGAAGCATATCGCTTGAAGCCTCCGGGGGCGACAGAAGCGCTCTAGCCAGAGAGCTCATGGCGGGAATAAAAAATGAGTTCATGGTGGATTTTGAAAAGTTCGTCCCTGAAAAAGAATTCATTGAAAAAGCGACAATTCTGGCAAATGAGAAATACGCCACAGAAAAATGGAATATTGAAAAAATTTGGAGATAAATGGCTCCGTATTATTGCGCTTCAAGCCTGTTAAAATGGCAAAAGAGACGGATATGTCTTTGAATTAGCGGGATTTGAACTTTACTATTATAGAGACAGGACTATTATTATTTATAGAAAACTTGAGAGTCAAAGACAATGACAGATGCTAAACAAAATGGAACGCACAATATATCCGACCTCGAAGCAAACTTAAACTATGCGTTCAAAAACAAGGCAATGCTGAAAGAAGCCCTGACCCACCGTTCGTACTCGGCGGAAAAATCCCTTGACTATGACAACCAACGGCTTGAATTTCTGGGAGACGCAGTCCTGGAAATAGCCCTGACTGAATATCTTTTCAACCTGTATCCCGATGCGCCGGAAGGCCAGCTCACTAAAATGCGCTCAGCTCTGGTGCAACAACCTGCGCTGGCAGAAATAGCCTCCGAACTGGAGCTGGAGCACTATATGCTTCTAGGTAAAGGCGAAGTCCTTTCAGGCGGACAAAGCAGAAATTCCACTCTGGCTGACGCAGTGGAAGCCATATTGGGAGGAATATTCCTTGACTCAGAATCCAATCTGGAAGTAGTCAAATCGATGTTGCTGCCTCTTATCAAAAAAATATTCCCCGAGCCAGCCGAAATGCTCAACAACCTCAATCCCAAAGGCGCGCTCCAGGAATACACGCAAAGACACAATAATTCAACGCCAAAATATAAGACGCTGGAAGTGAGCGGCCCTGATCATGCCCCCATGTACAAGGTGGTTGTATGCGTCAAAAATAAAACTATTGCCGAAGGCATAGCCGCCAACCGCAAGGCAGCCGAAACAGAAGCGGCTAAAAATGCCCTGAAAGAATTGACGGTCTAAAGCAACGGCTCCGCCAAAAGTCCAATGCGCCATAGGAGAAAAAGTGAAAAAGTCATATGCTTTATATTATCCGCCTGAAATAATTTTCGGAACAGGCAAAATGTCGGAATTGCCCGCTCATTTGCCGAACGGCTCCAATGTCCTGCTTATAACAGGAAAACACGCCGAAAAAAGCGGGCTCCAAAAAATGCTTATTGACCTGCTGGAAGCTTTTGAAGTGACAACAATCGCGGGAGTAACTCCTGAACCGCCGCTGGAAGAAGTGGACAAACTTCTGGAAACAGGCAGAAGCAAAAAGATCACCGCCGTGGTGGCGGCTGGCGGCGGAAGCGTAATCGACGCGGCAAAGGCGGCTGCGTGCCTTATTCCCAAAGAAGGCAATGCGTCCGATTATTTTTATGGAAAAAAAGAAATAAGCGAAAAAGGACTTTTCTTCGCGGCTCTCCCAACCACCGCCGGAACAGGAGCGGAAATCACCAAAAATTCAGTGCTGACCGACGCAGAGGCAAAAATCAAAAAGTCGATCCGACATCCTACAATGGTTCCAGACCTAGCCATAATAGACCCGCAATTGACAGTGTCAGCTCCCCCTGGCCTGACGGCTGCGAGCGGACTTGACGCATACACGCAAGCGGTCGAATCATACATATCGGCCAACGCCAACCATGTGACAAAAGCCCTTGCGAAAAAAGCGGTTGAGCTTATTTATAAAAGCCTGCCGCAAGCTTTCAAAAATCCCGGCGACATCAACGCGCGCGCCATGATGGCCGAAGGAAGCATGATATCGGCAATGGCATTTTCGCAAAGCGGGCTGGGCGCCGTCCACGGCCTTGCGCATCCTCTGGGAAGCCTCCTTAATATCCCTCACGGCGAAACTTGCGCCATTCTCCTTGGTCCCGTTTTGAAATGGAACAAGCCTGAATGCGAAAAAGAATACGCGGAGCTGGCCCTAGTCTGCGAAGGCGGCAACTCGGAAAACTTCATAAACAACACCGTTAAGCTTTGCTCTGCTCTGGGCATTCCGCAAGGATTCGCAAAACACGGACTGGCAGAAGAGCATTTCCCATTTATTTTAAAAAACTGCCGAAGCAACAGCATGACATCCAATCCACGGCATATGACAGATAAAAATATAACCAACATGTTGACAGAACTCGCAAAAGGATAAAAATGTCTGAAATCGACGCGCTGATTGCAACATATGGACTTCTGGCTGTGTTCCTCGGAATCATAATCGAAGGAGAAACGGTAGTCCTTATTGCCGGCCTGCTTGCGCATCGCGGCGATATCGGAATTATTCCTTTGTGCATTGTTGCATTTCTGGGAACCCTGACTGCGGACAATCTCTTCTTCTATATCGGAGTCCTGGCAGGCAAGCCTTTTCTTAAAAGATTGCCATTTCTTGACACAAGAGTGCAGAATGTCAAAAAAACATTCTCGAAACACCCTTTAGTTGTTCTTCTAAGCTTCCGGTTTATGTACGGTTTCCGGATAGCGACGCCATGCGTCATTGGAATGAGCCGCTACAACAAGCTATATTTCCTGTTTATGGATTCAATCAGCGCGTTCCTGTGGTCTATAAGCTATGCGTGCGCGGGATATCTATTCGGACACGCCATTGACGGCCTTATAAAAGACGCGCATCGTTATGAACTATGGATAGCTCTCGGAATGGGAGCAATCGGCTCAGGCGTGGCCATATGGCAAATGCGCAGATTGGTTCGGCGACGCAAAATAAAGAGGCAACAAAGCAAAATAGAAGAAATACCGGGAATCTGAACTTAAAAAACAAAGAAAATAGCCGGGAATAATGATTAAAAGGATCTCACAATGCAAACTATTGTAATTATCTTTCTTATCTTTGCCACAGGCGCAATTGCCGTCTTGGCTGCCATTGCCTGGTTTTTCAGAACTGAAATGGCAGCAGTGCGCTTGAGAAAAAAATCCACATTTCACTGCAATCGCTGCGGACACTGTTGCGGCTTCAATATCATTCTGACCCAAAAAGACATTGACAAAATAAAAGAAACAGGGGCCGAAGAAAAGGAATTCCTCGACAACAAGCTTGGCATTAAAATGCTGAAAAAAAAGAATGGCAAATGCGTTTTCATGCGAATGGAAGACCAGAGCGCAACCTGCTCGATCTACGAAGCGCGCCCAGTCATATGCAAACGCTTCCCGTCTGTCAGCTATCTGGGAATAAAAGGCTACGACACGCGCTGCAAGGCATTCAAGAACAAAAACACTTAGCGCACAGCCTTTTTGAGCTTCCGCGCTTCGGGCTAAAACGAGAAATAATCGAAAATCATCGCTTAAAAATGCTTTCTCTTTACTGTATTTAACTGTATATTGCATATTTTAACCGGCAAAAGCAAGAAAAAAATGAGAAGCATTTACATACCTGATCCACAGTTTGAAAATAATATGGACAAGGACAATCCTTCGTCTCTGAACTATGCCATCGGTCTTTTGATCACAGTGGCTCTTATCCTTCTCTTCGGCTTGACCATGCTGTATTCCACATCTTATGGCACGTCTGGCGCCACTTTTTTTATAAAACAGCTTATCTGGTCCGGGGTGGGACTGTTCGCCGCAGTGTGCATATTTTTTATCGGCTATAAAAAGCTTTCCGACTACAGTCTGCTTTTCATAGGCATTTCAATAGCTATGCTCATAGTGGCTGATTTCTGTTTTCCCTCCATCAAAGGAGCGCATCGCTGGATAAAAATCCCGGGCATTGGCAACATTCAGCCATCCGAATTCGCCAAAATAGCGGTGATCCTCTTTCTGTCAAAGCAGTGTTCCGAAAAAATGCGCTACCTAAACAACTTCTCTTTTAAAAAAGGCCTTCTGCCAATAGCCTTTGCGTGCGGCATAGTTCTGCTTTTAATATTAAAAGGAAAAGACCTTGGCTCAACTCTTTTGCTTGCCTCTGTTTGCGCGCTAGTTTTTTTTGCGGCAGGCGTAAGACTGCTCTCCCTTATTCTTCCGGTCGCATGCCTTGCTCCGCTTGGCTTCTTCTATCTGAAATACTTCGACCCGGAACGCTGGTCAAGAATGACCACATTCATAAACCCTGAGCTCTGCCTCAAAACCGACGGCTATCAACTCTGGAACTCGCAATTGGCTTTGGGATCAGGCGGCTGGACCGGAATGGGCTTCATGGCAAGCCGCATGAAGGCAAAATATCTGCCGGAAGCTCATACTGACTTCATTCTGTCTATTGTCGGCGAAGAGCTGGGCTACATTGGGCTGATATGCGTTATTCTAGGGTATATGACATTCATGTATTTCGCCATAAAAATAAGCATCAATTCAAGCAACAAGCAGGGAATGCTTCTTGGCTTTGGCCTGACTGCCATGTTGATGCTTCAGGCCATAATCAATATCGGCGTCATTTCGGGCGGCTTGCCAACCAAAGGAATGCCGGCGCCCTTCATCAGTTACGGCGGCAGCAATCTGGTAATGTCGCTGATGTCCGTGGGCCTGCTTGCCAGCATTGCGCTGGAATCAGCTTATCCCGACTTAAACAAAGAAATCATTTCAGACACTAAAGCGCGCATTTCAACGTCGTGCGCAAAATGGTTCGGAAAGTGAAGATGAAAGAAAAATCTGACAAATTATCAAAACTTGCCATAGCCTGCGGAGGAACAGGCGGCCACTTCTACCCTGGCTTGACTCTGGCAAGAAACTTTAAAGATCAAGGCGGATCTCCGCTGCTTCTCCTAAGCGGAAAACACACTGAATCGCAAGCCGAAACTGCAAAATCATACGGAATAAATTCAGTGATAATTCCCTCCTCGCCCCGTCCTCGCAACATAAAAAGCGCAATAGTCTTTGCGATTGACCTCTTATGCGGAGTTATCTCAGGAAGAAAAGTCTTTAAAATATTCAAAGCCGACGCATTCCTTGCCATGGGCAGTTTTGCGTCAGTGTCAGGCGCGTGCGCAGCGCGCAGCCTCAAGATTCCAATATTCCTTCATGACGGCAATGCAAGGATAGGCAGGGCAAACATATTTCTGAGCCGCTGGGCAAAGCACCTTTCACTGTCATTCCCGGCGGTCAACTCAAACGCCTGCAAATGCCCGTGTTCCTGCTCGGGTCTGCCTGTGCGGCCGGAACTTTTGCAATGCAGGAAAAGCAAAGCCGAAGCTATAAAGGAACTTAACGAAAAATACAACTGCACCCTCAGCCCCGACCTGCCCTTGCTGCTTATCTTCGGCGGGAGCCAAGGCGCCAAAACATTCAACAGCATCATCCCCGACGCCCTTCTAAGACAGGAAAAACCCCAATTACAGGTTATTCATCTAACAGGAGCCGGAAAACTCGAGGAAACAAAGAATATATACAAAAAAGCCAATTTCCCAACGCTGATCCAAGAAAAATCCGACGACATGGGCATTTTGTATTCCGTGGCCGATCTGATTTTTTGCCGTTCCGGAGGAAGCAGCATTTCAGAAATAGCGGCGTTCGGGAAATTTGCCATACTTGTTCCGTACCCTTATGCGGCCGATAAGCATCAAGACGACAACGCCGCGTATCTGAACACAGGCGGAGCCATCGTAATACAGGACAACAAATGCACAGTTGAACGGATATCAGTGGCGCTGAAAGACTGGCTGGAAAATGTCGAAAGTTATTCGGAGGCAGGAAAACTGAACCTTGCCCTTGCCCAACCCGACGCGGCGACGGAAACTCTCAATAAAATAAGATCATATTTATAGGCGCAACAATTGCCGGAGGCAGGAAATGAGTCTGATTCTTTTTCTTTTAGTAGTGATACTGTCAATAATGGTGGTTAGGCTCGGGAGCCTGGCGCTAATGCTCACTGGCATGTCGCCCGATCACGCGTTCTTTCAAGCTCTTTCGTGCTACACCGGCACGGGGTTCACCACGCGCGAGTCTGAAATAATAACTGGAAACCGTGACCGCAGAAAAATAGCTTTGGGAATAATGATACTTGGCAGCGCCGGCTCAGTCACGCTTATCGCCACCCTGGCTACCCACATTCAAAGCATATTAATGAACCCCAGCGGTTATATTGGAATACCTTTCACCCATATAGGAATGACAATGTCGCCGCCCCTCCTCGAACTTTTTAAAACCCTGGCGGCGGCAACGGCGCTTTATTTAGTGTATCATGCCATGATAAAAAGCAAATTTTCAAAAAAAATCCTTATCTGGCTTGAAGGCAAAATGAAAAAAATGAATCTTGTTCATCCAGAGCTTCACGAAGACCTTGCAATCGGCATCAGCGGATACGATGTTATAAAAGTAAGACTCACGCTGGAAAGCCCGGTCTGCGGAAAAAGCCTATCCGAATGCCGGTTCAGGTCTAAGCATGACATACAAGCACTTGCCATTGAAAGAACGGGGAAAGTAACAACAAACCCGAATGGCGACATAAAAATGCAAGCAGGCGACTTTATTATATGCTACGGCCCGCGAGCGGTAATAATAAATCAATTTTTAAGTTAAAAGAGAAGCTGGCGCGGCGACATCAAACAGCTATGGCTTTCGCCCTTAGCGAGCGCTCATTGCCGAGCGGCTAGTCGGCATTCCGCCCCGGCAAACGTCCTGGGAAGCCCCCAGAGGCATGTTCCCACTTTCACTGAGGGGTTGCAGCTCCATCTCTTAATTAACTGTATAACTTCCCCTCTTTCAACTTTCAACTTATTGCAATCATACTTCATGCGGTTATATTATTTAGCAAGCAGCGTCAGTAGGCAGCCGTTCCGGCAATTGTTTTTCAATTGCCGGAGAGGAAAGTCCGGACTGCGCAGAACAGGGAGTCCTCCAATAGGAGGATGCCGCGGACTATATGCCGCGGAAAGGAAAGCGCCACAGAAAATAAACCGCCGGCCCTATTTATTTAGGACCGGTAAGGGTGAAAAGGCGAGGTAAAAGCTCACCGGGCATTTGCGCAAGCAATGTCGCATGGCAAGCCCCTCCCGCAGCAAGGCCAAATAGGGGATGATGTTGTTGTTCGCAACGCTTGAATCCCGGGTTCTGGTCGCATAGATAGATGGTTGCCGTCCGCCTTTTGGCGGAAACAGGATCCGGCTTATTCTGGCGTTGCTTATTTTTTTAACAGAAAAATTTTATATGGAGGTTTTTTAATGAGCGTAGAAAAAATTGCCAAAGCAATTCGCGACATACCTGATTTTCCAAAGCCGGGGATCATCTTCAAGGATATCACGCCTTTGTTGCAGGATCCTGAGTTATTTGCTGAAATCATCGACAATATAGCGGCTAGATACTCCGAAAAGAAACCGGACCGGATTGTCGGCGTGGAAGCAAGAGGCTTCATCTTCGGAGCAGCGCTCGCGTACAAGCTGGGATGCAGCTTTGTTCCCGTCAGAAAAGCAGGCAAATTGCCATATAAAACAATCAAAGCATCATATGAACTTGAATATGGCAAAGCCACCGTTGAAATACATGAAGACGCTTTGAACGCTGGGGACACAGTTCTATTGATAGACGATCTTCTAGCTACTGGCGGCACTGTTTCAGCCGCAGCCGATCTCATCAAAAGGCTGGACGCAAATATTATTGGCATCGAATTCGTCATTGAACTGGGATTTCTGAATGGTCGGGAAAAGCTCGGCGATTTGCCTGTGAATTCAATGATTATTGTCGATTAAATTCACAAATTAAAGTAGACACTTTTCCAATAAGCGCTAAAGTACTTTCTTTGATTTATTAATTATGGTTTTTATATAATGAATGATTTTGGAACAAATAAAAATAAATACGCGATACTAAGCGACATTCACGCAAATATCGATGCTCTCCGGGTGGTGCTGGCCAAATGCGAAGAAGTAGGGGTAACAGAATATATCTGCCTCGGAGATATTGTGGGTTACAATGCAACGCCACATGAATGCCTCAACTTAATAAGAAAACTCAATCTAGTCGGGGTAGTAAAAGGCAATCACGACGAGTATGCCTCCAACGAAGATGAAGAAATGGAAGGCTTCAATCCTCATGCCAAACAAGCAGTGTTGTGGACCAAAGCGCATTTGCTGGAAGAGGAACGGGAATGGCTGGCCCAATTGCCTATGCGTGCAACAGTTCAAGGCACAAATGTGACAATAGTTCATGCCACACTCGATTCTCCGGAGTCATGGGGATATATCTTTGACACACACCATGCGGCTGACAATTTTTCATACCAGTTCACCCAGTTGTGTTTTTGCGGACACTCCCATGTGCCAATAGCCTTCTGCAAAAAGCCAATCACAATGCAGTCAGAAAATCCCATAGAGGAAATAATCGACTGGTCATACAAGAAAAGCGAAGGCATGATTCCCAAAGACACCGAAGTCAGCGATTCCATAACTCTGGAAATTCAAAAAGGCTTTAAATATCTCCTTAATGTTGGCAGCGTCGGACAGCCGAGGAACCGCGACCCGAGAGCCTCTTTTGCTGTTTATGACAGGAGCGAAAGCACAGTTACGCGCTACAGACTTCCTTATGACATAAAATCGGCTCAGGAAAAAATCAGAGAAGCAGGTCTTCCTGAAAGACTGGCAAATCGTCTGGAACGCGGCAATTAACGCTTTTTTGACTGATCAAGCCTTCTCATTATTATAAAACTATGCCTGACAAAATTAAAAAAAAAATCAAGGTGTTGATAGTCAAGCCCAGCAGTCTTGGCGATATTTTGCACGCCTTCCCGGCAGTGGATCTGCTTTCAGAAAACTTGCCTGATGTCGAAATAGACTGGCTTGTGCATCCAGCTTTTGCCCCTATTCTTGACTACAGGAAAGAGGTGAAAAACAAGATAATATTTGAAAGAAAGAAGCTGGGGAATCTGAAAACTTTTTTCCCGGAATTCATTAAGCTTCTAAAAGAATTAAGGAAAAATCGATACGATCTGGTCATTGACATGCAGGGACTTTTCAGGAGCGCAATAATTGCCTGGCTAGCCAAGTCTCCGGGCGTTGTCGGCTTTGCATCGACAAGAGAACGGTTGTGCTCGCTCTTTTATCGCGACAAGTTTCAAACTCCGCCAGAACTGGCTCACGCCGTCGAAAAAAATATCAGCCTGATTGCCGCAAAACTGAATGCAACAGACAAAATAGCCTTCTCTCCCTTGCCCGAACTGAAAAAATACGCGGAGCCAGCACAAAAGATCTTGGCTGCAGCCAACATTTCAAAACAGGATATCTGCATAGGTCTGGTGCCTGGCGCGCGCTGGAAAAGCAAGCAATGGCCGCCGGAATTCTTTGCAAAGGCAATCAACATTCTCTCCGCCAAAAGACCGGATCTGCATTTTCTTATATTCGGCACAGATGCCGATGCGCACGCCGCTGAAAAAATATCAAGCATGTCCGAAAATCAGGAACATGTTCATTCATTTGCGGGCAAAACAGGATTAGGAGAACTGGTTGAGCTTATGCGAAAATGCGAAGCAGTCCTCGCCACCGACAGCGGTCCGACGCATATTGCCGCCGCGCTGGGAAAGCCTGTGTTTGCGCTCTTCGGACCAACTTTCCCGGAAAAAACGGCTCCATATGGGAAAAAGCATGAAATCTTTCAGCCAGAGATCAGTTGCATAAAATGTTTCAAGCGGTATTGTCGGGATGAAAGCTATAGATGCCACAGTTCAATTGACGCAGAAATAGTGGCTGAAAGAATATTAACTCGACTCAAAGGAAAAAATGAATATTAAAACTATCTTTTGCATTGTCTGTTCTTTATTCATTTGCGCCGTGGCCCAAACAAGCATGGCGCAAATCGGCATCCGGATCGAAACAAATAATAAAAAATATCTCCGCTACGAACCCGTATACGTCAAGGTCCATTTAAGGAATTACAGCGGACACCCACTCGCATTCGGAAAACTAAAGGGCTTGCGCGGATTGCTTAAATTTGAAGTGGACGCGCCAGCCGAGGGAATAGCCAGGCGCACCGACAAAAGCATTCCGACGATCGAGGGCATCCTGCTCAAGCCTGGAGCCACCCATGAAATGAAGATCCGGCTCTCTGACTACTACAATCTCAACACACCGGGACAATACAAAATAATGGCTTATGTGGAACATCCACAACTGCCATCCGCTTATCAGTCGAATTATGCAACCTTTACAGTAACCGAAGGCATTACAGTATGGGACAGAATAGTCGGCATCCCCGACCTGGCTAATCTGAAAAATTCAGACAAGATAAAGTCGCGAACTTACCGGATAGTCTCAATCTTTAACGGGAAAAACAAACTTTTTTATCTGGTGATAGAAGACAAACAAAAAATATACACAGTAAAAAAGATAGGCTACGAAATGGGCGGCAGCGTCCCAAAATGCGAAATAGATTCTCTCAGCCGACTGCATATCCTTCAACAGTTAAGCTCAAAAATATACGCGTATTTCCTCTTCGACATTAACGGCAATCAGGAAAATAGGGAGGTGTACTCAAAAACAAACGCCAGCCCTACTTTAGTCAGAGATCCAAAGACCGGGAGCGTGATAGTGGCCGGAGGAAAAAGAGCAAAGAAAAACGTAGATTATTCAGAAGATCACGATTCGCCATTTGAATAAAAAATCATAGAATTTGAGGTATATTATGCTGGACCCGGTGCGTTGGATAACCGCAAAGAACGAAATATTAAGCAAAGCGCACGCCGACATAAAATTATTGCCCGGCAAACT
>CAZYVR010000011.1:0-39272 GCA_964651145.1 uncultured Victivallales bacterium | reverse complement strand
CCTCCAATATACAAGGCGTCAAAAATGACCAGAAATTCATGGAAAGCCAGAAAAAGCTTGAAGCGGATCTCAAAAAAGACAGGGCTCGAATAATCTGCGCATCGCCTAATGAGTACATAGACAAAAAAGGCAATCGCTGGCTGGCAGATCAACTCTACACCGGATGCGGAGCATACGGCAACATTGGAGCGTCTTTCGCAGACAGAGGAACTCTGCCGATAGAAGGAACAGACTTGGACAGAATGTACCAGACAGAAGCATACGGCGGACATGTGATTTACAAAATCCCTGTCCCAAAAGGGAAGTACAATGTCTACATCCATTTTGCGGAAACATACGTCAAAAACAAACGCCCGGGCTGTCGCCAAATATCCGTCAAGACGGAACATATAACGCATCCTGACAAAATTGACCCATTTTCGCTTGCGGGAGGATGGGCCAAGCCATATGTTATGGAAGTAAAAGACCTCCCCGTGTATGATGGAACAATCGACATTGAAATGACTGGCGGAGTTGGAGTAAATGGAATCGAAGTTGAAAGGGTTAAATAATGACATTGCGCCCAGCTCTGACATTAGCAATAATGCTCGCGTGGCTTATGCCGCGCGGCCTTGCCGAAGAAGCCTTCAAAGACAACGGCAAATGGGGGACAGTCAAAGCCGACTCATACGATGCCACCCTGTTTAAGAATGGACAATTCGAAGTTGACGTAAAGGATTCCTTAAAATTCAAAGCCAGCTTTATTCAGAGATGGAAACATTATCAGCATTTCCCGCAAATTAATTTTTTGCGCGCAAGCCTGAAAAATAATGACAACAAAACAATCGAAGCAACATATAAATATCTCTGGAATGGCGGCACAGTGGAAGAGACTCTGAAATTCGACTGCCGCTCAATATCCGTGTCTTATTCCTTCCAGCCATGGGCCGAAAAAGAAACAAGAAATTTCACCTGCCTGTTAACCATGAGAACTCCAGAGAAAAAAGGAATAGAGCTTGTAGGGATGGAGCGCAAAGGCTCGGATGGAGCTCTTGATAATCTTGGCAAATGGAAGCAAATGCGCTCTTATTTTAGAATGGCGTCAGTTCGTAACGCCGGGCCTTATGTGGTTGATTTCATATCGGAAGGAAAAGCATGGATAAACATATGGAAGTATCCGAATATGGCCGTAATCAAGAACGCAAAGAAACGGATGTGGGATAACACTGTTTACCAAAAGGACGAAATATACAAAGTTGAATACCTTATATATATTTCCAAAAGCAATGACAAAACCATTGAGTCCTCACCCATAAAGTTCAAATCAGAAATGTAGAATAGGATAATCAATGGCAAAAATTATATGCATTATCGCTCTGTGCCTTGCAGGAACATTGCTTATAGCCAACGACAGCATTGTCGCTCATTATGACTTTAGAGAAGGGACGGGAACAACCCTGAAAGACAA
The DNA here is from genome assembly GCA_964651145.1 of uncultured Victivallales bacterium. GTDB lineage: Bacteria > Verrucomicrobiota > Lentisphaeria > Victivallales > GWF2-45-14 > CAZYVR01. The sequence goes on along the minus strand of CAZYVR010000011.1, from coordinate 37,825 downwards.
AAGCGGCAACGGCTTGGACTGTAAAATATTAAACGGAAAATGGGTCAATGCTGAATATGGCAGCGCCATAAGATTCAACGGCATGAATACAGGCGCGCGCGGCTCAGGCAGCTCAAAACTGGACATGGGCAAAGGGGACTTCACAACATGCGTTTTCCTGAAAATTTCCCAAGCGACAAAATGCTTCAGAATACTGGAAAAAGGCGCTGGCAACGGAAGCAACGGCTATCGCTTTTATTTCCGGGATAAACTTGGAATGATAATGGGCCCGGCAAGGCCAGCCCGCTACATAGTGGCGCGCGGAAACGGCGGGTTCAGAAACCGTCCTGTCAACGATGGGAAATGGCATTTCATTTCCTGCGTTTTTGACCGAAAAGGGAATATGCGCCTTTACGTGGACGGCGAACCATCCGGCAAGGCAAAAGACATCAAAAATTTAAAAGGCTTACCTGTTGCCAGCAACGCTGGATTTCTTATATATATGGGAACTGACGCAAAAAGTTCCTGCATAATCTCAGACATAGCAATTTATAAAAAAGCATTGACTGAACTTCAAATAAAAGAGAAACACGCAGAAATTCTGCAAAAAAGTTCCCTAAAAAATAAATAAAAGTTTTATATAAAACAGGAAAACAACAAAAATGAGACGAACAAAAATTTTAGCTCTGACATTAACAGCAATAACAATGGCAAGCTCAATGGCCACAGAGATTATTTATGACAAAAAAGCTCCCGGCTGGGGAATAAAAACTTTTCCATTAGAAGAGCAAACATGGCGCAGCAAAATAATGACATGGCCCGGAAAAGCAACGCCAAAGGACTGGAGCTGGGTAGGTCCCGATTTTTTCAAAAGCGAATATGGAAAGCCTTTGGTCTTCAACAAAGAAACAATAAAGGATTTTGACATATATTATGGCAAAGGCAAACACGAAATAAAAGATGGAAATCTGATATTTGCCAGCGGCAAAAAAGGCTTTTATTTTGGATTTGGCGGAATCCCAAATGACAAAAGCAGGCCAGGCAACCAGTTCGGAGCCTCATGGGGCAAGCATATGAAAGACCGCTATCGCATGAAAATGGTCATGGAGCAAAATGCAGATGAAACAACATGGACATTCTGCTATGCGGGACATGACAAGCACGAAGGCTTTAAAAAATTTAAAATAAAAGGCAAAGGCAAGCATGTGTATGAAGTTGACCTGGGATTCGTTAGAAATCTTAAATGTTTCAGGGGCCGCACCGGGCTTAAATTCACGTGCAACACACCGGGCGCAACCGTAAAGATCAAAAGCATTAAGATTGCCCCATCGTCGGCATGCGTATATTTTAGAAAAAAATTCACTCTGCCTGAAAAGCCTATTCTTGCCCACGCCACTTTCCAAACATCCGAAGTTTATGAACTTTACGTAAACGGCCAGATGGTCAGCGAAGGAAACCGCGTATATCCGGCTGGCAACTTCACGACCATAAACCTTGAGCCGTATTTGAAGAAAGGCGAAAATGTTATCGCATTCAGTCGCGAATTCATCTACTGGATAACCGGAACCCCACACTGGCTTTGTGAAGGCGTGGCTGTGGACAAAACTGGGGGAATCACCAGACTTCTTGGCGACAAATCATGGAAATGCGCAATCAAGGCCGGCAGGGATTGGATGAACGCGGCCTACAATGACTCAAAATGGAAAACCCCCAAATTGAGCGATTACTATAAAACCTTTTTTGACTACAAAACAAAAGTTGCGTTTGGATTTAACCCAAAGCACATGGGAATGCTAGACGCGAAAATAATGGGTCAGAAATATCCTGTTTTTGATTGCGGCAAGCATCCTGAATACACAGTTAATTTGCCCATAGGAGTCAAGGGCAAATACAAACCTCAACTGAAAATATTCAAGGCTGGAACAGACACGCTTGACAGGACAGTCAAGCCAGTGTCACAAAAAGTAGAGAGGAACATCACAAGCTATGATTTCAAGCTAAAGCCGCTGCCAGTGGGGCCATATCGCCTAATATGGGAGCTTCTCGACTCTAACGGGAAAATTATTGAGACACGCCGCGAGGAGCTTATCTCAGTCGGGCCCATAAAGCAGGAAGAGCTGAAGTTATCCGACTTTGAAGAAGACTTTGAAAAGAGCCTGAAGCTAATACAGCATATAGACTGCTCAAAGGCGGTTGACAAAGAAGACGAATTTATTGACCATGCCGGGATGTACAGTCCCGCCAAAATAAACAAAGGAAAAGTTGTCTGCAAAAATAGCCTGACCTATCGTGAGACAGGCAAAGGGCATTGGGATTATTTTGCCTACCGCCTTCATCTTTATGACAAAAAATCAAGAGAACTGAAGGACCGAGGCAAGCCGTTTCTCATAGAAGTTATTGTGCCGGATGACGCCAAACGCTATATTTTTTCTGGCATAATAGAGCAATTTCCGCTGATGTATTGCAACAACCCGAATGGGCGGGCACGACATACGGCAACAGGCACATGCCTGACTGGCGAACGCTTCCCGATAACAAACAAAAAACGCAAACTGCGCTATCTGTATTACCCCAAAAGCAACGCCGCCGCAGTAATGGTTATGAACGGACTGCCGGATTCAGCGGCTGCAGCTTGCGAAATAAATGTGTACAGAATAGAAGGCGATTTGCCTGCCCTTAAGATTCCCAAAACCAGTCGCATGTTCGGTTCGCACAATGAGCGCATATCAGTGATGCAACTGACAATGGCTAGCGAAAATCCATTGGAGGGCAGTCTTGACATAAGAAAAATCGGGCATCGCGACGCATGGTTCAACTGGTACAAAGCAATTGAGCGCAAAATCAAATGGATGCGTTTTCAGGGACGCAATATGACAGTTGAAGGCGTTTATATGTATGCTCAGGGAGCGTTTCCATCCAAAAAACACAACACTTTTTCCAGCAACGATGAATTTGACGTGGTCCACCTTGCCGCCAAAATGTACGAGAGCAACAGCATCAATTTGATATTGGGCGTTGAATACGTTCGCTCTCCATGGTATGACGCATCTGGCATGGCCACAACCAGCGACAGGAAAATGTGGGATGGCGCAGAATGCGACCACATGGTTGACCGTTACGGCCGGCAGGTCATCAGCGCCAGCGCCAGCCAGAGCGGAGGCAATTTTCTACAGCCCAAAATTCGCGAACTCTTCATGGACACACTAGGCGAAATATGCGATCGTTATAAAAACGCCGGAAAAATCAATCGCATCTTCATAGTCAACGGCCTATGGTGGATGCCGGGGTTCCTTGCCGGAAGCTTTAGCGACATAGAAAACATTGAAGTGGGCTACGGCGATTACACTGTGGGACTGTTTGAAAAAGAAACAGGAATAAAGCTGAATATTCCGTCAAAAGACATCAGGCGCTTTGAAAAAAGATATCAGTTGCTGACAGGAAAACACAAGCACGCATGGCTTAACTGGCGCGCAAAAAAGATCAGAGACTTCTTTGCCATGGTTGAAGAGAAAGTCCAAAAAAACAAATGGAAGATTTACAGCCTGGCGGCAACTCTAATACCTGAAAACAATCCATTTGCCGACACAAAAGCAACGCGCCTTGACAGAGACAACGCAATGAAATTGGCATACAGGCAGTTCGGCATGCCTTTGGAGCTTTATTCCGGAGACGAAAACATTCAGATAGTTCCAAAGATAGAATCTATTAAAATATTCACGCAAGAAAACGTGCTCAAAGCGCATGGCTGGAACACCAATCCAGGCACAACGGCGATAATAAAAAAATTGGGGGCTGTATATTTGAATGACCCGGGCCTAAACGAAATAGACAACCCCGCATATGGAGCAAAAAAATGGCTTTGGAGCCATACAGGCCGCGGCGTATTCACTGCGCGCGGAGTGGAAGACAACTGCATGAACGATCTGGTTGACATTCTTCCGGCCTGCACGCCAAACACAATATTCTACTCCTGGCTCGACTGCAATATGACAACGGCCTACAGCGCGCAATTAAGACGCTTTACAAAATCCTTCTATGCAATGCCCGAAGCTGATTTTTCAAATCTGCCATCATGCAGCGCGCGCGGAGTTGTGGCGCAAATCGCGCCAAAGCCTGACGGCGCATGGCTCAAGCTGATAAACAACAGTCCTTTTAATCTGAAAGGGCACATAAAATTAAAGGGCAAAAGTATCAGAGACATGGTGTATGACCGCGACTTGGAATCCGATTCCGGATTCTTCAGCCGGGAAGAAAAATATCTGGTGGAAATGAAGCCCAACGATGTGCGAATCTTTGATGTAAAAGGAAACGCAAACACAATAAATTGCGACTTCGCTTTTGGAGACAAAAAAATAGCTAAAGACATTAAAAACCAAGCCGTAAATCTATTAAAGGTAAAGAACTTTTTGAGAAAAGTTCCTGGCGACAAAATATCTGAGATGTATGACGCTCTGGCAAAAAATGACTCGTTCGCGCTTTATAATCTGCTTGACGATTACGAAGTGTCTGCCAAAACAATGGAAGTAAAGAACGAGCTAGCCTCAGTCGAAGAACAACGCAAACTTATGGAAGACCTGAAAAAGACAGGGCGCGCCAGAATAATTTGCGGGAGCAAGAAAGAATATACAGACCCTCGCGGCAATCGGTGGGCGCCTGACCAAAAATACGAAAAAGTAGCGGGGGCATATGGCAACGAAAACGCATATCCCGTCAATCGCGGCAGCCTTCCGATAGAAAACACCGACATGGACAGAGTTTACCAGACAGAAGTATACGGCAACCATGTGCTATATCATATACCGGTTCCAAAAGGACGCTACAATGTCTATTTGCACTTTGCCGAAACCTATTCAAAAAACAAAAGGCCGGGCGCAAGATTGCTGGAGCTAATGATAGAACAGCGCAAGCACAAAGAAAAAATCGATCCATTCGCAATGACTGGCAGCTTTGCCAGAGCGCTCGTCGTGGAAGAAAAAAACATCCCTGTCTATGACGGAATAATAGACATTGAATTAAGCGGAAATGTCGCCATTAACGGAATTGAAATAGAAAGAATAAAAGAATGAATCTCATCAAAAGTTTATTTATGTCAACCGCTCTAATTGCAAGCTCAAGTCTTCTTGCTTCTGCAACCCTGGATTTAACCGAAGTTCCATGGACTGACGCTGCCCATTTTTGGACATGGAACGGGCGAAGGCTCCCGGCAAAGAACAAAAATCTTATGGGAAATAAAATATCCATTGCAGGAACAAAATACGAAAAAGGAATCGCCGGGCACACAGGATTCAGCGTTGTTTACAACCTGTCAGGGGAAGCCTTAAAGTTTACGGCAATAGCCGGAGTGGACGATGAAGAATATAAGCGCGATCCGGAAAACAAAGATGGCAGTTTCGTAAAGATTATAATTCTCGTGGACAGGAAAGAAGCATTCAGAAAAATAGTGGCTTGGAAAGACAAAGGCATTCCTGTGTCAATTGACCTGAAGGGAAAGCAGCAAATGGAACTGCGCGGCGAATACGGAAAAAGCGGCTTTCATAGACAGCGTCCGGTCTTTGCAAATCCGGAGCTGGAAGTCAAGAACAAAAAAAGCTTTTTAAACACAGCAAAAGAATGGCATAAAAAAATAGAAGATGAGAAGAAACTTTGCCCAAAATATCCGCCCGCGCCCAAGTGGAAAAACTTCAAAATAGAGAGAAAAGCCTACAAAGGCTGGGAGAATGCCTATTGGATAAGCAACGGCAAAATCGAGACAATTATTTTGCCGGAATTTGGCGGAAGGATAATGAGCTTCAAATTGAAAAATGGAGAAAATATCCTCACCGAAAACGGCAAATACAAAAAGTCCGACTTGATGAAGCGAGGGGGAGACTTTATAAACGGCGGGCATTTCACCCGTCCGCAACCCAGGAACTATTTTATACCATGCGACCCAGCGTTGCTTTTTAGCAAATACAGCATAGAGTTTCCGGCTGAAGGCGAAATACTCTTAACTTCGCCCAAAAGCTGGATGTTCTGGCTCCAATACAAGTTCATAATAAAAATGTCAAAAGACAAGCCGGAGCTTGAAATAACCAATATTAACAAGAACATTGCGCCTTTTCCAAACATGGCCGGAATATGGTCAATTACGCGCGTAAAGTCCAGCCTGGCCACGGCCATTATAATGCCTGACGAAATGAAAAATCCGCCAGCCAAGCATATATTCAGTCCCTCCAATTATTATACTCTTGTAAAAAAGGACAAAAAATGGCTCAGACTTGATTTGACTGATAAATTATGGAAAAGCCTTGGCAAAAAAGGATCTATAGGATGGGAGGAATATCCGTCAATAAACCAAATAAAAGTCCTGTTCTCTGGCACAACTTTCATCAAATCATTTGACTACACCCCCAGCGAGGACAACGAATTTATGGGCAAATTTTATCCGGCTCACTTCTATGTCAACAAACTTTTCATCGAAGTTGAATGCCATGGGCCAACAAAAAATATTGCGCCTGGAAAAGAAATAGAATTAAAGGAAAAATGGCAACTTTTAAAATGACAAACTGGCAAAAAAATGCAGTGCCCAAACTGGACATTGCCACTCTGCCCTGAAAAGAGATTTATTCAGTGAGCTGGCCAAAGCTGTCAGAAACAGTATTTCGAAGACACGGGAAATAAACTGCCCGAAAACTATCAATCATCTAATAAGATGGCGCAGACTAAAGTCCCGAGAGCTGGCGCTGCAACGAAATAAAGCTTGTTGTCGCTTCGCGTCCCAACAAGCCGCAGGCTTTTAACGCGCCATGCGCGCTGTCGCCCCCACGAAGTGGGTTTAAAAGTGGCTTCGCCACCAGTTTTTATTCCGACTCCGTCGGCTTTTTTATTTTTTAGGACTTTTGGCGGAGCCGCCTAATAACTGGAATGAATTCAGCGACAAAAAAAGTCCTCCCGGAAAAAACAGGGAGGACTTTTTAATATCTTCAGACAGAAAACAGGATTATTTCTTTTCGAACATATCTCTGATTTTCTTTCCAGTAATCTCGATTTGATGCGCGCCGAGGGCTTCGCGTTTTGCCAGAAGGTTCTTTGCGCCAGTTCTGGACTCTTCGAGCCATTCCTTAGCAAACTGACCGCTTTCGATCATGTTCAAGGATTCTTTCATGCGCTCTTTAACGTCAGGAGTGATGATTTTCGGGCCATTGTAGTATTCGCCCCACTCTGCAGTATTGGAAATAACCGCGTTCATCTTCTGGATGCCGCCTTCAAAGATGAGGTCGACAATAAGCTTAAGCTCATGCACGCATTCGAAGTAAGCCATTTCCGGCGGATAGCCGGCTTCTGTCAAAACTTCAAAAGCAGCCTTCATCAAGTCAACAACGCCGCCACAGAGAACATTCTGTTCGCCGAAGAGGTCTTCGTATGTTTCCTGTTCGAATGTGCATTCGAGACAGCCTGCGCGTGTGAAGCCCATGGCTTTGGCCATAGCAAGAGCAGTGTCAAGAGCTTTGCCGCTGGGGTTCTGGTTTACAGCAACCAGACCGGGGACGCCAAAACCTTCGAGGAAAGCTTTGCGTTCTTCTGTGGCCGGGCTTTTCGGAGCGACCATGATGACATCGACGTCAGCAGAAGGAACGATTTCTTTAAACACTATATTGAAGCCATGTGAGCAACTGAGTGTTTTTCCGGCTTTCATGTGCTGCTTGATGTCATTCTCGTAAACAGGACCGTGGAACTCATCCGGCAGAAGCATGTGGATGACATCGGCTTTTTCAGCTGCATCAGCAATGCTCATAACTTCAAAACCTTCAGACTGAGCCAGCTCGAAAGAAGCATCTTTAATCGAACCGATAATAACATTGACGCCAGAGTCTCTCATGCATAGCGCCTGAGCGCTTCCCTGACTTCCGTAGCCTATAACAGCGACGGTTTTGCCGTTCAAGACCGCGAGGTCAGCATCGTTATCATGCAGAATCTTAACCATTTTTTTTCTCCTTAATTTGGTTAGGTGCAATTCATAATGTAAACACAAATCAAGAAATTTAGACCTAACTGTCAGTTTTTTCAAACCATAGGAGAAATATTCGGCAGAAAACAGAAGTTTTTAAAATATGACAGCCCCAGATGGAGTCGCCAAAAGTTCAATGCACTGTCGCGCAATCGACATTTAGCTTATTTTTGAAGCTTTTCAAAGCTGATAATATTTTGTGGCCTTAGCGCTATTAAAATTTTGCCGGGCGGTCTCTTCTCGCATTTGAAAAGAAGAATTATTCTGTTTTTTCCTTTTCGCATGCCTGACAAAGTGTTTATTTGGGGAGACTCTTTGCCGTTTGCGAACAAAAATTGAGGTTTGAATCTCCAAGTCAGGCAAGAAATCTTTGTTTGTGGATCTTTACATATAAAATCAAGGCTGACAACCATGCAATATTTGCCTTTTTTGACGATTTGGCGGTCGGCTTTGCCGATCAAGCTCAAATCCACATATTCGCGAGCGCACATGCTTGATCTTTTGGGCGAAGGCGCACGCCATTTGCGTCCATTGACCGGGAGCAGTTTTCCGCCTGGCTCAGACATGGACTGAATGGCTTTCAAATCTATTTCGTTTTCTGGAACAGGCGCCAGAACATATGCCAAATCTCTAGGACAGGCAAGAGGCTCCAGTTTTTTGTTTTCGCGCGCTGTCGCGTATAATCTGCCTATTTTGCCGCCCTGAGTAAAATCAATTTGCGCCACAAAGTATGCTCTGCCATCCTGAAACTCAGGCTCTTCTCTTGTTTTGCCAAGGGCCAGGGTCATTGTTTCCTTGCCGCCAGGAGCAAGGTCTTTCAATTTCATTGCGCAAAACCCTTTTGTATAAACAAGCGGGAGGCGAAACATTGCGCGGATATTTGCCAAGGCTTCCTTTGACTTGTTTTCAGCCGTCAATTTTAAACATTTTTTTGTTTTGTCGAAATACAGGAAAAATCTGATGCCGGGAAATTTTCCGCTGACATGCGAGTTGTCCGGCTCCGTCAAATTTTCAGCATTCTGGATTGCGTCTATGGCAGTTGGCGTTTTTTGCAAGGCATCGTGCATTACATTGAATTTGCCGTTTTTTATTTGAGTCTTTTTGCTGTTTATCTTCACAGAAGTGGCGGACGCGTCTTTGACTTTTACTGTCAATGGAACGTTGTTGCCTGAATCTGCGGCATTCGGACGCGTCAGCTTGTAGCTGCATACTTTTCCTTTTTGCGATATTTTGTTCAGCGTTGAGTGATGGAGCTGATATCTGTATGCTGCGTATTCGTTCTGGTTGCAATACCACCAATCCGGGCGATTTGCGTATTTTTTCAGGCTCTTCTCAAGATTGGCCCAACCATCTTTGGTGTGCCACACATGAATTCCGAGAGTCATGTTGGGGTTTGCTTTTTTCTGGCGTTTGTTTTTAAGCCATTGATCCACTTGCGAGTCGAATTTTTTGCAGTCTGAGTCGCGGTCGCCGGGGCAGACATTCAAGACTGACGAGGTGGCTTTTGGCATGACGCCCATGTCCTTTGAGACAAAACCATTGTAGGTGTTGTGATGATATCCGCAACGCGCCAAAGCCTCGCCGATGTCACGGTGAGCGTTTCTGTCATAAGGGTTGCGATAATTGCCGCCCGCGAACGCGAAGGAGTTTATTGGCATATTTGTGTCAGTTTCGCGCTCCACTTTTATTGCGGCTGATTCATAGAACATCTCATTGCGCGGGATTGTTGAAAACGGCGGATGGGTCATGCTGTGTCCGCCGATTGAAAAGCCTCCCTTTATGAGTTTCAGCGCATAATCTTTTCCTGTTTTCGGGTAGCCTTTGGGATTGCCGCGGAAAGTTGAATATAAATAAAACGTGCCTTTAAAGCCGTATTTTTCCATTAAATCCCGTATTGGGAGATTTTGGGAACTGTTATCGTCCCACCTTGCGGAAAAAGCCCATTGCTTGTCCTCAAATAAGGAAGCAAAAACAAGCGTTGCTTTTTTGGCTTCTTCTTCTGTGGCAAATTCGACTTCTATTACTTGCGGGTACATGCGCATTTTCATAGGATTCGGAATTTCAATTGCCGTTTTTATTTTTGAGCCGTCTATTATTTCCAGCGGCAGGCTGGCTATTCCGCCATCGCCTCTCAAGTCTGTCACGCGGATTAAAAGCGTGTTCTCAGCGCCTTTTAGGAGGAGATCTTCAGGAACAGGATATTTTCTAGCGGAACTCCAGTAAGATGGAGTGTCGGATCCGGTTGATCCTATTTTTTTCCCGTTGAGCCATGTTGTGTCAAAGTCATCTATTGCGCCTATGTGCAACAAAGGTTTTATGATGTCATAATCTTTTGGAACTGTGAATTTGCATCGTTGCCATCCCACTCTCTGCCCATTCTCTTTATTTCTCGGCAACTTGAGCCCTTGCGCGTCCCAGCATATGGCTGGCTGAACCTGCTTCCAGGCGGAGGCTGGAGACTTTTTTATGTCCTCAATGCTTTTTTTTCCCGTGGGGTCGAGTTGAAGCTCCCATGGACATTTCTGAAGGTTGAGCGCGTTTGAAGCAACGGCAATGAAGAATATGCTTGCGGCAAAAAAGAGCTTGGTCATAATAGATCCTTTAAAAATATAGAGGCAACTGCAAAATTTATCTATACCATTTTTATTTTGCTTTGTCAAGGATAATTATGACAGTAGCAGTTGTCTGAGCTTTTCAGTTTCAAATTGACTAAGCAGCATTGGGCCAAAATCATCAGTTTCTTCGATTACGGCCAGAATTGGAATTTCGCTGAGTTCTTCGATTATTATCAGATTGTCTTTTTCTATCATCTTTGGAGCTTTTGGCATTTTGTTTATTATTATGCCTGCTATTTCGATATTTGCATTTTTTAGCGCGTTCACGCTGAGAAGTGTGTGGTTTATTGTGCCAAGCCCGGCCGATGCCACAAGGATTGCGGGTGTTTTTGCGTCCTTTATCAGATCCAGATTTGTGTATGAGCCATTTATCGGAACAAGAAGACCGCCTGCCGCTTCGATCAAGAGAGCGTCTATTTCATCTATTGCCCTGATCTTTTCTATTGCTCCAAGAATTTTTTCAGGCTCAATCTTTTGTCCCGCGACCCTTGCCGCCAGATGAGGAGACGCAGGAAAAGGGAAAGTGTATGGGCATTCAAGTTTCGGCGGGAGCGGATAAAGGCCGGCTACAATTTTTTTTATTGTCGCAATATCACCCTCGTATTCGGAGCTCCCTGTCTGAATTGGCTTCATTGCCGCGGTTGTCATTTTGGAACTGACACATAATCCTGCTATTCCGGCTGTGGCGATTGTTTTGCCCACATCGGTTCCAGTGCCGGTTATAAAAAATATTTTCTTGCTCATATTGCCTTCGTCAATTTTTCGATTCTTCTTATTTTAGGCGATTTTGTCTTGCTTTTCAACTCATGCTCCCAAATGCGGATAACAATCCAGCCCTTTCGGCGGAGTTCCTTTGCTGTCAGTTTGTCGCGCTCCTTGTTTCTTCCGATCTTTTTTGTCCAATACTCTTTGTTTGTTTCAGGCATTCTGCAATGTTTCGGGCATGCGTGCCAAAAGCATCCGTCCACGAAGACAGCCAATTTAGCTTTAGTGAAAACAAAGTCTGGCTTGCCAAAGGCTGGATATTTCCGCCGCCATCCTTTTATGCCGTTTTTCTTGAAAAGATCAATAACCTTCAGCTCCGTGGAGCGATTGCCCGATGATTTTATTCGCGCCATTGTTCTTGAGCGTTCTTTGGGCGACATTGTGTCCATAAATTATACAGCCGTTGTTGTCTTTGCCTTTTTCGTCAATCCCATGGCAAGAAAAACTTCTTTTATCACTGCCTGAGCCATGGGAACCGGCAGACTGTTTCCCGCCTGCTTGCGCGTTTGCGTGTAACAGCAAGTTATCTTATATGAATCCGGGAAGCCCTGAAGTCTCAGCATTTCGCGCGGGGTGAAGCGCCTTTCTCCGTTAACCAGCAGATAATTGTGCGAAGCTCCTGCGCGCAATGCGCATGAGTAAGGAAGCGCGCTTATATTTCCTGATTTGTTTTCATGCCAGACGGTCGGCTCCTTGGTTTGTTTTTGCTTGCTCAGGCGCTTCAGCCTTATGTGCTCCGCCGCGAAGTATTTTTCAGGAATATTTTTCTCGAGTATTTCAGACAGCGGCGTCATTGGCATATTTTCTTCAGGCCATTTGAAGGCGACTGGCGGTTTCGTTTTAAATCCCACTATGAATATTCGCTCTCTTTTTTGTGGAAGCCCGAAATTCAAGGCATTGAATATCTTCCACTGAGCATGGTATCCGAGTTCCTTGAGGGTTTCCATTATTATTTTCAGAGTTTTCCCTTTGTTGTGGCCAGCCAGCAGCTTTACATTTTCCAGAACAAAGGCCTCTGGCTTTTTTGCGGCGAGGATCTTTGCTATTTCAAAAAACAATGTGCCGCGAGTGTCTTCAAAGCCGCGACGATGTCCAAGAATGCTGAACGGCTGACAGGGAAAGCCTGCAAGCAATATATTATGATCAGGAATGTCTTTCTCTGGGTTTGCCTTTGATATGTCGCCAATCGGCCGCTCTCCGAAATTGGCTTCGTAAGCGTCCTGGCACTTCTGATCGATGTCGCTGGACAGAGCGCACTCAAGTTCAAGACCCAGTTGTTTCCCCGCGTTTTCCATTGCGGATCGAAATCCGCCTATTCCGCAGAACAGGTCTATGTATCGCATTGTTTTTTCCGGCGTATTTTTCATTGTTGTTGTTTTTGTGGAAGCAGAAAATTGCTTTTCCCAATAATGCTTCTGCCTTTTTTGCTTAGCATAAACTTTATGAACTGGCTGGTCAGATGCGATGGGCTGGCGGTCGTGCAGACATAATATTTGCAGACATATTTGTACCTGCCTTTGAGAACGTTTCTTTCCGAAGGCGCCTGCCCGTTTATTCTGACTGGCTTGTCTTTGTCATCCAGAAGGCTGATGTTTATATAACCGATTGCTTTTGGATCTGCCATTGCCAGTATCTTCATGCCTTTTTCAGAGGAAACTCTTGTGGCTGTTTCGGATACTGCTTCACCATTCAGCATTATTTTGCGGAACAGGAGCGAGTTGAGGCTTTCTTTGTTCATCGAGCATATATTTATCTGAGCGGTCAGCCTGCATATCTTATTCCAGTTTTTTATTTTGCCTGTGAATATGTCGCGAACTTGCTCTATTGTCATATCCCATGCCGGATTGTCTTTGTTGACAATGACAGCAACCCCGTTAATGGCAAAAAAATTGCTTTTAAAGCCTGAATCTTTGACGGGGATGTCAGTTATTGCCAGATCTATCTGCCCTTTTTTCAATTTGTCCAGGCCCTTAGTGGAGGAGGACTTATTCAGGCTTATCTTGATGGAGGAATTGCTTTTTACTATTTCCATGGCGGCTTCCTGAAGAACAGGCATCAGTTCCGGCGCGCAATATATATCAAGCTTGCCCTTTAAGTCCTCAAAGAGCTTAATCGTGTTTTCTGAGCCAGATGTCGGAAAAAACAACGCAAACATTAGAGTCGCTGAAAAGAAAATTTTCAAAAAGAACATGCACACCTCATTTTTATTGATGCTTTCAGCTACAAACTATTCTGTCGCGCCGGACTTTCAAGCGTCAAAGTTATTATTTTCACAGCTTATCATTTTTTTCGCGCTGAAAATTTTAAAAAGCTTTAATTCGGTGCTAAATTAGCGGTTCTGTTTATTGTTTATACAGATAAATTTTATTTTGAAAATATTATGCAAGATGGAGAGAATACGATGGATGGCAATTATGCTTGTCTGGAAGAAATGGGAAAAGAGAAAAGCTATTTGATAAAAGGGCTTCAAAGCGTGCAGAAGCACGCGGGCTTTATCTCTGATGATGCAATAAAGGCAGTGGCCGGATATTTTTCAATGCCCGAGGCGGAAGTTGAGGGAGTTGTGTCATTTTACGCGCAATTTAAAAGGACTCAACCGGGAAAATACCAGATAAGCGTTTGCGATGGGACAGCTTGCCATATCAAAGGCAGCTCACTTATTATAGAATGGGTATCCACTGAATTGAACATTAACAACGGCGAAACCGACAAGGATGGCCTTTTCTCCCTGGAAACAGTGGCTTGCCTGGGATGCTGCAGCCTTGCGCCAGTTATGAGCGTCAATGGCAAGGTCTTTGGCAAGCTGGACAGAAAATCAATGATCAAAATCCTTAAGGAATATAGAAACAAATGAACGCGCCTGATATAAAAATGATAAAGATCGGCACTGCGTCCTGCGGACTGGCTGCCGGAGCGGATGAAGTGCTCAAGTACCTCAGGGAAAACCTGAAAGACACGCGCATAGAGGAAGTTGGCTGTATAGGGCATTGCTATGCCGAGCCGCTTGTGGAAATTGAAACTGCATCGGGCTCCTTTCTCTATGGCAATGTTGAGCCCAAACAGGAATTGCTGGACAAAATCCTCGCATGCGACACTGAAGCATGCTTAAAGCTTCGCAGCGAACGGACTCAAAAAGAATGCCTGAAAGTCACAGCTTTGGCAGGGAAAATTGTTCCAACGGACATTGACGAATATATGACCGAAGGCGGATACAAAGCCTTGACAAAAGCTATTTCCATGAGTTCCGCCGACGTGGTCGACGAAGTGAAAAAATCCGGCCTTAGAGGACGCGGCGGCGGCGGCTTCCCGACCGGGATTAAATGGTCTTTCCTCGCAGCCAAAGAGGCTGAAGAGAAAATTTTGATATGCAACGCGGACGAGGGAGACCCCGGTGCTTTCATGGATCGCTCCCTCATGGAAAGCGTTCCTCATCAAATGCTTGAGGGAATGCTTATTGCCGCTCACGCAACCGGAGCCACCAAGCTGTTTATTTACTGTCGCGCGGAATACCCTCTGGCAATAAAAAATCTGAGCATTGCCATTAATCAGATAAAAGAGCGCAAGCTGAATGAAAATATCAATGGAAGAACTCTTGACATTATCATAAAAGAAGGCGCCGGAGCTTTTGTGTGCGGAGAAGAAACCGCCCTGATTGCCTCCCTCGAAGGGAAAAGAGGCACGCCCAGATATCGGCCTCCCTTCCCGACCGACAAAGGCTGGTCCGGCTATCCGACCATGATTAACAATGTCGAGACTTTCGCAAATATTCCAATCATCATCGCCGAAGGCGCGGAAGCATATGCCAGCCTGGGAACCGAAAAAAGCAAGGGAACCAAACTTTTTGCGCTGGCAGGCGATCTGGAATATCCCGGACTTGTGGAAGTCCCCATGGGCATAACGCTCGCTGAAATAGTTTTTGACATCGGCGGAGCCGACAGAAACAATGTAAAGGCTGTCCAGACCGGAGGCCCCTCAGGCGGCTGCATTCCCGTAGAACATTTCGATGTGGCGGTGGATTACGATTCACTCGGAGCGCTCGGCGCCATTATGGGCTCAGGCGGCCTGATTGTCATAGGCAAAAACAGATGCATGGTTGAGACCGCGCGCTATTTCCTGGACTTTACACACAGGGAGTCATGCGGAAAATGCACTTTCTGCCGTGTCGGCACCAAACGGATGTTCGAAAGCCTCGAAAGGATTACCGGCGGGGAAGGAACTCAGGAAGACATCGAATTCCTTGAGGACATATCTGTGAAGATCAAAAAAGGCTCGCTGTGCGGGCTGGGACAGACCGCGCCCAATCCGGTATTGTCCACCCTGAGATACTTCAGAAACGAATACGAAAATCACGTAAACAACAAACAGTGCGAGGCTCTTCAGTGCAACGCATTGCTTGACCTGACGGTCAATCAGGACAAGTGCATAAAATGCAAGCTTTGCATTAAAAATTGCCCAGTCAACGCCGTCAGCGACGATTTCATTATAGACAACTCAAAATGCACCCGATGCAACACATGCATCGAGGTTTGTCCCAAAAATGCAATATCCCGAGTTAAAAGGGGCGAAGGATTTTACAGCGACGCGGAGGTTAACTGTGGATAATATCAATATAGTAATAGACGGCAAAAAAATCGAAGCCGAAAAAAATAAAACAATCCTGCAAATAGCGGCGGAAAACAACATAGCCATCCCCACTCTTTGCCACAATGAAAAAATTTCCCACACCACATCCTGCTTCGTTTGCGTGGTGAAAGACACAAAAACAGGCAAATTTATGCCTTCATGCTCGGCATATCCAATGAACGGGGCCGAATACGAGTCTTCCTCGGAAGAAGTCTCAGAAATGAGACGCTCGGCGCTGAACTTGCTCCTTTCGGAGCATTCCGGCGATTGCGAGGCTCCATGCACAATCGCATGCCCCGCTCACGCCGCAGTTGAAGAATATGTGAGGGCTGGAAAAAACGGGGACTTCCTGGGCGCTCTCAAAATTATTAAAGAACGCATTCCGTTGCCAATGACTATCGGCAGAGTATGCCCGCGCTTTTGCGAGAAAGACTGCCGCAAGAACGTCACAGGAAAGCCCGTGGCCATAAACGAGTTTAAGCGTCTTGCCGCTGATTTGTTCTTTGACGAATACATGGAGGAATTGCCGGAACTCAACGGCAAAAAAGTTGCCATTATTGGAGCAGGCCCGGCAGGACTTGCGGCTGCTTATTACTTGAGACTCGAAGGCATTGAGTCTGTCATCTTTGACAAGATGCCGAAGGCTGGCGGAATGCTTAGATACGGCATCCCCGAATATCGCCTTCCCAAAGCAATACTCGAAAGAGAAATTGAACATTTCCGCAAAATGGGAGTAAAATTTGAACAGAATAAAGAGCTCGGCAAAGACATCACCCTTGATGGCCTGAAAAAAGACTATGACGCAGTCGCAGTCTCTCTTGGCTCATGGAAGCCCAGCTTAATGAGAGCCGAAGGCGAAGAGCTTGCCGAACAAGGCATTGAGTGGCTGGGGAAAATTGCCTTGAAGGACTGGTCTGGCGAAAATCCCGGAAAAACCATTGTCATTGGCGGAGGAAACACTGCCATGGACTGCCTCAGAACATCCGTCAGACTCGGAAGCGAAGATGTGACATGCTTCTACAGGCGCACGGAAAAAGAGATGCCAGCGGAAGATATAGAAATACTTGAAGCCAAAGAGGAAGGCGTCAAATTTCAATTCCTGACAGCTCCGCTGAAACTCAGAAAAGAAGGCGAAAAGCTTATCCTGACTTGCCAGAAAATGGAGCTGGGAGAACCGGACGCTTCCGGCAGAAGAAGGCCGATGCCAATAGAAGGCTCTGAATTTGATGCCGAAGCCGATACAGTCATAGCCGCTATCGGACAGGCAACCGACGCTCCGGACTGCTTGAGCACAAACAAATGGGGGAACATAAACGTTTGCCCTGACACAGGCATGATGGCGGATAATGTTTTTGCCGCAGGCGACTGTGTGAGCGGAGCCGCGACTGTTGTTGAAGGCGTGACAGGCGGAAGAAAAATTGCGCTTGCCATAAGCGATTTCTTTGCTGACAGAAAACATGAGGAGCCAAGCCAGGTTCTTGTCTCGCGCGGACACTGGCGCAGCCTGGCAAAAGATGACCTGGTTTTCCTTAAGGACGTTTCCAATGAAGAGCGCGTTCCTTTGGAGTTTATAGACATGGATAAAAGAACGGGAACATTTGACGAAGTTTCCATTACTTGCTCAAAGGAAGACTTGGCGGAAGAGGGCGAGCGCTGCGTGGAGTGCAGTTGCACCGCCAAATCGGATTGCAAACTCAAGAAGCATTCCGAGGAATACGGCGCGAGCACGGACGCCATTAAAGGCGAAAAGGCTTTGCAGGGATATGACAACAGGCATCCTGAAATCATCCATGACCGAATGAAATGCATCAAGTGCGGAACATGCGTAAAAATATGCGCTGAAGTGGTCAACCAAAACCTTTTCAGCCTTAAAAAACGCGGCTTTTACACTAGAGTTGAGACAGCCTTCGGTAAGGTTCTCCCTCTTGAATGCAAAGATTGCGGCGCATGCATAGAAGAATGTCCAGTGGGCGCTTTGGACTGGAAAAATAAAAAATAATACACAGGCGCATTCTAAAAGTTGATTATTAATGAATATTCTGATTAATTATATGCCCGGCCATGCCGGGCCCAAAATAATGAAAGGCTTTGTCGCCGCTTTCAGGCGCATGGGGCATTTTGTCACTGATTTGGGAGCAAAGGAGCCGTTTCTAGGCGCTTACGATATGATTATGGGATATTCAGGCCAATCCGTGATCAATATGGGAGAGGCTGGATATAATCTGGCGCACTTTCTAAATGCCAGACTTGTCCAGTATTGGGCCGATGACGATGAAAAGCTTGACTCTATCTTGCGGGAAGGAGTCATTTTTCAGTCTGACAAAGGATGCGCGGACAAATGGAATAAATGCGGGATAAAAAATATATACCTTCCTTTGTGCACTGATGAGACGCTTTTCTTTCCCATGGATTTGAAAAAGGAATATGACGTTGTCATCACCGGTCTTTCTTCTGCGCCGAGATTGAACGCATTGCGACAGCTCGAAGGTCTTAATGTCGCAATATTCGGACCGTGGACAGGCTTCTGGGAAGAATGCCCCGAGTATCATAAATACTATAAGGGCTGCCTTGCGACTGAGGCTGAATTGAACGAGGTTTATAATAAATCTAAAATCTGCCTCGATGTCTCAAATCCCCAGAACCTCAATTCAGCCAACTTTACGCTCTTTAACGCAATGGCTTCAGGCTGCGCCCTCGTGACCAATTATAAGCCAGCGTTGGAAGATTTGTTTGGAGACAAGCAACCGCCGTCTTTTGGAGACGACTGCCGCTCCCTCATTGATAAACTGCTTAATGATCCTGAACTGTTAAACGCCACGGCCAAACAACAGCGGGAAACGATTATTGGCGGACATACTTTTATGCACAGGGCAAAACAGGTTCTGGATATTGCGGAAAAGTC
Source organism: uncultured Victivallales bacterium (assembly GCA_964651145.1). GTDB lineage: Bacteria > Verrucomicrobiota > Lentisphaeria > Victivallales > GWF2-45-14 > CAZYVR01. The sequence goes on along the minus strand of CAZYVR010000011.1, from coordinate 18,954 downwards.
TGAGCCTCTTGCATTGCCCGAAGAACTGGCAAGGGAGCTGAAAGCGTTCATTAACACACAGTCTGACGGCAAGAATTGATCCCCGCCAAATTTATTCTTCGTACTGCAATGGAACCAGTTTTTTTATTTCCTTGCGCTCGTAATGCTGAGTTACGCCCGGCTCTATTTCGAACATGATGTATAGGGGGTTTTCAGAAGCCAAACGCCCTTCCATTCGTTTGCCATCTTTAAGATAAAGCACTGCGTCGGCTATCCACATCTTGATGTTTTTAAGCCTCTTGGTTTCCCCTTTTTTGACACGCAGCTTATAGTCTCTCCTGTTGGGAATGGCTCTTTTATGAGCGGCTGTCACAGTGTGACTCCCCATGCTGACATTGTTTATCACAAAGACCTTGGATATTTTCTTATGCTCGCCTTTTACTGTTTTTCCTATCAGCTTTCCATCAAGGTAAATTGTTATTCCCGGAGGCGTTGTCGCCAGATGAATGCGTCCTGTATTGCTGTCCATTTGGGTCGTCACTGTCATTTTTCGGCCTGCATGAACTGTCACTTTGCGCAACACCGGGTCAAAGCCGCGCCTTTCTATGCGCACATCATAAACTCCTGGCTTAAGATTTGTTATGGTTGCGGGAGTATTTTCATATTGTCTGTCATTGACAAAAACAGCGGAGCCGGGCGGGGTTGATTTGACCTCAATCGATCCAGGCAGTATTTGCAAATTAATTGTTTTTGATATTTTTTTGTTTCTGGGGATTGTTAAAGCCTGTTCATATAAGGCATATCCATTTTTGGTTATGCGCACTGTATGCTTGCCGTTTTCAATCTCTCCGCGGAACGGCGTATAGCCGCGCGCTTTGCCGTCTATAAATATATTGGCGCGCGTGGGATTTGTATTTATTGCAAGCGTTCCCAAGTTGGAGGAAAGTTTTTCAAACACCGATTGTGGACGAATACCTGTTACCGTCCATGAAATTTTGCGTCTGACATAGCCATGCTTTTCAAGGATTGCTGTGTATTTGCCAACAGTCTGGTCATGCAGGGCCAGCGGAGTTTCGCCGACCACCTTGCCGTCAATAATAACTTTGGCTTTCGATGGGGAGCTTCTTAACAAAGCTGACGCCGTAATTGGAATAAGAGGGACTTCCACTGATTTTTTGCTTTGCTTAGAGCAGGTTATTTTTATCCACGTCGGATTGTAGTTCAATTTTTGAAGCTTAAAGATGTATGTCCCGGGGTTTGCCTTTGTTTTAAAAGGGGTAGTTCCGACTTCTTCGTTGGCAATGAATATTTTGGCGCCTTCCGGTATGGAATCTATTTGCAAAGACGCTTTTTTGGATTTCTTTTTCTGGTCGCATCCGGAAACAGTCGCAAGAATGACTGCGATTGCCAGAAGCATGAATATATTAATCAGCCTGTTCATTTTTTCTTCCTCTTCATTAGTATTTTGTCCAGAGCCACCTTGTACTCTCGGGCTTTGTTATAGCGTTTGCTGTCAGGGGCCTCCAACTGCATTAACTTTACGCATATATCGCGCGCGTTGCTCAGTTCATTAAGCCTTTTGCTCCTTTCAAAGTCAAAATACAGCTCCTTCCGGATACTGTCCTGAATGGCCTGAGCCTCCTGCAGTTTTTTGCGGGCTATGTCCCACATTTTTGGCTTTGGCACAAACTGGGCAAGCATTTCAACTGTTATTTTGTACCTTACTATCGCTTCCCGAATATTTGCGGGGTTTGCCGCGTAATTCTGGAACAACTGCTCCGCTTTATGGAAAGCTTTTTCGGCTTCATTCTTCATTTCCTTCGGCGTCAGAGAGATTGTGCGCAATCCATAGTGCTCTGCAAACTCGTCCACGGCTGCTTCAATCTGTTCAAAAGAGCTTGGCGCGAATGAGTTTTTTATTGTGATCTCATTCAGATTGTTTTCATTGGCTATTATCATGCTCCTGACATCGTCTATGCCGTTTTGCGGCATTCCCGGAGCTTCCGACTGCAAGCTCATAAAGTTGGAGTTTTTTATTGTTTCAACAAGGGGCTCCAAGTGGGCTTCGTCAACATTAGCCACCTTCCTTGAATAATGCCGCTGCGTTTTTAGATCGTCCAGAGAAAAAGCGGCGGAGCCGTTTTCAATGCTGAGTGAAAAGCAGAATATATTGTCCGGAGACGTGATTTGCTTTCGATAGGAAAGAATCAAGGAGGCGCTTGCCTTTTTGGCGGCCTTCGCGCCGCCTGTGTTTGATATTCGCTTTGAGTTTGTCTTTTGTGTCATTATAAAAATAGACACAAATATGACAGCCATTCCTATGACAATGACATAGAAAAGAATATTCGACCGCTTTTTGATGCCTTTTTTCGCGCTTTTATCTTCTCCGCCTTGCTCTTCGTCTGGGTTCTTTGTCCCAAAAAAATTCATTTTATTGAAAAGATTGCCATCGTTTTTTAACGCGTCGCCTGTTTCAGGCTGCCCGAATTTCAGTTCGTCAAAAAAGCTTTTCGGGGCTCCTCCCGCATCAGTGTTTGACGCATCGGCAATAGTCTGCGAAGTCGACGATATCATTGGAGATTGATCTGGTGAGGGAGGAGAAACAGGCTCCGGCGATTTTATTATAGGCTCCGGCGATTTTATTATAGGGTCTGGCATCGGAGAAAACACAGATTCTTCAGTCGGCGGCTCCTGGGCTGGCGCCTCCTGGGCTGGCGGCTCCTGGGCTGGCGGCTCCTGGGTCGCTGGCTTTTCCGAGGCTGATTCTTGCGGAGCCAACGCTGTCGGCTTTTCGTTTTTCTGGACTTCTCCAAAGCGAATATCCTGGTCACCCAATGAAATAATGTCGCCCATAGCCAATTTGAAGGGCTCAGTTATCAGCGTTTTATTTACTTTTGTTCCGTTCGTGCTGCCAGCGTCTTTTACTATCCACTCGCCTTTATTGAATTCTATTTTTGCGTGGTAACGCGAGACGCCGCCAACTAGCAGATTTATATCGTTGTCGGTTTCACGCCCCAATGTCACGCTCGGAGGATTCAATTTCATTTCTTCGCCCGCCCTGGGGCCGTTTAAAAAATAAATATTCATTAGTCTTTCTCGCTAAATGTTATTGCTGTTTCCGCCGATTGAATCAACTCTTCTTCCGCGGCTTTTTCTATTTCCGATTTCGTCAACTCCGCCATAAGATCGATTGCGTCGCCGATTTCGGAGCCTGTCAACTCTATGACGTGTTCCGGCAGCTCTATTGTCAGAAAGGCCGTTGCGCATTTAACAAGAGGAGTCCAGGGCTTCAAGCCGCGTTTCAAAGCGCAGATTTTATTCTCTCTGTCCACAAACAGGACATCCAAATTAATCCCCATAAACATAGTATGTATGCTGTTGCAATCTTCAAATACCATAGCGTCGAAATCGGAAAAATCTCTTCCAATCATCCCGCGTCCTCTCATAAAAATGCCTCTCGCATAAATCGGCTTGCAAGCCAGACGCTTTTTTTTAGTGATATTGTAAATCATTTGATAAGTGTTTTCATTGCTTGTATAAGAATAGGCCCCATAAGAATTATGAACACTGGCGGAAATATAAACATTACAACTGGGATAAGAATTTTCACAGGCGCTTCATTTGCCAGTTTTTCAGCTCTGGAAAAGCGCTTCCCTCTGAGCTGGTCGCCCTGGATTCGCAGGAGCTGAGCTATGCTCACTCCAAGCTCTTCCGCCTGAATAATGGCGTTTATAACTGAGGTCAAATCAGGCTGTCTTACGCGTTGTATCAGCTCTTTAAGGGCCTTCTGGCGTTGCTTGCCCAGTTGAATTTCCTGAAGAGTTCTCCTTAATTCTTCGCCAAGAGCGTCTTCTTTGCGCCGGGTGAGTATTTCGCGCAAAGCTGTCAGGAAATCTTTCCCGGCTTCGACAGAAAGCGTCAACAAGTCAAGGACGTTTGGCAGGGCTTTTAGAATTTCAAGGTGGCGCTTTTTTATTGTGCTTTTCAGCCATAGCGAGGGATATGCTACAAGGAGCAGGCCCAGCAGAATTCCCATTGCTGGATTTACGCTGAAAAAGAGAACCGCAAAGCCAATGCCGAGCAGGCTGGAAAGCATCCGCACCGCTATGAACTGGTTCGGACTTATAGCTTCGTCGAATCCTGCCATAAGGATAAGTTCTTCAACTTTTCCGCGCATCACATCAAATGCCTGTGACTTTACCATGAAATTAAGGTTGGGGGTCAGCGGCATGAATAATTTTATAAGCATGGGCAAACTTTTCACATCCGCCTTCAGTTGCTTTTCCAACTGAACTTTTTCCATGAAGCCTATAAACGCCAGAAAACAGCAGCCGGCTGCAATGCCTGATGACAATGAAGCTAAAATTGTAAGATAACCGGTTCCCATAATGCTAAATATCTATAGTTGTTATTTTTTTTATCACGAAAAAACCGATAACGACCATTCCGAACGCGCCCACCAGCAGAAGTATTCCTATTGGAAGGATTCCTGCTGTGGCATTGAAAAATCCACTCATCATGTCAGGCGCTATATATGACATTGCTATCAGCAAAAGAAAAGGCATGGCGGATATCATATATGCCTGCAATTTCCCCTGAGCGGTCAGCGCTCTGAGCTTGCCGTTTATCCTCATGCGCTCACGGATAACAGAAGCCAGACGTTCAAGAATGGCTGTAAGTTCGCCGCCTGTCTGTCTTGCGGTTATAATTGCGGTTGAAACCAATTCAAAATCAGGGGAGTCAAGCCGGTTTACCATTTTTTGCAGCGCCTCATCAAGCGGGACGCCAAGGCGTATCTCCTGAACAAGGAGCCTGAATTCCACAGAAATAGGACGCTTGTTTTCATCCGCCACAACTTCAATCGCTTGATTTATGCTGAAGCCTGCCTTCAGAGAACTGCTCATGGACGACAGCGCGTCCTCAAGCTGTTCGTTAAAACGAATCATCCTGACTTTGTGCAGATGCCTCAGATACAATCTGGGGGTAAAAAATGAAAAGCCTCCCGCAATAAATGCAATAAATATTCCTTTTGACCAGGACCATTCAGAGCTCATCATACCCAGTATTACCATGGAAAGAAAAGCCGCCAGGGCGCTTACCGCCAGACTCAAGTCAAAAATTTTTCCAGCCGGCATTTGCAGGAGAACATCATCCAGCTCCACCTCTGCCTCTTTCACATAGCGCTCCTTGTAACGCGCGGAAACATATGCGAAAAAATCCACAATAACCATTGTTGCCAGAGTAACCGACAACCCAGCGCTTAAACTTGCCAGCCATGTGTAGTTCAATTCCATAATTTAAAACCCTCTGCCATCGCGGAATATTGATATGTCCAAATCTATTTTGGCGCGTTTAATGTCTTCCATGAAGGTAGGAATATTCCCTGTCGGGATGTATCGTCCCGTGATCTTGTCGTTGCTGTCCCAGCCTTCCTGTTTAAACACAAATATGTCCTGCATTGTGATGATCTCGCCTTCCATCTTGGTTATTTCGCTCACATGCGTCACTTTTCTCGAACCGTCTCTTTCGCGGTTGATTTGAACTATTATAGTGATGGCCGAGGCTATTTGTTCCCGGATTGCGCGCAATGGAAGGTCGAAGCCAGCCATAAGGACAAGCGTTTCCAGGCGGGCCATGGCGTCTCGCGGAGTGTTTGCGTGCAAGGTGGTGAGGGAGCCGTCGTGTCCGGTGTTCATTGCCTGGAGCATATCGAGAGCTTCTCCGGATCGGCATTCCCCGACCACAATTCTGTCGGGACGCATGCACAGTGAGTTTCTCACCAGATCGCGGATGGAAATTTCGCCTTTGCCCTCGATATTCGGAGGCCTTGACTCAAGCCTAACAACGTGATCCTGCCTAAGCTGAAGCTCGGCCGCATCCTCAATTGTCACTATTCTCTCTTTATTTGGAAGAAAAGAGCTCAACACATTGAGAAGAGTAGTCTTCCCCGAGCCGGTTCCGCCGGAAATAATGATATTTTTTCTTATTTCCACGCATACTTTCAGAAATTGTGCCATTTCAGACGAAATCGAGCCGAACTTGATAAGGTCGTCAACTTGAAACGGTATCTTGGAAAATTTACGGATGGTTATAGAAGGGCCAACAAGCGAAAGAGGCGGAATTATTGCGTTGACACGGGAGCCGTCCGGCAATCTGGCATCCACCATCGGGGAGCTTTCGTCTATGCGGCGTCCGAGCGGAGAGACAATGCGCTCGATAGCGGCCATGACCTGATGATTGTCGGCAAAAGCCGTGTCTGTTTTCAGAAGGTTTCCATGATGTTCGACATATACCTGATCCGGGCCGTTCACCATTATTTCAGTGATGTCGTCCATCTCTATAAGGTCTTCGAGCGGACCGAGGCCTATGGCTTCATGCACAAGCTCTTTTTCTATTATCTCAGGATTCACTCCGGGCGGAAGCGGGATTGACAGTTCCGACAAAATCTCGTGTATTGTCGTTTTTGCCTTTTCAGTCAAATCGTTCTCAGAAGTGCCGGACAATGCCATCCGTTTCAGGTTCAAGCGTTTGAGCAGTTCAACATGCGCCCGCTTTTTTATTTCTTGAACAAGCGGCCTGGCTTCGGCGGATATGCCGGATATTTTCAGCACAGGAATCGAATCACTTTTCTCATTTTTCTCAGCAGCAATCGTCGCCGCCTTGATTCGAGAGGTTAACTCTTCCTGCCGTTTCGGGTCAGGTTTTTGCATGTGATGAACAGAGGAAGGCGGAGCTTCCGACGTCTCCGCCGTTGCCGGCGAAGACGCCGGGCCTTTTACAAATATTTCAACTTCCCCTATATTTATGGAGGAGCCTATCGGGGCTTCGTGGATGTCATTGGGAGGCAGCGGATCTTTGTTAAGAAAGGTTCCGTTGCTGCTGTTCAGGTCGATCACCTTCAATTCAGAATCAGTGACAATGAACTGGGCGTGCTGCCCTGATATTTCTGCGCGCGTAAGCTGGATGTGCGACGCGGGGCTTGAGCCCACTCGGTAAATCCCCGGCACCAGTTTGCCAAGGGCGTCATTCTTTCCAGGTTGTTTTATTACTATTTCAAACATAATTAATTGCCGGAATTGTAATATTTTTTGGTGCGTCTCTTCATTTTTTCTTTGCGTTCCTGATTATATTTGTCCAGGTTGCCTTCAAGGTATTTAAAGTTTACGCTTTGCAGTTTATCCTCAATTTGTGACTCTTCGAAATTGCGCAAGCTTAGAGTCAGGCGCCCTTTCTGGCTGGCAAATACTATCATTTCAACTTCTTTGGGGCTCAGCTCCAGAGTCACTGTGCCGTAGCCTCTTGCTCTTACGGGAGCTCCGGTGATGCTGGAAGGCATTCTGCCTGTATTTGTGCCGGTCGCCAACACGTTTACACGTTGGAGAATAGTCAAAGTCAAAGTGTCGAAAGATTTATCGCCTTTCATTCCGGGAAAACGGAAAGTGCCAATGATGTCAACATTGTCGCCTGGCTGAATCAAGCCTGTCACAGAGGATGTTGCGTCCACAGAAATAGAAATCGCCCGGTAGCCCGTTCGCACCAGACTTCTTAAGCCGGAGCTGCCTCTAGACGCTTGTTCAAGGTCGTACCATGAAAGAAAAGCTCCTTTCTGCACAAACATTGACAATTTTCTGCCTACTATCGACTTCTTTTTGCTCCATGGAATGTCTTTGGACAAATTGGTGATAAAACGCTTGGTCCTTTGTGGAACCAGATCGCTTTCTTTCAACACATCGTCAGCGCTGAGGTCACGGGTGACTCTTATCAAGACAACGTTGCGGGCGGCCCCGAGAGCTTTTTCTTTCTCCAGTTTTATCTGGTGAAATGTCAGCACAAAGGCAAGGATTCCGAAAAAAACAGCGGATAAAAGCAGTAGTTTTTGTCTCATATAAGGTTTCCTGTAAATTCTTATGTATTTGAATAAATATCTTACATCCCAGTAATCCCAATTGAAATGGATAACTTTAATATATAACGTATATGCGGAAATGCCAGTTGGCTATTTGTTTGTAAAATTAAATTTTATGGTATGTTTATTAGTTGTTTATGGGAACTGACTCAAAATCTAAAAATATAGAATTGACTGTTTATTCGGTCCTGCTGTTGCAGGGCGTTTATTCACAATTCTTTCAGGCAATAGCCATACGGGAGCTTATAGCGAGGTTCTCCGGCGCCGAAGCCACCATTGCGCTTGCTTTCAGTTCTGTCTTGCTCTGGACGGCTCTGGGATGCGCTTGCGCCGCAAAGTTAGAGAAGACTTTTGACGCTTATTTCAAGCCCATCGTCGCGGGCTTGTGCGTATTTTCCGCAGTGAGCGCTGTTTCCGCTTTTGCGTTTATAGCTCTGGCTCCGCCTTTCTTTGGAGGCGGAAATATTGTGTTCTCCCTGAATGAGATGGCTGCCTTTTGCTTTATTGCTCCTTTGCCGTTCGGAATGGTCAACGGCGCAATATTCGGGGTCTTGACTGTGGCTTCCAAAAAGAAAGACGCTGGAACATGCTATTCTATAGATTCCCTCGGCAACACTATCGGCGGACTCGCTTTTTCGCTTATTTTTGCCAGCTTAGCGCCTCCGCTGGCAATTTTGGGAGCTTTCGGGATTTTTCTGCCACTGGCTGGCATGGTTATTATTATCAGATCAGAATTGCCGGCAAAAACTCGCGCAGTCTTATGTCTTGTTGCTTTATGTGTTCTGGCTGCGTTGTCCGTGGGAATCTTTGGCGACAGGGCGGCTTCATTCGTAAAATGGCGAAAGCTTCTGGATGGCTATGAATACAAAAGAAGCATAGAGACGCCTCAAGGACGCGTTGATTTTCTTCGCAAAGGCGAAGCCAAACAAACAGCTATTTACAAAAACGGCGCTCTTCTCGCAAATATTCCCTCTGATTATGCCATTTTATTTCCGACTGCTGTTTTTGCCGCTCTCCAGCCGGACCGGAAAGATTTAAAGATCCTTTTGATAGCTTCGCCTTTTTCCAGCTTGCCAAGAGCATTCCTCCAATTGCCTATGGTCGAGAGCGTTGCCTTGTTGTGCCCTGACAAAAATCTTGTGAAGGCGGCGCGCGGCATGAATATCCTGCCAGAGACAAGCGCCGCGTTTGAAACAATAATCGAAGCCCCCCGGGCTTACCTTGAGTCGCAGCCGGAAAAGAACGCTTCTTTTGACTTGATATGCCTGTTTGACACAGCTCCCGACACAATAGCAAGCAACCGTTATTACACTGAACAGTTTTACAGGCAGATTGCCTCTCATCTCCGTCGCGATGGAGTTTTTGTCACGTCCATGAGATCAAACAACGGCTTAAGCGGAGGCTCCGCCAAAAAGTTTTACGCCACAATCATAAAAACTTTGCGAAAAGTCTTTTCCAACATAGCCATTGCGCCCGGGGAAAATAAACTGCTGGCGGCGGGGAACTGTCCCGGAGTTACCGCTAATTTTGCGGAGATCGACAAGAGGCAAAGCAAGTTTATGCGCGGATTCAGACAGTTTCCGGAAGGCATGATGCCGGTTGTTTTCTCGCAATCGGAACAGAAGCGCGAAAGCGCGGAGATTGAGTCGTGCATTGACAACGCTTCCGTGAACAGCGATCTTCGTCCATTGCTTCCCTTTTTGTATTTAGGCTATTATTCGCGAATTCTTTCAGGAGATGCGGAAACCCCGAACATTCTTATGCGATTGCTCGAATGGTTTTACAAAGGCTGGAGCATTGTTCTGGCCGCAATATTGTCAATCTATCTTGTGGCAAGATTTATTTATTCCAGAAAAATGCAGACAAGGCTTATGTTTGCTTCTTTTGAGAACGGCTTTTATGCAATGGGCGTGGAGCTGTTGCTGCTTTTCATGTATCAAAGCTGTTGCGGCGCGCTGTATCGCGACTTGGCGGCGGCTGTGGGCGTGTTTATCGGAGGCGCCGCCATCGGAGCCTGGCGAAAAAGAGAACGGACATTCAGGAATCTGGTTTTGATCGCGGCTTTGTGTGTGCCTTTTGCGCTTATCGCCGCTTTGCATATGCCTCAGTTGTGGGCAAGGATTTATATTTTTGCAATGCTCGCGTTAGCCGGGTTCTCTGTGGGCGCGGCCTACGATGAGTTCAACAGACGTTCGAGCGTGAAAAGCGGAACAGGTCTATGGGCATGGGAAATGACTGGCGGCGCGGCCGGGATTATTTTCATTATTTTATTTTTGCTTCCTGCCGGAGGATTCATCCCCTGCGCGGCGTTGCTGGCGTTCTCCCGCCTTGCGCTTATGCTATTCGGAAAAAAAACGCCTTTCCCATATTCAAGAAAATGAATTGTTTAAAAACAGCTCGACGCAGTCGCACAAAAGCCGAAAGCATGTGATGTGTGGAGATTGCGCGACAGCGCACAAGGGATATTGCAAGCATAAAGCTTATTGCTTAATTTGTTCTTTGTGTTATTTTATCGGGCGACTTTCAATAAATAACGAAAACTGTGGATTTTTAAACTATGAAAACTAGCGCATTGTTTTTGATGCTTTTCTCAGCCTTGCCGCTTCTGTGCTTCGCGGCCAATGAAACGCGCGTTGATTCTATTCTGGCATCTGTGAATGGCGACCCTGTGAGCTTGCTTGATGTGGTTCGCGAAAGCGGAAGAGCCGAGGCCAGACTTGCCGCTATTTTTTCAAACAAGGAGCGGCGCGCGGAAACTGAAAAACTTCGGAGAACTATTCTTGACGAGATTATCGCAAGAAAATTGATACGCGAGGATTTCAAAGAAAAATCATTTGAAATACCCGAATTTAAGCAATATGTGGAAAGCGCGCTCGACAGCCTTTGTTCTGATTTTGGAGACGGCAGCCGCGAAGGCCTTATCAAAAAAGCAAAAACCACCGGCGTCACTTTGGATGAATTGAGAGAACAGGCCAAGAAAAAAGTGATAGTCGAGATAATGATCAATGAATACTGCAATAACCTTATTTATATCACGCCCAAAGAAGTGTACGAATATTACCAGAAGCACAAAGAGGAGTTTTCTTCGCCGCCAAGAGTCGAGCTTGAAATGATATTTCTGAAAAAGGACGGACAGCACAAAGACGAATTGAGCAAGATCATCGATGAAATAAAGGAAGACTCAAAGAGCGGAAACGGAAAAATATTCCGGTCTCTGGCTGTTTTGCATTCCGAGGGACCGAATGCCTCGGAGGGAGGATATCTGGGCTGGATCGACAACTCAAAGCTGCGTCCTGAATTCGCAAAAGCCCTTGAGGGCGCCAAGGCAGGACAAGTTGCAGGGCCCATAAAAACAGATGAAGGTTTTTATTTTCTTCGTCTTGTGGCAAAAAAAGATATAATAGCTTCAACTTTTGACAGCGTGGAAAACAGCATTCGCGACAAAATCAGAGCCAATCTCAGAATAAAAGCTTACAAAGACTATATAGCCCGCCTCAGAAAAGCAGCCATAATCAGATATTATTTTGACCTGAATCCGTAAAGAAAATAAAAAAACCCGACGCAGTTATTCCGCGTGCTTTCTCAAAAAATCCATTTTCATTATTGCCACATTATCGGCATGACGGGACAATGAAAGCATATGAATTGAATCTTCAATCACCGCCAGTTCGCTGCCTTTAATGCCGGAATGCAATAAATCGGAATGAGTCAAGTCCACATCGCCATCACAATCACCATGGAAAATCAATGTAGGCGCTTTCACTTCTTCCAAAGGAAGCGTGAAATGCTTGCTTTGATAAAACTCATCATTGTTGAAGCCATCTTTTCTCAAGGAAAAAGGCGAAGCTGTATCCACCAGATCAAACATGCATTGCAGTTTTGACTTATTTTCATAGATTTCATTCACCATCTTTTTAAATAAGGCTTTGTTTTCAAACTTGCCATATAATTTGACCAGATTGGAAAGAACAAGCTTGGGCGCCATTTGCTTAACTTTCTCCAAAAGCCAGTTGCCTGTGTCTGAAAAAGCGAATTCTTCCAACTTTTTTTCAATAAATTCATCGGCAAACATAGAAAAAGATTTGGCAACGCACCCTTCCAGAAACAAAGCGGAAACTCGCCGAGGATATTTGGCGGCAAAACAAATGGCACACGGGCCGCCGGAAGAAAAAGCGTCAATCCCGGCTTTTTCAATATTCAGCGCATCCATAAGCGCGGCCATGGCGTCAGCCTGCTCTTCAAATGTTTTGCCAACATCAAGCGAAGTCCGCAAATATCCCGGCCTTGACCAGGACACAAGACGAAAGCCCTTGTTGCGCATCCCATTGAAAATATAAAAATTCTGGTCGCAGCCGCCAGGGGCGCCATGAACGGCAAAAAGCGGAATGCCCTCGTCCCAATCAGAATATTCAACACTCCCTCTGGAAGTGTCAATAATGCTGCTGGCGGCATTGAGCGTTGCAATGCGATTTAAACGCCATTTTTTTAACATCCGGCAAAGATCCTGTCATAATAAAAAGTTGTTAAAGCAAATCTTCTTCAGTTGCGTTTTCCAAGCCGATTTTCAAAATCCGCCGCGCAAACTCGCCCGCTGAATGCGGTTCTATAAATACGCCCAGAATATTGAAATGCTTTGACATTATCAGTTTTTTTACACGGGCAATGACCGTCTCCATTTCAAAAACTGTCATATTGCCATCAAGCTCTATTTTGAAGTTGACATAATAACCTGTCCCATATTTTACCATCGCTATGTCGTGCACAAACACAATGTCTGGATCATCGTTCGCTATTTCAGAAACTTCTATAAAAATGAACTCGGTTGCCTTGTTCAAATGCTTTTCAAAATAAAGCTTGAGTCTTGATGAGTTGATATTTTCCAACACTTGACTGGTTTTTGCAGAGAGCGCATTTGATATCTTTTTCACAAAATTGGAAGGATGCTTCAAAGCGCCCGCGGTTTCATCGACAGAAACTCCACTCATCAAGCTGGAAACAATCTCGGGCATATCCTGACTTTTTGCTTTTTCCTTGCCCTTCCCCAAAGCTTCATTTGCTATGTTGACCCCCAGATAAAGCAGATTGGAGGCAAAACTCTTATTCGGCGTTATTCCAATGTATGCGAGCATTTCTATGCACTGAAAAATTGGCATGCCGCCCTGAGATATCATGAACATGGGCTTGCGTTCACTGCTTATGTCATCGTGATAGGCTTTTTTGTGGAAATCCAGCCCTTTAAAAGAATACAGCCTGTCGCCGTACTTGTAGCTGACTTTGAACAGCTCGCTTATCAAAGGATTGTGCATATTGTAGGAATCGTCAATATCGCTCAATGGCGACAAGCCAAAGGAGAAATATTTGCAGCCTTCTTCTTTGAACGCTTTTCGGGCCTCCTCCTGAATCAGATCCGAGGCGCCGTTCGGGGCATTGCCGTCAATTCTGTTGATATTTGCGTAATAGCCGATGATCTTGTCTTCTTCATACATTGGCTCGAAAACATTAAAGCCTGCAAGTTCGTCTCCCAGATAGGCGCAAAACAAGCGGGTGTCTGGCTGCTTGTCGATGGTAAACGGACTTGTGAGCAGCGCCAGCTCTTTATGATTCGTTTTGCTTTCGAGCCAACTGTCCGACAAGGCTTTCAACTTTGCGCGCAACTTTTTGTCATCGAAATTCTCTTCGCGCACTTCAAGGCCTGCGTTTGTTGACGCGTTAATCCAGCGTCGAATTTTGTTTTTGCTTTTGCCTTGCAAATTAAATGAGTCCAAGTGCAAAATCGTTTCCACGCCCATATGGTTGGCATTGTAGCCCAATTTATGAAAAACTTTGGCAGTGTCCAAGTCGACCTGAAGGGCATTGAGCGCATGGCCATACCTTTCAGAGTCTTTGACAAATGCTTTAATTATTTGCTCATACTTGTCAGGAGCGCAGAGCGGTTTCCCCAGGATAAAACGATATTCATTGCTGACCCCATAAATGACAAAGCCCACTGTGTCAAGATAAAAAGAGTGCAGCCTTGAGTCCAAAGCCGAAGAGTAGGCAATTGTGCTATTGCCATACAGCTTCAAATATTTCCACAGCAAATTAGTCTTTTTCATGATAATAAAACTGTCTTCCTTTGCTTTTCAATAATAAAGTATATGCCTATAACACTATATTTTTTATTCCACGAATCAAGCCCTGATTAATATTTAAAATTGTTTGGGCTCCTATGCGCAATAATTTTGATTTAGGGCATTGACAAAAGCAGGCGTTGATATTATCTTAATTTAACGTGAAATTAAAAAACAGGAAGGTTATTATATGAAGTTGTTTAGCGCGCTAGTTTTGGGAGTTTTTGTTTTTTCGTCAACCTTGGCTCAAATTTCGATTAAAGAGTTTAAGAGTCAAAAGGTTCTTTATGATTTTGACGAGAATGCTGTTCTGAAGGCAAAAATAAAAAATCAGGGAAAAACCGGGAAAGATGTAATTGCTGAGGCGTTCATTAAAAAGGGCGTGGACAAAGTATTCAAGCTTCCGTCAAAAAAAGTTACTATTCCCGCTGGCGGCGCAAAAGATGTCTCATTCAACTGGAACGTTGGCAAAAATGAATACGGTCATGCGGCTTTTTTGACTTTAAAAGATGAAAAAGGAAATGTTGTGGCTGAATCAAAGCCGGAAATCTTTGAAGTCTGCCATGATTGGCGCAAAATCATGAGATGCGGCGGCCTTCCTATTTATCATGGAGCTTTTGATCCGGCATCTCCCAACTCCTCAGAAAAATATATGGATCATATAATTTCCTTTATGAGAGATTGGGGCTACAATCGGTTTCATTTTTTTGCCTCCTGGCAACCGGAAATAGATAACTTGAGTCCTTCTGAAAACGAATGGCATTATTGGCAACACAAAGAAGATGGAGCCAGAAAATCTTGGCAAACAGTAAAAGTAAATAAAGCTAAAATCAAAAAATGGATAAAGAAGCTTCATGAAAACGGCATAAAAGCCACTATGTACATGCATACGCCAACATATAAAATTTATGATGAAAGCTGGGCTGTTTATGACCGCAAAAACTTGAAACATGTAAAGTACGGCGGAGATTCAAAAATCCGACATGAGTGGCTGGTCAGAAATGGAATTGGAGGCACCAATTGCATGAAATTCAGCGAAGATTTCGGAAAGAAACTGGCAAAAGCAATAAAAGAGTATGATTGGGACGGATGCTTTCTGGATGATTATGGAGCTTTGGCTACTTATACATTCAAAGGTGTTGATCGCACTGGAAAGCCTCTGACTAATATGCCATACGGAGAGATTCACAAGAAAGGCTTGGAACTTTTGGTTGAAAATGTAAAAAAAGCTAAAGACAACTTTGCTCTGATGCCTAACGGACTTCATGGCGTGATGTATGGAATAGAGCAATTTCCGGCAAGGGATATGTTTGGCAAAGACGGCGAAAAATTCAAGTACATAAAGAGCGCGGCATTGCCCAACATTGCGTTTGCCGGAGAATGGCGAAGCATTACAGGTCAAGCAAACAGTCCATGGCAGTTGGGGCGAAGTTTGCGCGCTGTAAGGGAAGCCACAGGCGTGCCGCTGGATATTGTTTGGACTCTTGCCTGCCCGAAGCCATGGGTGAAAAATGACGCGGCGTTTCATGGCAAAGATGCCGGATACACATATTCGGTTGAGACAGTTCTGCCGTTTACTGCAATTATTTTTTCAAACGGCTTTGGGTATTCAGAGTATTATACAGGCCTTCCCCGGAGTTTTTCAAAAAACGATCCGGTTGCGGACGGAAGAAAGAAATATATAAAGTTTGCGGCTCGCTACGGTCAATACATGTATGACTTAAACAGTCACTGGACACCCAAGGATGATGTAAAAGTGGAAGCCCCCGATCATGTTTACTGGAAAGGAAACACGTTTGAGCGAAAATTTAAAGACCGCCGCGAAGTTTATCTGCATCTTGTAAATTTTGACAAAATGTATTTGGCTGCAAAATTATGGGACAGAACACGCACTGTGCCCAAGGAAGTAGACGGGATAAAAGCAAAAATAAAACTACGATCAGGAGAAAAAGTTACAGGAGCTTATGCCGCTACTCCCGACAATGGCGGGGAGCCAGTAAAACTTCCTTTTACAGTAAAGAATGGGGTAGTTGAGATTCAGTCGCCAAAGCTAAAATACTGGAATATGCTGGTCGTTAATATAGAAAATAAAAACTGAGTGTGGGAGATTTTTTGATGAGAAAGCTTCTTTTTATAATTATGTTGGGAATATTTTCATTGACGCATATCGCAAAAGTTGAAGCCGCCGGCAAGCAGGGAACGGCTCCGGAGGTTACACTTATAAAAGTAAAGAAAGCCCCTGTAATCGATGGAAAACTTGATGATGTGGCATGGTATGGAGCTGTATATTACAAGTCCATATTTCCCGGTTATTTTGCGAAGAGTTATAAGCAAATAGCAAAATGGCAACCTATTGCATATGTGGTTTACGATGATGAAAATTTATACGTCGGGTATTCTTGCCCGATGCCTCCGGGCGCCAAGCTAACAGCCAAATCCACACCTGAAAAGTTTTCGTGGCGCGATGATATTGTTCAGATTTTTCTGGAGCCAAAACTTAATTTGACTTATACCCAACTGGCTGTAAACAGTCGCGGTATATCTTCCATGAAAGGCGTTAAAGCGGCGGCTTTGACAGAAGATGGGATGTGGCAAGCTGAAATGGCTATTCCATGGAAACTTTTGGAGGCAAAAAAAGTGTCATTTGGCAAAACGATGGGATTCAATGTGATAGCCTACCAGTCATTCAAGGATGGCGGAGGATGGCTTTCCTGGATGCCACTTTTTAAAGGCGCACATACTCCGGAAAAATTTGGACGAATTGTTTTGGGCAAAATTAAATATATACCATTTAACCCGAGGACGCCAAATGAAGATGATTTTTAGACTAAAATTTACAACTTGTATTTTGTCTTTGCTGTTGGCTGGCTGTTTGGCAAACAAACAAGAAAAAATATTGCCTGCACCATTATTTTATGTGAATTTTCAGAATGGAACAGACTCGTCTTTTCAAGGGAAAGCATTATCCACAAAAAGCACAGAGGAAAAAACATTCATTGACGGAGTTGTCGGAAAAGCTTTACTTTGTGGCAAAGATCAAGCCTTAAGCTATGCCTTGCCAATGCCACTTGCCATGCAAAAAGGATCAGTTTTTTTATGGTTCAAATGGATAGAACCCGATGATGTGTCTTTTCTATATCTTGTTTCTTTAATTTTTCAAAATGAACGTTTTAACATTTACAGATATCCTCATTCTGCATGGGAGATTTTGGCTTTGCGACAATCAAAAGGAAACAAAGCAACAAGCTTAAGAGCAATAAAAGTATATACTGATTCGTGGAGGGAAAAGCCTGAAGACTGGCATAATATTACGGTTACGTGGAATTCAACGGAGAGTCGTTTATATTTGGATGGAGTAATGATCAATTCTGATGTTGATTTCGGAAAAAGAAACGTAAAATTTGATAAAATAAATCTGGGCATGCAATCTGTAACGTATATAGACAAAGGGAGAAAAAGAATCAACACAGAAAAAAAATACGCGATTGACGAAGTGGCTGTCTTTGATATTGTTTTATCGCCGGAACAAATCTGTTCTCTTTATGAAACGCAGATGGGGAAAATTATAGACAAGGATGACTTTTAAATGCCTGAGAAAAAGAAACACACAACCCTCAAAGACATAGCCAAAGCTTGCGGCGTATCTCATACAATTGTGTCTGCTGTATTAAGGAACCGCAAAGGCCGAATCGCTTATTCTGAAAATACAAAAGAGAAAGTGCTGAAGAAAGCGAAGGAATTGAATTATGCGCCAAATCTTTTTGCGCGCTCAATGGTTTCCGGCAAATCGTCAATAGTGGCTCTGTGTCTTCACAGCAAACCTGAAGACATGGAAGGAGAATTCAATTATTATCTCTATGATATACTGCCTAATGTCGCGTTTGGGTTAAACAAGCGAGGGCTCGAAATGCTCTTCATGCCATTTGGCAGCCAGAATGAGCAATTGACAAGACTTAACGCTCTTGTGGGCGCAAAAATGGTGGGAGGAATTATATCGAACATTATCCCCGACAGCAACTCTGAGGTCATATCGTACTTGCGCGAATCAGAGGTTCCATATATGATTATGGGATACGATCTGGATGAATCTGTATACAGTTCATTTGTTGACAGCAAAAATGTTCGTGATTCAATAATGAATTTTGCTTCGAAGAAAAAATTTAAGAAAACAATAAAGGCAGGGATTTTCAGGAAACGTTGGGACTTCAGAGCTATCCCTTATTGCGGCAACTCTCAATACAGCTCTAAACTTTTGAATGAAAAAGAATTGGATTTCAATGACACTGACATTCTGTTTGTCGCTTTTGGCTTTTCAGTGGCCGAGGAGCTTCTCAAGGAGTTTCCTGTTAAAGAAAAAAATATTCTAATAATTGAAGATAAAAGAAGAGGACATAACCCATATTCTTCTTCCTGTTTATATGTCGATCCAGCTCCTGCTCATATTGCGCAAACCGAGTATTGTGTGGACTCTGTGAGTAATTGGCTTTTGAATGGCAAAAAACCGGAGGATTCTTGCCGAAAAAAGGCTATTGAGATATCTGAAATAAAATTGGAGAAGTAAAAAAATGCGAAGGTTAAAAAAGTTTTTTACACTTGTCGAATTGCTCATAGTGATAGCCATTATTTCTATTTTGGCTTCTCTTCTGTTGCCTGCATTAAGAAACGCAAGGGCAAGCGCACGCAAAATATCATGTTATAACAACCTGCGTCAATTGATCTTCGCCGCCAATTATTATAGTGATGACTATAACGATTTTGTTGTCCCATGGCGAAACAGCCACCCAAGCTATTGGCCTACGTTGACTGCTGATTATTTAAATGTTGCATATTATCCTGAATACAATTACGATCCATCCCCGTATTGGTGTCCTTCTGACAAAAATCCAAACTTTGTTTTTAGATTATATCTTGAGAGTACCGAGTTCTTGAGTCAGAACATCAGGGCGCAAGGACGCGCGG
>CAZYVR010000010.1:0-39961 GCA_964651145.1 uncultured Victivallales bacterium | reverse complement strand
GAGCTTTGAAAAAATCCCAAGCCAAAAACTCAGTTTTACGGACAGACCCTATATATTTCGACTGAGTCGTTGCGATAAACTTGATTGCTTTTCTTTGCCACCAACTGGTCGTCTGTCACGTCAATGTTCACAAATATGTTTTTAGTGTCAGCCGCCAGCTTGACTTTGGCTGATAAATCCTTAATTCCTTCCCATTTTTTGTCAACAGCTGTGGATTCAAAATCACTTTTTTTGCCGCCAGTCAACTGCGAGAAGTCATTTATTTGCATGCATTCACAATCAGAAAGCTTCGGAAATTGATTTTCTGCCTTAATAAGCGGCAAAGGCAACGATTTAAATCTGACAACATGCATAGTTTTGCTGAACATTTTGCCGTTTATTTTCAGTTCCGCTGTTATTTTTGATTCTTGATTAAAAGGCAGCCCCTGAGGGCATATGTCAATTTGATAATTCAAAGATTTTCCCGCTTGCAAAGCGCACTCTTTTTTTAGCAGTTCTTTATTGTTTAATTTTACCTGAATCAATGCAGCCGCGGTTTGATTGAATGGATTGCTTGCTGCTAATTTAATAATGGATTTTTTATCAAAAAAAACTCTGGTCCCCTGCATTTGCAAGGGATATGGCTGGAAATTTATTGGCAATGGACTTTTTAAATATGTCACATCGCGAGAAGTCGGAAGCAATATGCATGCGCCAGAAAAGCTTAGTCTTTGTTCATTGCCGTAAAGATCTATTTTTCTAATTTCTTTGCTGGAGCATTGCGCTACGAGTTGCTCGGGAATCATGCTCCATGCAATATAAATAAAGGCATTGCCTTTTTTAAACTGGTAAATGTAAACTTTGTCATTCCCGACATTTATGCGTTTGCCATCTTGGGCTTGTCCCATCTGTTTGGAAAAATTAATCCATGAATAGCCTATGGGGCGCAATTCCGAATTGAGCGTGCGAAGCGAATAGTGCCCATTGTCAAAATAGAAGGCTTTTTCCAACCCTGAGGCCATGCCGATGGCAAATTGACGAGCAAGAGCGTTTGCCGCTTCTTTTTCCGTCAAACATTTTTTATGCCAATGTTCGCCCAATACATCGCATGCGAAGCCTCTGCAATATTCCTTGAGCCCATGCTTGCTTCTGCTGTCTGATTTTGGTTCAGTCTTGGCGAGAAAAGCTATGCGTTCAGCTGTTATTGGCAATCCCTGGTGACGCGGAGGCACTGCAAAACCGAATTCTGAGTCCCACATAGGCTGAGAGCCTCCATATTTTTTAATAAGCTTGCGCACTTCGCCGATTCTGCCAGGCAGATCAACGGCGCAAGGCCCTGTGTTGGTTGTATAATTGTGATAAGTTATCACATCCAAATATTGCAGCGCGCCAAGTTTGAACAATTTTTCAAAATAGGAGTGAAATCCTCCGGTTAAAGCTGGTCCGGCAACTTTTATTTCAGGAGCAATTTTCTTAATCAGTTTATAAGATGCTTTCAAGTATTCGAAGTAGTCTTTATAAGTGCCCGCAAAGTAATGTGCCATGTTTACTTCATTTCCTATTTCTATGGCTTCAATTTTGCCGCGATAGCGCTTTATCAATTTCTCGAGATGAGTCAAAAAGCAGTCCATGCGTGGCAGCGTGCTGTTTGGTTTATAACTCCACGTTGGAAAACGTCCGAAACTGAATGACAGCATAACTGGAACATTTAATTTACGGTAGTGGTCGAGAGCGTAATCAATAAATCCTATTCTATCATTTAGGACATCTGTTTTTTGCTCATAATTTCGCCATGTATAAGGGACTCTTACTGCGCCGCGCCCAAAAAATAAACGAGGCTCGACATTGGTTCCTATTTCAAGGCAGGGATAGGCGCTGGAGTTTTTTGTGAGTTTTGGAGCGCGCCCAAATACAATATGTCTGCGCGCGCGCTTGCCATCTTTTTCAATTACATCAAAAAATGCTTCGTATGGTCCAAATTTGCTTACATCTTTGTTATCAATCTTAATTTGGCCTTGAGATTTGTTTAAGCTGATTGCTTTGGACAATATAATTTGGTCATGTTTTGCATAAGGAGTGATTGTCAATTCGGCATGAACATTTTTGCCTATTTTTTGCTTTGCCTTTTCCCAGCATAAAATTACGGGTTCGTTATTCAAAAAAACATTATGGTCATTTTTAGTAAAGAAGAAAACTCCTGAATTTTCATCAGAAAGCGGCACAGCCTCCAAGTGATCCAGCCATACAGTTGCCTGGGGCAGTTTATTTCCCTGTGGCATCGAGCGTTTAATATCCAGACGAGCACGAGAGTGAGCTAGAAGACGTAGATTTAGTCTTGGGCTGAAAGAGTCAAAAGGAAGGATAATTCTTTGCCACTCTCCTTTCTTTATTGTGAAGGGGATAGAGAAAGAGGTCTTGCAACGGTTGAATATTTTTGAAGAAGTCACTTTTTGGGCGGATGGCTTAAAAAATAGAAGAAGTGACAGACTCAATTTGACATCTTTGTCAGACTTTGCCCATAATGATAAAGCTTCAACTCCTTTTTGCATCCATAATGATCCTGTGTCAGATGGAAGTTTGCGGTTCATAATTTTGCAGTGATTTTTAAAAACGCTTTTAGCTTTTCCAAATTTAATGCAAATGGCCTTGGCTCCAAAGCGAGCGTCATCTGTTGGCAATGAGCAGATTATAGGTCTGTCGAGTTTTATAAATGAAGCATCTCCTGAAACCAGCAAAAAAGATTGCTTTTCAGGTTCTGGAAGCTTTTGTTTCGTTAGGTTGTTTGACGTGCACGATGCTAACGCAATTACTCCCAATAGCAATAAGAGATGTTTTAACAGTCGGATAGGCATAGTATAATTCCTCCCTTTATAATTTTATGATTTTGTTGAGTGTTAATTTTTCTTTAGTCTGAAATAGTAATCCGGATCGCCATTTTTGCCCTTTAAAAAGTTATTATATGAAAACCATTGTGTGTGACCGTCTAAAAATAGCTCATTAACACCCCCGCTATGTCGAGTTCTTGGAAAAGAATCCCACCATGGAGGGTGCGGGGGGAAAAGCATTGTATAGGTATAATCGCTGCCAGCTCCATCTTGGACATCTCCTATAATAATCGTCTCACTTGGCCTTGGCGCATTTAAAAAACGCTGGCGAGGAGATGAATTTACAACGCCAACATAATTTGTGGTTGAGCCTAGCCACATGAAATTCCAGCCATATCCTCCGGCTTTTTGTTTTTGCAATATTGCTCCGCCAGGAGTTTCTTTGTTGCTGAATGATGGGCATTTAAAAACTCCAGTTGTAAGAGGATGATTGGGAAAAGTATAAGCGCCGCCGGCGGACCAGTCCTCTATTGACTCAATTCCAACATAAGAAGCTATCTCATATTTCCAATAACCTGCAGTTCCATTGCTGGCTACGGGAAGATAGTCATCCCAGTCATTTGCATACATCCCAACAGCTAGTCCCAGCTGTTTGAGGTTGTTTTTGCAGGCCGCTTTATGGCTCAATTCCCGGGCGCTTCTAAGAGCGGGCAACAGCATAGAAGCCAAAATCGAAATTATAGCTATTGTGACTAGCAGCTCGATTAATGTAAAAATGGCAAAACTTTGTTTTTTCCTAATCATCTTTCGCCTCGTTTGTTTTATCTGTTAATGTTTTGCCGATCAGTCGGCGCGACGAGTCTCTGATCAAAAGCTCAACAGGCATTATTACTTCCTCGGGGACTGCATTCTTAAAAAGTTGGTCAAGAATCAGGCGAACCGCAACTTGACACAAGTCCTGCACGCTATGAGATACGGTTGTTATTGGCAATTCTGAATACTGGCCTTCAGCCAAGTTGCTAAAGCCTGTGACCGCAACATCTTTGGGCACATTTAAGCCCTTTTTGAGCAATCTTGAAATTGCGCCCATTGCTATCAGATCATTAAAGCACACTAATCCATCAAACAGGATGCTGTCATTTAACAATTCATCTATGCCCGTCGCTCGAACAACAGGGGCAAGTTTATTGGCGATCATAGCTTGTTTATAGCCTTTTATCCGCATTGTGTGGGATGTTGCCATTGAATTTTGTTCAGCTGATAAGAAAACAATTTTTTTGCAGCCTTGCCGAATAAGGTGTTCCGTGGCAAGGCGTGCTCCAGTTTCATTGTCAGGCTTAACTGTGCTGATAGAGGAAAATTCAGGGCCTCCGTTGATTAAGGCAAGCTTCAAGTCCGGATTTATTTTTTTCAATATTTGCAGTTCTTCTGCGCGTGGACAACCCCACCAGATCAAAGCGTCAAGAGGAGCATTCTTTACAAGCCTTTTTACTTTGTCTATTGTGGAGTCGTCATCATTTAAAATGCCGTTAATAAGAAAAAAGCCGTGCTTAGTTTTGCTGATTTCCTCTTCAATTCCACAAAGAATCCTCATGGCAAACGAATGAGTCACACTCGACATAAACAGACCTATATTCTTGATGGCTTTTTTTGCCAAATTAGAGCTTTTTGTCGTTACAAAAATACCTTTTTGAGGGATTGTTTCCAAATAACCTTTGTCAACAAGTTCCCTGATCCCTTTGTGGACTGTCATGTATGAAATATTGTATTTATCTGCCAATTGACGCTGCGAAAGCAGTTTGTCATGAGGCTTAAGTTCCAGATTTTCAATAGAATGAACTATGTCATGAACCATGGGCGCATATTTAGATTCACGCTTCATCTCTTGTTTTGCCAATTTGTTCATATATGCTCTTTTTGATTAAACTGATATACAACTGATATAATAGTTTGGTGCCGATGTTTTGTCAAGAGATAAACAATTATTTTTGGCTTTTTCGGAAATCAAGCTAGATCTAAACTATGCTTGGGATTCTTGCGATTGTTTCTTGTTTTGCCAGAATTATATAGCGGTGCTTTGTAAAAAAAAGAGGATTTATTTGTAAATTAAAAGTTGTAAATATCAACTAAGTGTTTAATTTGCCTCATAAAAAAGAGCCTTTAAGTTAAAAATATCAACAAATATATTGACTTTCCAAGCGGCTTGCTGTATCCTTATAATAAAGCATATCAAATAAAACAGTGGAACGCATGGATTTTTTTGAGTTGACATTAAGCGCTAAATGCAAGCGGAGAAACAACAAATTACTGCCTATGCTTGACAAGATGCGGAATGGCGGAATCTGTCGCAATGAGCTGGCAAAAGCCTTTAATCTGAACAAGGCGGCAATAAGCAGAAGCGTCAATCAGCTTATTGAATGGGGGCTTGTTACAGAAAAGCGAAGCTCTGCGTCCAATGCCCTGGGTCGTCGTCCGGTTCCGCTGCAATTGAAGAAAAATTTATTTTATTCTGTCGGCATCAATTTGCAGCATCAATGCTCGGAAATAGCTTTGCTCAACGCGCGAGGCGAAGTGGCAGGCAAACTTTCCATAAAGAATATGTCAGGCAACTGGATGGAAAAATGTGAAATGATCATTCAGCAAGTCAAAAATCTTATTAATGACAATGGAATTCCTATTGAAAAACTTGTGGGCGTGGGAATCGGATTGCCAGGCATTGTGGATCCTGAAATAGGAGCTGTGTTTTCATCGAGTCAATTTAAAAATGAGCCAGAATTTAATCTTCTTAAATACTTTACAGAGAAACTTGGGAAGGAAAGCTTTTTGATTAACACATCTCATTTGTCGGCGTATAGCGAACATTATTGGGGTGGCGCGCAGAATATGGATTCATTTTTGACTCTTCTTCCCGGCATGGGCCTGGGTATGTTTTTGAATGGGCGCCTGTATCGCGGACACCAGTTTCATTCAGGAGAAGCCGGGTCGATGCAGCTTCAGCCAGATGGCGAAATTGGACTTGACGGGCGCAAGGGCACCTTGGGGAGCCTTGTGAAGTTTTATGATATTACCGATAGAATGGAGAACATAATAGCCAAGGGCGGAAATACTGAAGTGAATAAATATTTGAGGAATGGCTCAGGCAAGGTGACATTGGAAATGGTGGTCAAGGCTATAGAAGATGGCGATCAGTTTTGCGCGCAAATGATGAGCGAAATTTTTGAAGTAATAGGACGGGCTATTTTAAATTTTGCCTACTTGTTTAATCCTGAAGCTATTTTCCTTCCCGAATGGACTGCGAGATGCCCCGAGGCATCCATTGACATTGTCAGGAGAATGATGGGCCATTATGGTGTAAGCAACTGGCGGCTTAAGACAGAAATTTGCAGCGCTCAATGCGGAGAAAGCATGATGGCAAGAGGAGCCGGGCTTTTGCCTGTGGAAAATATGTTTGGAAATACACTATAATCTATATGTTGGAGAACTGCCATGAATAAGACCAAAAGAAGACTGGGAAGCAAGCTCTTTACGCTCATCGAATTGCTAGTTGTAATAGCTATAATTGCTATTTTGGCAAGCATGCTGCTGCCTGCGTTGGGGCGCGCCAGGGATACGGCTAAAAGCATTGCATGCGTGGGAAATTTAAAGCAAATAGGGACATCTTTGATTCTTTACGCAAATGATTACGACTCATGGTCTCCACCATGGTACGACACGTCTAACAATTATAAATGGTTGAACAAGTTAAACGACTATGCAAATGCTCCTGAAAAGCAGCGAGGCGTATTCACTTGCCCAAGCATAAGCTATACTTATGAATATAAAAACATTCTCGGAAACTACGCGTGCAATGCCGGCTCCATGTGGAATATTATCGGCAATAGTTGGTGGGGATATCAAAGGACAAGGCTCAACACTCCGCATGCTTCAAAAATTTTTGCTGTTTCAGAGGCAGCTGACGTTGAAAACAACTATTGGTTCAGGTTTGATGACATGCCAAAATTGGCCTGGCCTCACAGGGGCCGGAGCAATTTTGTTTTTTATGATGGACACGTTGACAGCGCAAAGCGCTTTTTGGTTTACACAGACAAGCCAGATGGCTGGATGTGGAACCATAGAGACTTATAAAATATCCATAAATACCTATAAAACAGGGAGAATAAATGATAAAAAAGCAAGTGTGTTTTTTCGGAATGTTGTTTCTTGTGTTGGCTTCTCAGGCCACTGAACTGGATTTTGATTCTTTCAAACTGCGAATAAGTGAATGGGGCGGCGCGTTTTCTGTAAGCATGGAAAAACAAAAGCTTATTGACGGCATGCTATTTTTCGATGTCAAAACTGACAAAAAAACAGACAGTCGCTTTTTTCAGAATTCCACTATGGTCAAGGATAAAGTAAGTGCTACATGCTCTAGAGACGGGAAAAATGTCATTATTGCTCTGTCGGGAACAATGAAAAGCAAGGCTCTTCAAATGTCAGCGCCCTACACCCAGAGCATCAGCGTTCAGCCTGACGGAACTCTGAACTTTGACTACACATTGAACTTGCCTGAAGGAACAAAATTAAAAGACACTCCCCGTTTGCTTTTGTCATTGCCTATGAGCGCTGTTGCAGGAAAAGGCATCTGGTATAAAACAGCCACCAAGGAAGAATGGAAAGTTATTGACAAAAAGCACATAAAAGGCCGAAATCTTAGAGGCAATAATTTAAATCTTTTAAAAATAGCCACCAATTTGGGGCCCATTGAATTGATTCCTAAAAATGGCCTTTTAAATTTTCATGACACAAGATTTTATCAGAAAAATGGAGGCATTCGAGCAGATATATCCGGACAGTTTAAAGAAGGACAATGGCGCGTTTATTTCGCGATAAAACTGCCGGTTGAATCAATAAAATTGCCGGAACAGATAGCCCAAAAAGAAATTGAAAATTTTAAGCCAGACTTTAAGGATTGGGACATTTATTTGCCGCATCTTAAGCGCAAGCACCTGTCGGGATGGTGGAAGCTCAATATGCTTCCAGGCACAAAAGGAAATCCGGCGAATGACGCTGGAACCAAAGGCAAATTCTATTCCCTCGAATGCGACGACTCCAAATGGGACAAAGCTATGGTTCCCACTGATTGGCATAAGCCTTTCATGAAAAAAGGAAATAAAATAAAACGTTCACATCGTGAATTTGGCGGCGTAGGCTGGTATCGCACTATTTTTAACGCTCCTGAAAATTCGGGCGGAGAGCGGGCAATTTTGCATTTTGATGAAGTTGTGCGCAAGGCTGATGTGTATTTAAATGGGAGAAAAGTGGGCTCGCATGTTAACCACAGGCTTGAGGGGATGCACACTACGCGTGAAGATTTTGAGATTGACGTGACAGACGCAATACAATTCGGAAAGGCCAATGTTCTGGCAGTGCGCGTTTATCATAGCGGCAAGCCTGTAAGTTGGGGATGGGCCTCCAGAGGCGGCATCCTTGGGCGTGTCTACTTGGACTTGCGTCCCGCAACATGGTGCGAAGAAATAATGATAACCCCTGAGGATAATCTCAAAGACATAAGCTTTGACTGCTTGCTTGACGGCTCCAAAAACGCTTCGTGCAGCAATGAATGGAAAGCTGAAGTTTTTGAGTGGAAAAGCGGAAAGACTGTGGCTGAATCCAGCGTTAAGTCGCCATTCATAAAAGATAAAGAGCGCTGGATATCAGGAAAAGTGTCCATCTCCAACCCTAGCCTATGGAGCTGCGAATCGCCTTTCCTTTATGGCCTGCGTTTAAAAAACAGTTCTGGAGAAACCACAGGCGTCAAACGTTTTGGCATGCGCCGTTTCAACGTCAAAAATGGAAATTTTAATTTAAACGGCAAGCCTGTGGCTCTTCGCGGTCTCTGTAATGGCGAAATAAATTTCACAAAAAGAATAAATTATATCTTTGCCCAAAATGAAGGCAACGCCATGCGAAGGCATTTTGAGGCCTTGCGCAATGCAAATGTCAATCATATTCGTTTCCATACCTCCCTAATGCCTCCCGTGGCATACGATATTTTTGACGAGCTGGGATTTCTTATAACCGATGAAATAAATTACCCAAACAAGAAAATTAAAAACGCAAAAGTGGCGGATAAAATATCAATTCAGGGAATCGATTATGCCTGTAAAAAAGACGGTTCGTTGCGCCCCGAATTTGCGAAAAGAGTTGCGCGCAGAATTCGCGGTTTATATTCCCATCCCTCTGTAGGCACATTCAGTTTTGGCAACGAAATGCGCGGCGAAGGGCAGTGCGGCAAAATGTTCAACAATCTCTACAGCCTTTACACAAAGCTTGACAAGCAGAACAGACCCATTACTCCTTCCTCCGGGCGTTTCTGGAAGAGCGCGGGCAACATGGAAAGCTTAAGCAAAATAGACAAACTTGATTACATAGACACACACGATTATACCGGCAGCATTAACAACTGGCCTGTTGCTTATTGTCAGCCTATTGCGGAAAACTTCATAAAAGAGGGCAAAAAGTATTATCCCAAAAATTTGCCGCCGATCATAAATGGTGAAACAGTATATTTTGCCCCTCACTATTATGACTGGTTTTACGGAGAAATATGGGAAACTGAAGACGACGCGGAGCCGGATTGGGACAAATATATATGGGCTCTGACTAAGATGGGAGAAACACATCCTGACCATAAAAAGATGAGTTATTATTGGGTCAGAAACTGCGGGACTCGCGGCTATAAATATCACAGAGCGGAATGGCGCGGGTGGTATACGGAAAAAATTCTTGATGTCCAAAGAAAGCTCTGGCCTGACCTTGACGGCTTTGAAATTTTGAGCGGCAGATATTTTTCAAAGCCAACGCCGCTTTTCCCCCTTGCAGAGGCAAAGTTCAAGCCCAATGAAGGCTATGACTCGTTAAAACAGGCGTGCGCTCCAGCTGTTGTTGTGTTGGATTATGTGGCGCCCAATCGCTATGCCGGAGAATTTATCCAAACGAACGCCCATGTCGTTAACAATTCAGAGGAAAAATTGCAAAACGCAAGCCTGGATATTCGAATTGTCCGTGATGGCGAAATATTGAAGGAGATAAAAATTCCCGTGGGCAAGATTGCAGTTGGAGAAAAAAAGACGGTTCCTTTTAAAATAGAGTTGCCTTTGAAGAATGGAGCTTTCTTTTTGACATATAAATTGGAGGATGGAGGGAGCGCTCTTTGCGAACGCAAAGTTGATTTAACTTTGAGAAAGCGCAATAAAGTGTTTGCGCCAATAAAAACTGACAAAAAAATATTTCTGTATGATGCCGTTGAAAAAGTTTTCACTGGCATGGGGCGCGCCTCCACAAGCAGGCTTTTGAAGACATTTGGAGTTCCATTTAAGGCCATTTCCAATTTTGACAATCTGGACAAGTGCGATTTGTTGATTGTTGGCGCAAATTCTATTGACGAAAAATTGAGGGATGAATCTGACAAGATTAGAAAATATATTGAGAATGGCGGGAAAATTCTGGTTTTTGAACAAGCTCAAATGGGACGCCTTCCATTTGCAGGCGAGCTTGAATATGTATTGGCTGGGCCCGGACAGTTTGCGGAAACTGTGCGCCAATTCCACCCTGTCGTAAACGGAATGCGACAAAAAGAATTTTTGGGTTGGAATCAAAAAGACTGGTCAGTTTATCGCTCTTTTATTTCTCCTTTGTCTGAGGCGGTTATTCTCGCTGGAGGAGATTCCACAACGTGGGGCTCTGATAATTTTGGAATGGTCGCCGCGCATGCAAAACTTGGCAAAGGCACAATGCTGTTATCCCAGGCCGAACTCACTCCTATATTTGACAAAGACGCTGCAGCGGGACAAATGGCGCGCAATCTTTTGACCACTGCCTTGGATGACTCGGCAATAAAGCATGCCAGTAAATTCCGCGGCAAGCCAGTCCTAATTAAACCATTGAGGAAGAAGGACTCTGTTTATATTTCCCTGATCCCTGCTGCCAATATGGGGTTTGTCGATAAAAAAGCAGCCGATGGAAAGGGCGGATGGAGCGATCAAGGGCCTAAAAATGATTTGCGTAAATTGCCATTTGGAGAGCATTTAATGGCTGGCATCCCGTTTGAAATTTTAAATCCGGAAAACAATAACGGCAAATCTTGCATTGTCGTCTCCAGCAATCCCAAGCTAAAATTTAACGCAGTCAGTTCTCCGCTTCCAATTAACAAAAAATTGAAGCGATTGATTTTCCTGCACACAGGAGCATGGATGGGCAAGCAAAATGTCGCGGCAGGCAAATACACAGTTCATTATGCTTCCGGCAAAACTGTTGACATTCCTCTGATTAGCGGAAAGCAAATTGCTGATTGGTGGAGCGCGCCAGGTCAAAAAGTGACAGATTGCCAATGCGCATGGAGCGCAAGCAACGGCAGCAGCATTATAGGCGCATATGCCTACTCATGGGCGAATCCATATCCGCAAGACAAAATAGAATCCATCACCGTTGAAAGCTCCGGCGCGCCGGTTATAGGACTTCTGGCCCTGACCGGAGAGAAACTCTAATAAATGAAGCAAAGCCCCTCCCCTGTGTAGAGGCGCATGGCTGTTGGGCTATGCGTCCGGGATTCGCTTCTTGTGCCTGCGTTTTTCCCAGCGTTGCTGGCGCGCTTTTACTGTATATTCTATAACGGGCCACATCCACGCCAAAGGCCTTTCTTCTATTTTCCACTCAAAGCTTTGTCCATCGGGATTGATGGAATTTAATTTTATATGCCCGTCGCTTCTATGATATTTCTTTATTATAACTTGCATTGTTTCTCTGATTTTTGCCACAACAATGTCTCCGCTTTCAGCGTACTCTCCGCCCGCCACGTAAATAATTGTTCCAGGAGGAAGAACAGGACTCATGCTTTCGCCTTCTACAGATAGGGCGAAATAACCTGGATATACTTCAGATTCAAAAAGCGCAGTTTCACTGGAGCAATTTAACGCATAATCGTCAATGGGCTCAAAGGCAGGGTCATAGCCGGCCGCCTGGGCAAAGTTCAACACGGGAACTTCATTCAATTTTGTGGCTGACCGAACCTCCGATCCATAGTGAACCCTGTCCTCGCCGCCTTTGGCTATTTTTGAGTGACTCTCCGCATATTTCAAATACGGCCTTAAAAGAGGAAGCAGTTTTTCATGCCAAATGTCCCCGCTTATGTTGTTTGTCCTGCCGTCAAGCCAGAAGAGTATCGTGCTGTGGGATACGCCAATTTTTTTGCTTAGCTGGTAAACGTTGCCGCATTTGTCAGCGTACTCTTTTATTGCGTTTCTTATTTCATCTGTTATTTTCACGATATGCCTCCTTTTATTTATTTTTGTAGCCAGGCCCTCTTTTTCATATTTTATACTACTTAATGTTTGTTTGCAAACAACAAACAAAAAAAATGCAAAAATTGTTTACAAAAGGACTTGCTAATGTTTATCGTAAACATTATCATAAGGCAAATGAACAAACAAAGGAAGATGAATGGAAAGCTTAATGACAGTTGACGAAGTGGCTCAATTTTTAAGAATAAAGCCTGAAGTTGTGCGCAGAAAAGTAAGAATTGGCCAAATGAAGGGCTACAAAATAGGAAAGGCGTGGAGGTTTTCAAAAAGCGATTTAAACTCTTTTCTTGAAAATTGTTTACGTTAATCAAAAGATCAAAAATTGTTTATTCTAATTAATCGCCGCTTTAAGGCGTCAAGCGAAATTGTTAATATTTTTGCGATGCAATCATAAAAAAATGTTTATAAATTCAGAAAGGTTTTAAATAATGTCGGAAGGATGTCATAACTGTGAATTTGCGGGAAAGGAATTTGAGTCTTACGAAACTTCGCCATGTGCGAAATGCAGGACAAAAGAGCCGCCGTCGCTTCTTTCAGGAGTATCCTGGAGCGATCTTTCATATTCAGAAAAATATTCGTCAATGCACCCTGCGTACAAAATAGAAAAAGAAGTCCATAATGAAATGCTCTCTGCTCTTGGCAAATGTGTTTTTGAGCTTGTGGATTTAAGGGAAAAGCATCCGGAAACCTTTAAGTTTGCAATAACCAAAATGAAACATCCGGGGATGTCATACAGCGACATTGCCAAAAAGTTTGACTGCAAAAAGCAGAATGTCATGTATCATTTAAAAAAAGCCGTTCAGGTCTGTGAATATCTCAAACACGCCATCTTAATAAATAAACGCTATAACCGGAACGGGCAAAATTAACTACTTTTTTCCGGAAGCGTGCGGATTGAAAAGATACTTGTCCAGAAAGCTCTCCGGCAAAAGCATTGTAACGCGCTCCAGAATAAACACAAAAAACAGAGAGAATAGAATTCTGCCCAGAAATATGCCTGAAAAATGCGCTCCGATGGCGGCCATAAGAAGCGTGTCTTCTATAATGCTGTGGCAAAGCCCCATCAGGGCCATCGAAAAGAAAAGATCACGTTTGCCGATGTGGCCCGCCCGCGCCTCTTTTATTATCAATCCCGCGCCGCAGGTCAAGCCCAAAATCATTCCGATTGTGGTAATGTTCACGGCCTCGTGCCCTATGCCGACAGGAGCCAGGATCGGACGCAAAAGCCTGGCGATGACATCTGTGAGCTTAAACTTTTTCAAAGTATCCATGACAGCCAGCAGAATAACGATGACAATCCAAATGGTCAGCAAGTTTAAGACTTGCCCGAAACCCCATTCCATCAAGGTTGGATTCTTTGTCTCAGGCGTCCAGACAAGAATATTTTTATTTTGAAGCGTTCCTGAAAATTTGTAGACAAAGTTAAGAATCATCCCAAAGATCAACGCTCCGCCAAAACGGATCATGAACATGGCAATGAATCGCGAGCCGGCTTTATGGGCTATTTTTACTTCAACCAGCATTGAATGCGCCACCAACATCATAGAGGCAAGCACAGTCACTTGAGCAACAGTCAAGGGATTGTCAGGAGCCAGCGCAAAGAAAACAATAAGCCCGCCGTACAGGTTGGTTGTCAGGGTTGTGGCCCATACTATTCCCATGCTTCCGGGAAGCCCGGCAAGCTCCATTACCGGCTCCAGAAAGCGCGCCAGATATTTTATCGCTCCAAGCTCTTCAAGTATTTTGACAACAATAATTATAGGAATCATCACTCTGAAAAGGACGACGCACATCTCGATGGATTCCCTCAGGATGGCGAGCGCGGATTTTAAAAGTTTTTTAAGCATTTGCTAGATGTTCTTTCCGGTATAAACAAAAAATTTCGTCAGATCTCCGCAAATGCTTTCCGCGCATTGGTCAAGCGGAGTCGGCAAGTTGTTGACTATGCCCAGTTTTCCGCCGTGCTCCAGCGTGTAAAGTGGAATGGAGGCCGCTGGCTGAACCACAAGAGAGGAGCCCAAAACCAAAACAAGGTCGGCTCTTGACGCCTCAACCACGGCATTGCTCAAGGCTGATTCATCAAGATTTTCCCCGAAAAATATTATGGCAGGCTTGATGATTCCGCCGCAATTGCCGCATGACGGAATTTTGTTTTTGTCAAGAATGGCCTTTATCTCGTCAAAAGAAAATTCCTTGCCGCAATCAAGACAGCAATGCCTTGATGGCGAGCCGTGTATTTCTATCACATTTGTTGAGCCGGCTTTTTGATGAAGCAAGTCTATGTTTTGCGTTATGACAGATTTTATTATCCCTTTTTTTTCAAGCCGGGCCAATTCTGTGTGCGCTATTCCTGGCTCTTTTTCGTCCACATTGTAGATAAAATCTCTGGCGTGCGTGTAATAGTACGAGGGGTCGCGAAGAAAATGCGAGAGCTGAAAAATTTTGTCCGCATCAATTCCCTTTTGCTTGTAAAAGCCGTCTTTTCCGCGAAAGTCCCTGATGCCAGACAAGGTAGAGACACCGGCGCCCGTCAAGGCCACGCAGTATTTTGATTCTTTAATCAACCTGACAAGCTTTTCCATTCGGCAAGCGCTTTTTTCTAAAGTTCTATTTCAAGCTTATCGTACGCTCTTACTGCTTTTTTGCAAGCGTCTTGAATGCTGTCGCCTCGGGCAAGGATGACTCCCATGCGGCGATGCCCGCTAACTCCGGGTTTGCCAAAGAGACGCAGATGCGTGTCGGGCTCTGACAAAACTTCCGCTAGATTGTTAAACTTTACTTTATTCGACTCGCCTTTCACCACCACTGCTTTTGAGGCAGACGGCCCGAATTGGCGAATTGCGGGAATCGGCAGGCCAAGAACAGCGCGCGCATGCAAGGCAAACTCAGACAGATCCTGCGACACCAGCGTGACCAATCCTGTGTCATGCGGCCGCGGGGAGACTTCACTAAAGTAGACTTCGTCGCCTTTTATAAAAAGCTCAACGCCAAAGATGCCGTATCCGCCAAGCGAATCAGTTACCTTTTTGGCAATTTCACGGGCGTTCTTCAAGGCATTTTCCGTCATGGGCTGAGGCTGCCAGGATTCCTGATAATCGCCGTCTTTCTGCCAATGCCCTATCGGGTCAAGAAAGGTTGTGCCTTGGCAATGGCGGACTGTCAGCAAGGTTATCTCGTAGTCAAAATCCACAAAGCCTTCGACGATGACCGTTCCGGCGCCTGCGCGTCCGCCTTCCTGGGCGCATTCCCACGCCTTGTCAATGTCTTCCTCTGTGCGCGCTGTGCTTTGTCCGTGTCCGGAAGAGCTCATTATCGGCTTGACCACAAAGGGCAGCTTGATTTCTTCAGCAGCGGCAAGATATTCGGCTTTAGTGGATGCGAAGCGGTATGGGGAAGTTTTCAGCCCCAGCTCTTCCGCGGCAAGGCGGCGGATGCCTTCCCGGTTCATTGTCAAGTATGTGGCCCTTGCGGTGGGGATGACTGTAAATCCTTCTTTTTCCAGTTCCAGCAGAGTTGTCGTGGCGATGGCTTCGACCTCGGGAACTATCAGGTCGGGCTTTTCTTTTTCTATTACTTTTCGCAAAGCTTCGCCATCCAGCATGGATATAACGTACGAGCGGTGTGCCACGTGCATGGCAGGGGCGTTTTCATATTTGTCGACGGCAATGACTTCCACGCCGAGTCTTTGAAGCTCAATCGCAAATTCTTTTCCCAGTTCCCCCGAGCCGCACAGCAATACTTTTTTGGAGGTTGAGGACAGCGGAGTGCCGATGCTTGACATTATTAAATCTCCCAAAATCGTTTATGAGTTTTATTTTTGCGAAAAGCAAAATATACACTGCGAACAGAGCTTTGCCACTCAGCAGCCTTCACCTTGCGCTGCCAGCGGAGCCGCCGGAGGCAAAGTTCCGGTTATAGCGCCGGTCACGGCCGCGCCCAGGCTAAAGCTTGGATTTCATTCTGCCCCAATTTCCTTTAGTTTTAAGACTTTTGGCGGAGGCATCGCATTGTCTTGCGCGATCATAATGTTTGCCATTAATGTTTTATATATTGAATAACTCATTAAAAGATGATAAAATAAATAAAATGAGAGAAGGTTTTCTTATGATAAATAAGAAGCGCAAATTGAAAATCAATTCAACAGTGATATGGCTCTTTTCTTTGGTTTTGCTTACGAACGCAATATTTGTTTTTGCGATTTTCTTCATTTTTCTCCCTCGCATAGCTGAAAACCTAAGAGATTCCAAAAGGGAAATGATAAAAGAGCTGACTTCCACGACATTGAATATACTGAAAACTTCATATAATCTGGAACAAAACGGGACGCTTACTCGGGAAGAAGCGCAAAGCAAAGCGAAAATGTATGTGAAAGATTTACATTATGGCTTTGAAGACGAAGGCTATTTTTGGATACTTGACACTTCACATATAGGAGTGATTCACTCCAGAGAGCCCCACTTTAACGGCGCGAACATGAAGGATTACAAGGACGCAAAAGGGCGCTATGTTTTCCAGGAGATGGTGAGTCTGGCTTTGGAGAAAAAGAAAGGTTATTTGCGATACTATTGGCCCTTGAGGAGCAAAAGCGACGTTTCGGCATCAAAGCAGTCATATATTAAGCTTTTTAAGCCATGGAGCTGGATTATTGGCACTGGAATCTACGACGTTGACGTGGAAAACCAAGTGGCTGCAATCATTAAAAACCAGATATGGATTACCCTTCTTATCACGTGCTGCACTTTCCTTTTATCCAGCCTTGTTCTTTTTCATGGCGTGAGCGCTGAAACCCGGAGCCAAGCGGCGACCGCTGACCTGTTCGAATATCAAAACCATCTGGAGGAGTTGGTTCAACAGCGCACTGTGGAATTGGATTCTTCAAATAAAAAACTTCATGTGGAAATAGAAATTCAGAAACAATTGGAAAGTGATGTTCGCCAGATTTTGAATGCTCCGGGCGATGGCATTTGCGTGCTGGACAAAGAACGCAAACTCATTTATGTAAATGAAGTCTTTTGCGCCTTGCTTAATTGCGTAGAATCCGATTTAATGAACAAATCCTATTGCGATATTCCATGGGAAAACTGCTTCATGGATTCACCCAAAAACGCCAGCCTCTCAGACGACCACGACTTGTTGAAGATCATTGGCGGCAAAGAAAAAATAGACAGGGAACTGAAAAAGAAAGGGGATGAAAACAAATATTTCAGGCAGCTTATTGTTCCATACAAAGACACTTCGGGCGCAATCATTGGAGCAGTTGAATGCTTTAGGGACATTACTGAACATAAAAACGCATTGGAAATAGAGCAGCAAAAAGCTTTGCAGGAAGCAAGACTGGACATGTTAAATAATATTCTTCATGACATTGGCAATGCCATAACCTCCATAGGAACTTCCATAGCAAAGCCCTTGGCCGACAATCAATGGCTGGAATGCAAGTCGATCGCACAATTTGAACACTTCTTGGAGAAGAAGAAAAGTGAATTCAGCGAAGTGTTCGGCGCGGATAAAAGCAGACATCTATTTGCTTATCTGCGCACCCTTGGCGAAGCTTTGAAGAAAAAAAGCGGTAACTATCATATGCTCTTTAAAAAACTTTCAATGTCAGTTTCTCACGTCAATTCAATTCTTGACTTGCAGCGTGTTTATGCAAGAAATATTGCTCAATCTGAAAACCGTAATTTAAAAATAAGCGACTTGCTGCACGATGCAATCTTTATTTTCGGACACAACTTTGAAAAAAGAGAAATAAAAGTGGCAATGGACATAAAAATTGATCTGCCATTAGTATCAGGAGATTCAACAAGACTGATCCAAATCTTCATAAATATAATGAAAAACACATGCGAAGCCTTTGATGAGATGGAAGGGGCAATAGAGAAAACTTGCCTTATTAAGGCGCACGCATCTGTGGATAGAGAAAAGGTGATCATCGAAATATTAGACAACGACATCGGCTTTGAGCCGGAAAAAGCAGCCAGTTTTTTCAAACGCGGAGCAAGCTCAAAAAACCGGGATTCAGGGCTTGGCCTTTATCAGGTGGCGAACATTATTGAATCGCACAACGGAAAGATACGCATGGAGAGCCCAGGGCCTGGCAAAGGAGCCAAAACAATAATAGAGCTGCCTGCTTGCAGCAGTAGCAAAAAAACATCCGAAGACGTCTTGCGCTCCTGACAAAAAAATAACAAAGCATTTCAGCTTTGCCTTGACTTCATCCGCAAATCGTTATATATTGTTATATAACGATTATGGATATTTTAAATAAAATCAGCGGCATAAAAATAGACGGGGATTCGCGCGCGCCAAAATACCGGCAGTTTGCCGACGCGCTTTGCAAGCTTCTTGAAAGCGGCAAAATTCCCGAGGGCGTCCGCCTGCCTTCGCTCAGAAAGATAGGAGCCGCGCTGGACATTTCGTTTTTGACCGTATCCAAAGCCGTGAATGAACTTTCGGCGAAAGGCTTTCTGGACACTATCGGCGGCTCTGGAATATATGTTGCGGAAAAAAAGAAAAAAACGGCTCTTCCAGTGGGGCTGATTATTGGCGACCAGAAACATTATATGACCCACAGTCTTTTGCAGGGAATAAGCCGGGAATTGGGCGAGCGCGGAATCAATATTCTGATCAACGATCTTTCGCTTGCTCCGCAAAATCTGAGGGCGTCCCTATCGGGCTTGATCGAGGGCGAAAAGCTTGGCGGCCTGATCGTCTCCGGGAATGCTCTTCATTATGACCCGGCTTTTGTCAAAAGCATAATAAAACGGATGCCCATAGTGGCTCTGGACACGGCCTATGAAATCAAAATAGACGGAGTTGTCTTTTCCGATGACGACTCTGGAATAAAAAGCATAGTGAAGGCAATAGCTAAAAAAGGGCACAAGGATGTTGTTTTTCTTGCATCCAGCCCTGAAGTATCCACTGGCAAACGCAGAGCCGACAGCTTCAGAAAATATGCGAAAGCCGCAGGGCTCAAATTGAAAGTCATTGAAAACGTAGACAACGAAGAAAGCGCTTGCCTCAACACAATGCGCCTGTTTGTGGAAAAGAAAAAGTTCACCGCCATTGCTTGCTGGAATGACTCAGCGGCGGCCGGGGCATTGCGCTACATGAATAGCAACGGCGTCAAAGTCCCGGATGAGGTGGCGGTCACGGGATTCGGCAATTTGGACTTTGCGGACAAGCTTTATCCGCGCCTCACCACGGTGGAGCAATATTTTTCAACCATGGGCGAGGAGGCTTCCAAAATTATTTGCGACGCCATGAACAATCGCAGTTACGGCAAGCCGAAAAGAAAGCAAACAAAAGTAAAATTGATAATGAGAGAAAGCCTCTAAATCATAGCAAAAAAAATTAAGGGAAAGCAAAAATGAAACAATTTGACGAATTAAAATTCAGGCAGGTGCATCTTGATTTTCACACATCCGGCGACATAAAAGGTATTGGAAGCAAATTCGATGAAGAGCAGTTCATTCGCTGTCTACAAAAAGGACATCTTGACTCCATAACTGTCTTCGCTCTCTGCCATCACGGCTGGTGCTATTATGACACTAAAGCCGGAACAAAGCATCCGCATCTCGAAACAGATCTTCTCCCAAAAATGCTCAAGGCATGCGAAAAAGCCGGAGTGGCCGCGCCGGTCTATTTGACGGTGGGCTGGAACGAGCTTATTGGAAAACAGCATCCGGAATGGATTGTCCGCGACAAGAACGGAGTCCGCATGAATATGCAGGCGCTTGACGAAAGCGCGGCTCCTGACGATCCCCGTCCATGGGGATGGGACAGAATATGCATGAACACTCCCTACCTTGACTATCTTCTTGGAATAACCAAAGAGGTTATGGAAAAATTCAATCCTGTCGAAATCTTTTACGACATCACCGGCGAGAATGAATGCTATTGCGGCGCGTGCCGCAAATCCATGGCTGAAAAAGGAATGGACATAAACAATATCGAAGACGTGAAAGCTTTTGGAACGCAAGTGTACATCAACTCCATGAAAAAATTTACGGACTTGATATGGGGCATGAATCCGAACACAAAAGTCTATCATAATGCTGGTGACAGAAAAGGGCGGGACGACTTGCTGGAGTACTTTTCGCACTATGAGATAGAGTCTCTGCCGACTGGTTTATGGGGCTATGGACACTTTCCTCAAAACGCGAAATACTTCTTTATGAAAGGAATCGATTTTCTTGGAATGACAGGAAAATTCCACACCGCATGGGGCGAGTTCGGCGGGTATAAAAATCCTGTGGCTCTGAAATACGAATGCGCCAGAATAATAGCCTACGGCGGAGAATGCAGCATTGGCGATCAGATGCCCCCGAACGGGCTGATGGATGAAGAAACTTACAGAGTAATAGGCGAAGCCTACAAATATGTGGAAGAGCGCGAAAAATGGTGCGCGCGCGGCGCCGAATCCATTGCCGACATTGGAGTGCTGTGCCCTTCCGCAGTCACAAAAATAAGCGAGCAGGAAACTTCGGACATGGGAGCGGCTTTGATGCTGACCGAAGCGCAGATGCTGTTTGACATGCTTGACGACACAATGGACTTTAACCGCTACAAGCTTCTTGTTCTGCCCGATTATGTTTGGGTTAATGCAGAGCTGAAAGCCAAGCTTGATGCCTATCTGGCGCAAGGCGGAAAGATTCTACTTTCCGGCGAAAGCGGCCTGGATTTTGGGCAAAAAAGTTTTCAGCTGGATATCGGGGCGGAATTCATGGGCAAGTCAAAATGGGACATTGACTACTCCGTAGCAGATGAAAAAATATCCCGGAACATGGTCTGTTCTCCTTATATTAATTACAGCTCCGGCTATATGACAAAACCTGGAGACGCTGAAATTTTGGGCAAAACAATATCCCCGTATTTCAGCCGGACATACAAGCATTTCTGCTCGCACCGCAACACTCCTCCGTCTGGAGAAGACGCCGGATATCCTTCTGTCATATCCAAAGGCAACATTGTATATTTGGCGCACACGGTCTTTGACATGTACCAGAAAATGGGAGCAAAACTCCATCGCGACCTTGTTGTCAATTGCATAAATATGCTCATGCCTGAAAAGACGTTGAAAATCGGCCTGCCGTCATGCGGAACCGTCACGCTGTTCAAGCGCGGCAAGGAAAACGACTGCATATTGCATGCGCTTTACGCCAACCCTATCAAGCGCGGAGAAGTGCAGGTGATTGAAGATATTGTCCCGCTTTTTGACGTTCCTGTCAGCCTGAAGCTTAACGAAAAAATCGAATCAATAAAGCTTCTCCCATCCTCTAAGAGCATTGATTTTGAAATAAAAGACGGACGGGCATGCTTTGCTATTCCGAAGCTGGACATGCACCAGATGATTCAGATCGTCCTATCAACGCAAGCGTGAAGAATGGCTGGAGGCCGCCGCATCCAAATGGAGCGGCGGCGGTTGCCCCCATGAGAAGCAAGACTGCTATTTTTTTCTGAGTTTTAAAAAACTGATGCATTAGTATGGAGCCGCCAAAAGTCCAATGTACGGGCGCGAAGGCAACATTTGCCTATTTTAGCTTCGCTTTAAAACAGCCAGCAGCTCTAATATCAGGCCGTGCGCGCTGTCGCGCAATCTTTTATACGCCAACAGCTTTCGCCTTTGGCGACCAGCGATTCCGCCGCTGGATAGCGTCCGGATATAGTCCGGTATTTTTTATCTTTTCCGTTGTTTTTTTTGTTTCTGGAAGTAAGCTTATTTTAGAAAGGAACAGCTAAAAAAGGAGCTTGCTTTATGAACACCAAACTGGATTTTATTTTCAAAAGACGAAGCATAAGGAATTATCAAGAAAAAGAAATTCCGGAAGATGTTGTTGATGACGTGCTCAAGGCTGGAATGGCTGCGCCGTCGGCAGTGGCAAAAGACCCGTGGCGCTTTATTGTGGAGCGCGACTCGAAATTGCTGGAATCCATATCAGAAGGGCTTCCCAACGGAAAAATGCTTGCCAAGGCAAATGTCGGGCTGGTCGTTTGCGGGGACATCGACGTGACGCATGGAAACGAAATGTCATATATGCTGCAAGATTGCTCCGCCGCCATTGAAAATATTCTTCTTGCCGCAAACGCGCTTGGCCTTGGCGCATGCTGGCTGGGCGTTCATCCGCGCGAAGAAAGAATCGCCTACATACGCGAGCTCCTCGAAATTCCGGAAAATGTTATTCCAATAGCGGTCATATCTCTTGGCTATCCCAAAGAAGAAAAAGAAGCCCGCACGCGATATAACAACGATTATATTCATTATGGGAAATGGCAAAAAAAATAAGCATAGCGATTGCCTGAAGGAATGATAAGATGAGGCGGCTTAAACAATTCAAATTTACTTTAATGTTTGCTTTCATTGCAATTGTCGCCTATCTCGCGGCTTTGCTTTTTGACTGGGATTTTTTCGAACAGAGTAAAAGACTTCTTGACTCACTGGAGAATTGGGAAGGAGACGAGATATTGTTGGCGGCTTTGCTAATTTTCTTTGGGCTTTCTATAGACTTTTTTATCAGATATTGGACAGGCAAAAAACTTATAGAACTGAATGAGGCGCGCGTTGAAACTCTTGAAAACACAATGCGAAAAGTCCACCATATTGTAAATAACTCTTTGAACAAATTGAGTTTTATACAATTTCAATGGGAAAATGAAGAAGTGATATCGGAAGAAGATCTAAAGTTGTTTGAAATAATTATAAATGAAACGGCCAAAGCCATAAAAAACATCAACGAGTTGGATGATTTGAAAATAACTTTTGAACAAAGCCAGACAAAGCCCGCGGCTGATAAGTGATATTTTCTCAAGCTTTCAATGGAACGACTTATTTTTGCGCAGGAATTTGCTTATCCGCCAACAGGCTGTTAATTTAGGCAAGTATTTAATTGCACACAGGCGGGGTTTGTTTTTTTATGGAAAAGAAAAAAAATATTTATTATTATGGCATGAATGCCATTGCGCCGGGGATCGGTCAATTTATGTTGAAGCGCTGGCTTCGCGGAACTATTCAATTGGGCTTGGCCTTGTTTTTGTTTATATGGACTTGCTGGGAAATGCTCAGGCCGCTTTTGCTGTCGGTGTACAATTTGCTTTTTAAATCTGAACAAGGCGCGCAGACAATGGAAATAGGCTATATGTATCTTGTGAGAATTCTTATTCCCTTGTTGCTTCTTCTTTCGGTTTGGATATGGAGCTATATTGACCTGGCTCAACTTTTGAGAGACAAAGCCCGGAGCGATAATAAATAGATATGGGAGGAATTGCGGTGAGCATTGCGCGTTGTTTTATTCTGGCTTTTATTGTGTCCGGCATCCTGGCCGGGTGCGGAGAAAAGAAGGCTTCAAGCAAACCGAAGGCTTCAAGCAAACCGAAGGCTTCTGTTGAAAAGAAAAGGAGCTATCCGGCAAAAATAAAGGAACAGGCTCCCGCAAAAGTTGAAGACAGCGAGGAGGGATCTTTTTCAAGGATTAAGATTAAAAACTGGGGGGCATCCGAAGAAAAAAAAGTTAAAGTGGAAGATGACTCCGACAATGTTTCCATTGAAGACCTTGACGCAGAATCTGCGCATTCTTCCGGCTCCAAAAATCTCAAAATTCCGCCTCTTTGCCTGGCCGCGAAGATAGCATCATCTTCAAAGACAATCTCATGGAGCCCCAAGTGGCACTATGCCGGAACAGGCGGGCCGTGGCTGCCGGATGCAGCGTTGAGCTCAGACTCAAGCGTCATTGCAATTGTGGAAACCACCGGACAGCCGGAAGGCCCCTTCGGCAGCAGAATCATTCTTATAGACACATACAACTGGAAAATCGCCAAAATTCTTGATTTCAGCGACAAAAAAATTGAAAAAATCTGTTTTATTCCCGAGTCGACATACATTGCCTGCTGGAGCAGCAAGCAAGTGGAGCTCAAGCAAACAAATCTGCTGTTTATCGTCAATTGCCGCAACAACAGAATAAAAACTGCCACAAAAGCAATAAGAAACCCCATTTTGTCTATGGCGTCCGGTGTTTATGGAGAAAAATTATTTGCTTTGGAATCCAAAACCGGCAAGCTGTATTTCTTTGG
This sequence comes from uncultured Victivallales bacterium, assembly GCA_964651145.1. Classification (GTDB taxonomy): domain Bacteria; phylum Verrucomicrobiota; class Lentisphaeria; order Victivallales; family GWF2-45-14; genus CAZYVR01. Next base: position 15,753 of record CAZYVR010000010.1, on the reverse strand, counting down.
AAATATTAACGACTTGTCAAAATTTGACGTGGCAAAGACTGGCATTGCGACAGACAAGGGAGCCTTGGCTGTTTCGCCTGAAAACGTTGATTTGGCCTTGGCGTCGCCCGGTCAAATCAAATATTATGACATTGAGAGCAGACGTCTGGGCAGAACTCTTGAGCTTGCGCCCGGATTTGAGCCGGACTTCATAAAGTATCTTGGAGAAATCAGATTTCAGGCAACGGCCCGGAAAGATGGCTCCGCGTATTTCATAAGAGACAAATATATAAAGAAGATTGCGGATTTGTCTGGCGGCCTTTTGTTTTATATCGAAAAAGACAAAACTCTTGCTCTTGAGAAGGCTAAAAAAAACGAAATTGCCATTTTTAGCATTCCTGAAATGGATAATATCGCATCTGTCTCGCCTGCTTCAGTCAAGCCTAAAACTAAATCTCCGGCAATATTTGCCGGGTATCTTCCGCAAAGCAAAGATATAGTCCTGCTGGACAAAGCTGGAAACCTCATGCTTTTGTATAAGCTCCGCTCCGGCAGAAGATGGAAAAAGAAAATGATTTTTTCCGCGCACAAATAAAAATGGCGTTTCTTTAAATTTTGGGTTTAATCGCCGAATTTTGCAATTATAGTATACGGATTTTGCTTAGTGAAAAAATAAGGCTTATTTATATGGAACATAATTACGACTGGAAAAAGAAAAGAGACAGAAAAGCATTTCTTGCCTTGGAAGACGGCGAAATTCTCAGAGGCTATTCTGTAGGCGCGGAGCTTGATCGCGAAGGGGAAGTTGTTTTCAACACAGGCATGAGCGGATATCAGGAAATATTGAGCGATCCTTCATACGCCGGACAGTTTGTGGCCATGACTTATACCGAGATTGGAAACTACGGGATAAATGATGAAGATATGGAATCCCACAAGTTATTTTTGAATGGATTCATTATTCATGAAGAAAATTCTCCAAGCAGCTGGCGCAGCGAACAATCCCTTTCCGAGTGCTTAATAAAGCACAATGTTCCAGCAATAGCTGGAATCGACACGCGCGCGCTCACTGAAAGAATACGCGAAGCAGGAACATTAAAAGGCTATATGCATTGCGCCAACTCCGATATGTCAGGAGAAGAAGGCGTTGAAAAAGCTCGCGCATGGGAAGGATTGGACAATCAGGATTATGCCGCGCGCGTGACATGCAACAAAGCATACGCATGGGACCAAGATGGCTCAAAAACCATAGGCTGGGGAATTGCCGAGGAATTGCCGGCCCTTGAACATAAAATTGTCGCTTACGATTTCGGAATAAAATGGAATATCCTGAGGTCGTTGAGGCTTAAGGGAATGGATGTGACCGTTGTTCCGGCAAAAACGTCGGCAGAGGAAGTGTTAAAGCTTAAGCCGGATGGCATTTTCTTTTCAAACGGCCCAGCCGACCCCGCTGCGGTCTCATACGCGGTGAATGCAGCAAAACAGCTTATCGGCAAAGTTCCGATTATGGGCATTTGTCTGGGGCACCAGATTCTTTCAATAGCCAGCGGAGCCGACAGGTTCAGATTGAAATTTGGACATCACGGTTGCAATCATCCCGTAAAAAGGCTTAAAAACAACAGTGTGGAAATCACATCGCAGAACCATAATTTTGCGATAGACGCCAACTCCATGCCATCCCATCTGGAAATGACACATATAAATCTGAATGACAACACAGTGGAAGGCGTGTCGCACAAAAACGAGCCCATGTTTGCCGTTCAATATCATCCAGAGGCAGCGCCGGGCCCACATGATCCATCGTATCTTTTTGACAAATTCAAAGCAATGATGGGCCGATAAAGCGAAATGCGCATCAAGCGCATTTTTCGACAGCGGAGCCTCATCATTATTTAGTTCGCTGCAGCGCAGGGGAAATGCCTGTTTCCATCCTGAGAACGCGATAAAAATTGCTAAGAGAACCGAATCCGCAGGAAAGCGCGATCGTTTCTGTCGGCAATTTGTTTTCCCTCAACAGTTTTGCAGCGGCGTTGACGCGCGTCTTATTCAGGTATTGAGTCATAGTCAATCCGGTCTGCTTCAGGAATTCAGCGTGAAAATGACTTCTGCTCATGTTTATTTGTCCTGCGATGTCTTTTACGCTTAAGGGTTGGCTGAAATTTCTTTCCAACAAGGCGCGGGCGGCGGCAATGCGTTCGGCGGCGGCGTTTCCCGTGAACGCTCCGGTCATTTTTGACGGGAAATTTCCATTGCGCAAAACAGCGATAAGGAAGCGTTGAATATTTGCCTTTATGGCGCAGTGGACGCCAGGGCGGCGCAATTTCATTTCATCCGCAAGGTCTTTGCAGATTGAGCGGATTTTTGCGGAGCCTTTTTTTGACAGAGGCACGCGCGGATTTTTTTCGGAATGGCCGCAAAGCATGTCGACTATCATCGCCGCTTCATTGTCTTCCTTTATGCCGCGAAAGAAAATATCATTCCCAAAGTTCAGGACAAACGCATGGCATTCAGACTCCGGAGAGCGGCTTCCGATGTGCTTCATTCCGCCAGGGAAAAAGAAAAGCTCGCCAGCTGATATTTTTTGCGCTCCGCCTTCGACAAATTGAAGGCCGACGCCATCCAGGCAGTAAAAAAACTCGTGAAATTCATGCGAATGAAGCGCCGGATTGTCGCGGTTCCTTAAATGAGCCTCAAAAATCAGGACTCCGCCGCATTTGTTGATGTTAGTCATAATCAGACAATATAATAATTAAAGGACAATAATGCAAACTCATTGACTTTTTTGCGTTTCTGAACAAAAATATATCATTAGATAATTTAAGAAATTTTATACGTTAAAGAAAAGGAAACGGAAATGCATAAAGACATCAGAATAGGGACTATTGTAAGAGCCGCAGGCGATCCGGCCGGATATATCAAGCAAATAATCAAGCACGGCTTTGAAAGCTTTCAGCTGACTTTCGGGGGAAGCGCGGAAGGAATTGACTTGCCTAAGATGGCGGAGGAAATCAAAGAGGCCATAGGCGACTCAGGAGCCGTCATAAGCGCGGTGGGAGTGTACGGCAATCCTCTTGAAAATGAGGAAAAAGACGCTGAAACGCGCAGAAGCTGGGATCTATTGATAAAAAACGCCCATCTTTTCGGGACAGATATTGTTGTAGGGTTCACTGGACGCCTGCGCGGAAAGTCAATAGACGAATCAATGCCAAAGTTCAAGGAGGTTTTTGAGCCGATAACCAAACTCGCAAGCGACAATGGCGTCAGAATCGCTTTTGAAAACTGCGACATGGGCGGGGACTGGAAGAGCGGCGACTGGAATATAGCGCATACGCCCCTCGCCTGGGAAATGATGTTCAACGCAGTGCCTTCCGACAATATTGGCCTGGAATGGGAACCTTGCCATCAGATGGTGAAGCTTATAGATCCGATGCCTCAGCTTAAAAAATGGGTCGGAAAAATGTTTCATATACACGGGAAAGACGCTTCAGTTCACTGGGACATTGTCAAGGAATACGGAGTGACCGGCGCGAAAAAATTTGCCTATCACCGCACTCCTGGATTCGGCGACAGCAATTGGGCTGACATCATCAGCATGCTCAGAATGGGCGGCTTCAAAGGCTCCATCGATATAGAAGGCTGGCACGACCCGGTATACAAAGAAGAATTGGAGATGACAGGACAGGTCCATGCCTTGAATTACCTTAAAAACTGCAGGGGAGGCGAATTCGTCTCAAATCCTGTTTAGCTTTGAGCAAAACGGCGGAATAACTGGTTGCCAAAACTATTGGCATATAAGAAATTAGGCGACAGCGCGCATGGCGCGTTAAAAGCCTGCGGCTTGTTGGGACGCGAAGCGACAACAAGCTTTATTTCGTTGCGGCGACAGCTCCCGGGACTTTTGGCGGTTCCATCGCATTACAAGTCCTTGCGCTTTGCGAATTTGCAAGTTTGCGGAATGCTTGCTATATTCGTTGTACATCTAAGCAGAGCGGGGGTATATGGGCGAAGACAAAAAAAAGATGCCTGAATCTTCAAAGGATAATTCTCCTTTTCTAAATCGCATGTTGAAGCTCGAGTGCGAAAAGCAGTGCTATCATGATTGCGAATCCATGTGCATGTTTGCCAAAAGAATGGAAGCAGTAATAAATGCCTCGCAAAATTTTATAATTTTAAAAGATCATAATTTTGCCTACCAGATAGTGAATGAGTCTTTCTGCAAGTTCATAGGAAAGACAGAAAGCGAAATAATAGGCAAGACTGATTTTGATTTTTTTCCAAAAGAAAAAGCAAAACGATACAGGGCCAGCGACCTGGAGGCGGTTAAAACACGAAAATGGACGAGCCATGAGATGCGCGTCTCCAATTCAGAATCAGATTGGGTTGAGGAAACAAAATACCCACTCTTTGACTCCAGCGGGAAATTTATCGGAATATATGTTTCCTTGTGCAACATCGCCGAGCGCAAAAAAATGGAAGAAGCCATTCGCAAAAGCGAAGAGAGACTCAACGCCATTTATAACAACATGAGCGCGGGAATCAGCATTCTGAACAAAAATGGAAATTATATCCAGACAAACGACACATGGGCAAAAATGACCGGCTACAGCCGAGAAGAGATTTTGAAAATGTCTTTGAAAGAAATGACGTTTTCCGAGGATATTGACAGAAGCTATGGCCATTTGGGGGAAATGGTGAAAAATAACACTAATTTTTATCACATTGAAAAGCGATATGTAAGAAAAGACGGATCAGTTTTCTGGGGAGACGCTTCCGTGACCCCTCTCAGAGATAAAGACGGGAACATTGAAGCTTTGATTGGCATAATCATCGATGTTTCTGAGAGGAAAGAGGCGGAAATGTTAAAAGAAGACATTGACCGCATAACAAAACATGACCTGAAAAATCCTCTCAATGGAATAATAGGGCTTCCGTCGGTTTTGGCAAAAGACAACAATATTACAGATGAGCAACGGAAGGTTTTGAAAGCAATTGAAGACGCCGGCTATCAGATGCTCAAAATGATCAATCTGTCCATGGACATGTATAAAATGGAAAAAGGGACATATAATTTCATTCCTGTGAAAGTTGACCTTGTCTCAGTAATAGAGCATATTGTGAGTGAGTTGAGGTCTCTTCTCAGGCACAAACAAACTGAAATAAAAATTTTTATTGACAACAAGCCTGCCTCAGCCAATTGCAATTTTTTGGTATTGAGCGAAGAATTGCTTTGCTATTCCATGTTTGCCAATCTCTTAAAAAACGCAGTGGAGGCATCTCCCCCAAATGAAAAAGTGACAGTGACGCTTGACGGAAAAAAGGGATGGCGCGTTGTAAAAATACACAACAAAGGAGCTGTTCCAGAAAGCATTCGCGGTTCTTTTTTTATAAAATATGTGACAATGGGCAAAAAAGGCGGAGCCGGCCTGGGAGTCTACAGCGCCAAACTGATAGCCAAAACTCACGGCGGCGATATTTTTATGGAAACATCTGAAGAGCGCGGCACAGAAATAACGGTAAAAATTCCGGCAAAAAAATAATTTTGCTAAAATTCGACAGCTCCTCCAAGCAAATTCCGTTTTTTATTCCGGATTTGCTTGGGTTTTTTATTTTTAAGGACTTTTGGCGGCTCCATCACATTGCTCAAAAAAAAAAAAAAATCACCGGTTAATTATGTCACATTGTTTGACTTCAATCCCACAAGTGTTATCTTGAGACAAAATGACGCTTTTAAGAGGTTGATTGCATGACTATGGATAGTTTTCTGAACCGCTTGATAGACAAATTGGACTCAATGGACTCCAATAACATCCAAGCGTATATTTTGCGCCTTTTCAAAGAAAAAGGCTTCCTTGAAACTGTTTTCAACGCAGTCCGCGAGGGCATAATCGTAATAGACCGCAAGTTAAAAATCAGGTACTGCAACAATGCCGCGCGCAACCTGCTGGGAATGCCCGAAAACATCAGCCGTCTGCGCATATCGCAGTTGCTGCGGGACATAGACTGGAAAAAAATACTTCGCGAAGACGTGGATGAATGGTATCGCCTGTCGCGCCAGGAAATTGAAATTCTTTATCCTCAACGGCGCATTTTACAGTTTTACCTTGTTCCGCATCAAGATGGCAGCAATTACGCCACTGTCATACTTCAGGACGTAACCGAATTGCGCGAGCGCGAACTGGACGAAATAGAATCCGAAAAGCTTCAAGCCATTTCGCTGCTGGCCGCCGGAGTGGCCCACGAAATAGGAAACCCCTTGAACAGCATTTATTTGCATCTTCAGCTTTTGCAGCGCAGATTCTCTGAAAAAGAAATCGACAGAGAAGAAATCAACGAACTCCTGAGGATAGCCAAGGAAGAAGTGGAAAGGCTTGACACAATAATAACCCAGTTCCTTAAGGCAGTGCGCCCAGCCGCCGTCAAATCCGAGCAGGTGGACTTGAAAGAAGTGATTGTGGAAGCCCTGAACTTTATGAGACAGGAAATTGAAAACCGGGCAATCGACGTCAAGTGCTCATGGCCCGACTCTCTCCCAAAAATACTTGGCGACGCCAACCAGTTGAAGCAGGCTTTTTACAATATTCTAAAAAACTCTTTCCATGCCATGAGCGAAGGCGGCGTCATTGTCATAAACTGCTCATATGACGATGATTATATTGAGCTGTCTTTCGGCGATTCCGGCAAGGGCATTTCTCCTGAAGAAATGAACAGCATGTTTGACCCTTATTACACCACCAGCGAAAAAGGCAGCGGCATAGGGCTTATGATAGTGGAGCGGGTAGTGCGCGAACACGGAGCTGAATTGTCAGTGGACAGCGCGCCTGGAAAGGGAGCAGTTTTCACCATTAGATTCCCCAGAAAAGGCAAACGCATACGCATGCTTCCGGCCGGAAAAGAGGATAAATTTATAAGCTTTGATTTGGATGGGCATGAGCCAGACAGCGCAAACAGCACAACGAAAGAAAATGAAAATGAATGACAAAACAACAGTAGAATATTGCTCCGGAGCGCTTAAAGGCGAAAACTTTAAGGAGCTTCTGGCCGCTGGAAAAAAAGCCTGCGATGAATACGGATTTAAATTGGGCGTTCAAATTCACAACACTGCCGAGCTGTCGGAGATGGAAATTCTCCACGACATGGGCATCCCCTTGAGTTTTCATGCTCCCGCCCTGACTGAATACTCAATAAATCTAGCAGCGGAAGATGTTTCGCTTTCAATGGAATGCTTCGAGGTCTCCGCAAAATGGATGCGAAAATTTGGAGCTGACAAGGCGGTGTTTCACGGCTTTTTTATGACGGACAAGCCAATTCCGGCCTTCGGCAGGGGACGCAGCTACGACGAGTGCGCTCAAACCGTTCTGCGCCCGGAACTGCTTCTTGAGAATTCATTTATGTGCAGGAATTTTTTTGACAGCTCCGAATTCAGGGAAAGACTGGCGAGAGTCAAAGAGCGCCTGCCGGTGCTGAAAAAATATTTCCCGGATTTGACATTCCTTATGGAAAATGACCATCCCGGATATCTTTCTGGAATGATATTGCCAGAATTCTTTCTCGAAACACAAACCGAAATTTGCCTGGACACAAGCCATCTCTGGTCTGCGGCTTTTGTTTTTGACAGAGATTTTCACGAAGAAGTCGGGCATATTTTAAAAACAGGCCGTGTTAAAATGGTTCACTTGCACGCGTCCCCGTTCACCGCTGCCGTCCCAAAAGAAAAATGGAGCGACGGACACAAAAATCTTTCAACCCCCAACGAAATGGATCTGCCGCGTCTCGTAGCCGCGTGCAAACGCGCCGGAGCAAGGCATTTTGTTCTGGAATTCAACGAAGCTTCCGAAAATGACATTCATCTCTTTGCCGACATGTGGAGTAAGGCAAAATAAAAAAGGGGACACGCGAATATGAAGCATAAAGAAAAGTTCAGCATACTTATAGTAGATGATGAAAGAAACACACGAAACATCCTTGAGCGATTTCTTCGCGCAAGTTACGACGTCACTTTGGCGGAAGACGGCGAGCGCGCCCTGAACATACTCAAAAAAAACAATTTTGACATAGTCCTGACAGATTTGCGAATGCCCGGCGTGGACGGCATTGGAGTCCTCAAGGCAACTCTCAAAAAAAATCCTCCGCCTGCCTGCATTGTCGCCACAGCTTACGGGTCAATAGAAAACGCGGTTCAGGCAATGAAGGAAGGCGCGTTCGACTTTGTGACCAAACCCGTAAATTTCGACCGACTCGAAATTCTTCTTGAACGCTCGCTGGAGTCAAGGAGCCTCAAAGAGGAAAACAAAGACCTGAAAAAGCGCCTAAACAAAAAATTCGGATTTGACAGCATCATAGGAAAATCAACGGCCATGCAGACTGTTCTGGACACAGTAATACAGGTGGCGCCCACGCGCTCGACAGTAATGATAACCGGCGAAAGCGGAACCGGAAAAGAAGTCATAGCCCAAAGCATTCATCAACTCAGCGAACGCTCGGGAAAATTCCTTCCGGTTCATTGCGCGGCGCTCCCGCCCAACCTGCTGGAAAGCGAGCTTTTCGGACACGAAAAAGGCGCCTTCACCGGAGCAAATGAAAGAAAAAAAGGCCGCTTTGAATTGGCCGACGAAGGAACCTTGTTCCTTGATGAAATCGGGGAAATAGACTCGCAAACCCAAGTCAAACTTCTAAGGGTTCTTGAAGCAAAAAGCTTTGAAAGAATCGGCGGGATTGACACAGTCCACACCGACGCCAGGGTACTGACCGCGACCAACCGCGATCTGCGCGCCATGGTGGCCGAAGGCACATTCAGGGAAGACCTTTTTTACAGACTGGACGTTGTATCCATCCGCCTCCCTGCCCTTCGCGAAAGACAGGAGGACATTCCGCTTTTTGTGAAGCATTTTATTGATGAATTTTCAAAGGAGAACGGCAAGGACATTTTAAGCATTTCAGAAGAAGCCCTCGCGGCCATCTGCGCCTTCGAATGGCCCGGAAACATACGTGAGCTTCGCAACTGCATCGAAAGAATGGTTGTGCTCAGCCGCGAAAAGGTATTGCAGCTTGACAATGTGCCGGTTCACATCAGGGAAAGAACCTCGCCGGGAATAAGCTCCAGAATATTTAAGGCATCCACGTTGGACATCGACAAAAACGAGAGGCTTCTTATAGTGAAAGCCCTTGATGAATGCGGCGGCAACCGCACAAAAGCGGCCGACAAACTGGGGATAAGCCGCAGAACGCTTCACCGCAAACTGCATTCATACAACATTTCCTGAGGAGCAGGGGTGCACATTCAAACTCATGTCATGTCGGGCTGGTGCATCGGGAATATTTTCGATATCAATGCGCGGGAGCGCTTTTTCTGCATGTTTGCGGCGAGCCTGCACGACATTGACGGACTCGGCATATTGTTCAGCCAGGAGCTTTACTGGAATTATCACCATGTGGCGTGCCACGGCATTTTCTTTTGCTTCGCGCTTTCTTTTATCATGAGTTTGTTTTCAAAACACAAACTCAAATGTTTTTTCCTGTATATTTGCCTTGCCCATCTGCACATTATGATGGATCTTTTAGGCTCCGGCGAATTATGGGGCATATCTTATTTTTGGCCGCTTAGCGAGCACAGCGCAAAAATCCCTCTGTGCTGGCCGCTTTATTCATGGCAAAACATCCTGACTGGATGCATTCTGCTTGCCCTTACAATCCTGATAATCTATCTTAAAAAAAGAAGCCCTCTAGAATATATAATGCCAAACCTGGATAAAAAAATCGTGGCTTTTTTTCGCGGCTCGGACATGCGGGCATAAAAAAACGCGGAGCCGTTTTGAGCGGTTCCGCGCTTAGATTTTGTCAGTCTTATTTTGTTACAGCTTTTACCTTGGATGTTATCTTTACAGCCTGGCCTTTTTTGACCTTGAGCGTTTGATAAGCAGCCTTGTTGTGCCATACCTTGACGCAATTTTTGCCGGTCTTTGCGACGTAATCGTCAATGACAACTTGTTCTTTTGGGCAATTCCAGTTTTTCAATTTGCCTTTGTCGTCAAGCTCTTCAAAACTGCCGTTGAGCACATCGGCTCCGACAACTTCAACGTCGTCAAAATATACCCATACAGGCAGGTTTGTCTTTGCATCTTTTGGGCGATAGTACATGCCGCGCAAAGCCAGAGAAACTTCTCCGTCACTTTCAGGAACGAATTCTATTACATAATCAATCCATTCCTCATTGCTCAATTTTTTTGATGAGCCGGTAATGAATTTGCCTTTTTTGGCTTCGTCCTTTATCCAGGAAGGGTTTTTGCAATTTGCCTTAGGAGTGAGAGTTACAGTCTTGCTGACCAAGTCCATTCTTGCTGTTTTGACTTTGGGCTCTTCCGCTGTGAGCGTGAACCCGAGCATAACAGTTGCCGCCAAAATTAACAACTTCTTCATTTATTGCCTCCGTTTGTGTGTTTTTATTTATAGTCCTCAAAGAGGCGTATAAAGTAATCAGTCCGCGAACAAATAACAAGCAAAATGAAGCAATTATTAAGGCTGTGAAATATTATATTATTTCTGAATAAAATGGCATTGGATGGCCCGTCCAAAAAGTCCAAGGCGCTGATGCTAGGCCATATGAGCTGTCACGCCAACGAAGTGGATTTAAAAAGTGGCTTCGCCACCGCGTTTGGCGACCAGCGCCTTCTCCGCTGGACCAAGCCAGGAAAAGTCTGTTTTTTATAACGATTGCATTGAGCTCTTTTCAGATAAAATAATTTAAAAAACTTTTGGCAAAGCCGCCGCATCATTTTTTTATTTCATCAATTTTTTTGGCGCAGGCGTCTCCAATAACCTTTATTCCATATTTATTTGGATGAGCGTAATCTCCGCTCCAGCGCTTGTCCGCTTTTTCAACTCTGACAATGCCTGTCCGGGGAACATTCTTCACAAACACAAGCTTCTGATTGCGTTTAACATATGATCCGCGATGGTAATCGCCTTCAAACTCAAGAGCTTTGCCTTTGCTTTTGGGATTTCTGCCCCAGAGTCTTCCCGACAGAACATAACAGTCTTTGCCGTAAACATTTTTCCCGTTCACCAGAACTTTATAGCCTTGCAAATGGCCTTCCCACGGAAGAGTGTATTCTTTTGAGCCATTCGCCTCCAGTTCCAGAAAGTTTTTGCCGGTCACGTTGCTGTTTTGCCAATCCTGAAGAATTTTTGCGGCGTTAAGAGCATAAACATTTTTGTTTTCCGAAGCTATTATTTTTTGAAGCTCAGGGTATCCCCAGATTTGTCTTGTGAAATAATTTGTATTGTAGACGTTCAGAAGAACAATTTGAACTTCAGGGTTGATTTTTTTTACTCTCTTAATTAACTCTCTGATGTTTTTGGAGTAATATTTCAACTCTCTTACTGCAATTTCCGAACCAGTCAAATCATCAAGCTTCTCAATGAGAAAAACATCCTTGACGCTTAAAGGCTTTGACCATGTGATTTCCCCTTTTTCGGCGTCAAATTTTTCTATAGCCCTCACTGCCACAGAATCGTTGTCGCCAGTATAATTTCCAATCCTGACAAAACATCCCGGCTTGACCTTTGCTCCTTTTAACTGCGGAGAAACAAGAGAGAAAGGCGTTATGCTTTCGATCACGCCTGTGTTCTTGACTACAGTATAATTATTTTCCGCCGCCATTTTTGCCGAATGAAGCTCGAGCGACGAAATGTTTTTGAGTTCATCTTCCGTAACATTTTTTATTTCCCGTCTGACGAGCCTTTCCTTTTCCGCCCAGTCATCGTTTCCGCCAAGGGCAATAAAAAAGATATCCGGCTTGAACGCCTTGCAGGCGTGCTTGTAATTTCTCAAATATTTGTCCTTCAGCGCCAGATGGGCTGTCCATCCGCCGATTCCGGCATTCATCAGATTATGATAGCGATTTGTCGCAAAATTTATCACAAAATAAGGGTTTTCTCCGCCTTCGATTTCAATTTTGATGCGTCTTTTTTTTGAGGAGGAAAAACGGTGAATCCAAAAAGCATCTTTATTTATTCGCCGATAGTCAAGTCCCGAGCTTATCTTTGTCGGATGAGCCGGGTCATGGCTGACATTTCCAATGCCAAATGGACTTTCTATTTGCTGATCGTCGGAACTTTCTCCCACTGTGCATTTTGTGTGGCACACAGTCTCTCCGAAGTCGTAGGCCACTTTTATTTTAGCGCCTTTTGCAGGAGCTTTTTTGAACAGCAAAGAGTGAACGACCTTCGCAGGCTTGCTTTCTGAATATTTTCTGGTCACAAGGCATTCCAGACCGTCAGGATAATAGAAGAACGGAGATTTCGTCATGTATTTGGCGAGTGTGTGTAGTTCGGCTTTTAATTCCTTGCCGTCCATAGTCGCTTTATGATTGTATGTGAAGCATCTTTTAAGTTCGAAATCCTTTCGTTTTCCATCCCCTTCCAAAACTTCGTTGTCGCTTCCAAGCGTATTGTTTTTATTGACAAAAGAGCCTATTTTTTTCCCATCCGCATACACAGCCATTTTGCCCCATGACTTAGTCCTCCGAATAGTCTGGCATACAGCAAGCTCATCGCCGGAGAGATCGAATTCGACAGACGCGCCAACGCCTTTCAAAATCCTTCCCTGTCGCTTATACTGCTTGGGATTTTTAAAGATTTCAGGATTAAACTTTTTGCCGTTTTGGAAATAGGTCATTTGGGACGGGAGCATCGTATGGCTCAAGACATTCTTTAAATAATCGTCAACGGGCTCAACAAAGCTGTTGTCGAGGAGCCCTTTCCCCCATACAGTTGATGAACCGCATATCACAACATTAAGTTTTTCAGGCGGTGTGTTCCTGGAGTCGGCCTCTTCGCTGGAAACTATTGATTGTAAAAGCAAAGTAGACATAATAATAATTGATTTCTTCATTGATTTTCCTTGTCATGCGTTTTATATATTGTATAGGGAATTTGTGAATTTGTCTTTAGCGTATATAATCAAAAACTTGTCAGAAATTATCAAAAACAAATAATGGAGCCGTAATTTGCGCATTTTTTTGCACACACCGTCAACTGATTGCGTTTCAGGAAGAACCGGAATGCACTTGCATCCTTTCTGGCATATTGACTCTTTCAAAAGCAATGACAAAGCAACAATAAAATTTATAGACCGCAAGTTTTCATTGAAAGACGGCGATGCCATCCTTATACCGGCCCACGTGAAGCACAATGTGATAGTTCCGTTGGGCTCCAAAGTCTGCAGCGTCAAATTTGAGCCGGATCAAGACAGCGAAGGCTTGACGGACAAGCCAATTCTGATATCAGGAAAAAAGCATGGCGAGTTGCTTAAACTCCTTTTTGCAAACGATTTGAGAAACAAAGAGATAGTGTCTCACTATGTTTCGGCCCTGCTTTTGACTCTGAAAGAGAAAAGTTTCAAAAAACACGGAACAGAAAAACAGCTTGACTCAAGAATACAAGAAAGCATCTGCTTCATAGAGGCAAACATATTTGAAGACCTGTCACTGGATTTGCTGGCGGCAAACGTCAACATGTCAAACAGCAATTTTTCCAAACTTTTCAAAAATGAAACAGGCATGTCGCCAATGAAAAAGAGGCGATCGCTCATAATAGAAAAAGCCGCTGAAATGCTTGAATGCTCAGACTACAATATAAGCGAAATAGGCAACGCTTTAAACTTCAAAGACCCTCAAACCTTCTCGCGCTTTTTTCGCAAGGAAGTGGGAATAGCCCCAAAAAGTTACAGAAAAAGAAACATAGGCCAATAGGACGGCTTAAAAGTCTTCTTTTTTGAAGGAATATTCTTTTTTGCAGAACTCGCATTTTATTTTAAGCTCGTTCTTTTCGGTGAAAATCTTTTTGACGTCCTCATCTCCGAGCACTTTGACCGCTTGCTTCATTTTATCAATGGAGCACGGGCAAGCATAGGCGGGGGCTCCTGAAAATTCGTAGCTTGCAAAGTCGTTTATTTTGCTGTGCGAGAAGCTTTTGTCGTCTTCCAAAATCAACTCAAGAAGCTTCCAGAGCTTCTTTTCTTCCTGCATCTTTTTTGACTCAAGAATACTGTAAAAGGCTGGCGTGTTGATTTTTTGGCGGATTAGTTCAAAACACTCCAAATCGCATCCCGGCATGGCCTGCAACATAAAGCCCGCGCACATTGTCACCGGCTTTTCGGGATTCTTTGAAAATTGAATGGCAACTGACATCTCTGTTTCTATCTGGTCGCTGACCGAAAAAAAGAAAGCGGCGTCTTCCACGATGTCCATCAACGCGGTTTTGCCTGTGCCTCTGTTCAGCATCTTGCCGTTTTCAGACTTTATTATTGTGATTTTGCCAGCACTGCCATACACTTCATCTTCTGTTTTGGCTTTTGTCATAAGATGAGGCTCTTTGGGGATTCCGCGAAGTCTGCACTTGGAGTCAACATCGATCACAATGCTTGAAAGCATTCCATTGTAGTCCCAGCGGATTGAATATTTTTCATCGCCTTCCAACAGCGGAGACAGCAAGGCGCCCACTGTCAATGCGCGCCCGAAGATATATGACGAAACAGGATCGGTGTCGTGCAACAGGGCTCCCTTGTTGGCTACGCCAGTGGTTTCGGCGAACGAGAACCTTGCGTTAATGCTTTTAATCGTTCCGCGAATCTGGAAATCTGAATTATTCATATGCCGCCGACGCTGGTGTGTTTTCTTTAAATAACAAAAGACGAAAATGCCAGTCTCTTATTTGCAAGAGCTTGCAAGTCCGTCTTTGCATGTGGAATCCATATTGTCTGGATTGAGAGCTACTCAACTCTTTCCACTACTATTTCAGGATCAATTTCTTCCCTGAGAATTCTCTGCAGTCCTTCTTTGATAGTCATTGTGGCGTGCGGACAGCAGCCGCAGGCGCCCTGAAGCCTGACTTTCACGTCTTTGTCGTCAACAGAAACTATTTCCAAGTCTCCGCCGTCTGCCTGAAGATGAACTCTAAGTTCGTCGAGTTTTGCTCTGATTTGTTCTTCCATCTTATTATCTCCCTAGTTTGGATTTTTAAAAAATAAATTTAACGCCGCTCAAGCGCTTTTCAAATTCCTTTAAAACAACGCTCTCTTCAGCGTGTCCGCCTCTGGCTACGAATGTGGCGCTGAATCTTACAAAATGGCCCGCATCGTCCCATGGCACTGAGCTGATAAGTTTTTCCTTGATGAGCCATTGGCTGAAATCTTCGCCTGATTCAAATTTAGCTCCGCACTCTGTGCCTTTCGGAGCTTTTACATAAAGGTAAAAAGAGCCTTCCGGTTTTTTGGCTGAGAATCCTATTCTTTGCAGAGATTCGGTCATGCTTGTCAATCTGCGTTCATATTTTTCAGAAATTTTGGGCGTAATTTCAGCCTGATTGTCAAGGGCTTTTATCGCAGCTTTCTGAATGGCCATGAACTGGCCGCTGTCCTGATTGTCTTTTATGTTGGAAAATGCCTTTACCGCGAGTTCATTGCCGCAGACCCAGCTAAGGCGCCAGCCTGTCATATTGAAGCCTTTTGACATGCTGTGAAGCTCAACCGCCACATCTTTTCCGCCTTCAATGGAAAGAATACTGAGGGGCTTTCCGGTGAAGTTCAACGGCGCGTATGCGGCGTCAGACACAATAAGAATGTCATTTTCTTTTGCAAATTTGATTGCTTTTGCAAAGAATTCTTCTGTCGCGGATGCGCCTGTCGGGTTATTCGGATAGTTCAAATAAAGAAGCTTTGCTTAGTTTTTCTGATCGTCCGTAAACGAGTCCAGGTCTGGAAGGAATCCGTTTTCCTCG
>CAZYVR010000009.1:19151-40290 GCA_964651145.1 uncultured Victivallales bacterium | reverse complement strand
ATCAAAATTATGTCGTTAAAACAAAAGGCTATGCAGTTATAAAATCCTATAGACAAGAAGGCATAAAGGCTTCTCTTGATGTAAGACTGAAAGAACGCATTTCAAAAGCAAGGTTGATTGAAATAGCAAATAAATTACAAGGTTTTAAAAACAATCAACACCCAAGACTTTGGATATGTTATTACCTTCCAGATATGGAAATCGATTCAGGCGGTTGGGCTACCACACATTTTAACCCAACTCTCGAAGTAAAAATTCTTGGCCTGTCAAAGAAAGAAGCAAAAAAATTATCTCACCCTGAAACAGTAGGAAATGGTGAAAAAATAATTGGAAGCTGGTTAGACAAATCGGCACGAGGACTAGAGGGTCGTATAACAATTTATAAAAAAGAAGATAGATTATTTATGCGTAAAGTTTACAAGGATGCTAGTGAAGACAATGATGAATGTATAAGATATAAGGTTGGCAAGCAAGCAAGAATTAAGAAAAAAAATGACAAGCTGGGAGACTATTTTGTCATTGATGCAAAAGGGTATCTTTGGAATGGAGATGCAGAAGGATTGTGGGGGAAATGCGAAAAACTTATTACTACCTCCCGTGATTGAATTGTTCAACAACAGGGGAAATTGAGATATGAGGGTAGTTGGCTGTATATGGCAGTCAACATAATATAAAATAAAAAGCAGAAACTAGGATGGAAAAGTGACATTATTAATTAATGAGATATATAGCAATAGAATAATATGTGCAGCTGATAGACAAATCACATTTAAAAACAAAAAACCGGAGAAGCATAAAAAATTATTTGATATACCGTATTTAAATGGTTGTGTCAGCTACTTTGGTTCTTGTAGGCTAAATAATAGCAGACTATTGTGGGAGATTATAATTGACTTCAAAAGAAAGAACAATAGTATCACCTCTCTAAAAGAATTTGCTGAAAAATTGTGTTCAGAACTCAATCTACATTCTTGCAAATCTTTATTGCAAAAGAATGGAACAGGCGTTCATGTCTGTGGATTTAACAAGCATATCCCAGAATTTTGGTTCATTCGTAATATAAAACATATGAACGGTTGGACTTATTATGGATTTGATACTCGTTTTAGAATTTCAGAGGAGGTATCCAAATATCAACATCAACTACCAATACTATTTTCGAATGGAGATTTAAGACCTTGCATTACTGGTTGGAATGATTTTTCACAATTTGCTTCTAGTATGTTAAAATCAACAGGAAAAACACTTACAAATATAACAGATAATGAACTGAATATATTAGTAAAGTGGAAAATGCAGGCTATTTCTAATTTTTATTCAGCCATGATGGCGAAAAAACTTATTTCTTCTCCAATTGATACCCAATTGTATAAACCATAAACTTTTTAGAACACAAACTTTTAATCAACCCAATCAAACTGGCGAAATGGCATACGCGCTAGCGAGACGATAGTCGACGACCATTTAAAGCAAGCCTGAAAGCTATTGTGATAAAATGTGAGTGGGGTGAATAAGCCTTAAAGTCGTTTTAATAAGAAGCCTTGAAAAACTGTAAATATTGTGGCAGATTAAGTAATATAGAGTTAGGGGCAGTATATGAAGAAACCTAAAAAAGTAAACACTACTTTTTTCGAGTATACCATTAAAGAACAGCTAGGAGAAGGAGGATCCGGGGTAGTCTATAAGGCCGTTGAAAAATCAGGTAAAGCTTTTGCTATAAAGTTTCTTAAAGACACATCGCCTGAAAAAATTAAAAGATTCAAGAATGAATATAGGTTTTGTCGCCAAAATGCGCATAAAAACATAATAATAAGCTGTGATGATGGAAGGACTTCTGAAGACCATCCATTTATTGTTATGCCATTATATGAATCCTCCTTAAGGTCAATAATGGAAAAGATAGAACCTGAACAAGCTTATCAATTTTTTTTAAGCATTATTGATGGAGTGGAATTTGCTCATTCAAAAGATGTAGTTCATAGGGATATTAAGCCGGAAAACATTCTAATTAATTCAGATGATCTCAATCCTGTAATTGCCGACTTCGGTATTGCTCGTTTTTTTGAAGAAGACCTTTATACGACTGTAGACACAAAACCTGCTACAAGGTTAGCTAATTTTCAATATGCAGCTCCAGAGCAAAGGAAAAGAGGAGCTACTATTGATCATCCTGCAGATATTTTTGCCCTAGGCTTACTATTGAATGAGTTATTTACCGGTGAAGTTCCACTCGGAGATGATTATATTACAATTAAGAGTGTTGCTTCTGGATATGCGTTTCTTGATCCAATTGTAAAGAAGATGATTCAGCAAAAGCCCCAAAACAGATATAATTCAATAAAGGACGTTAAAGACGCGATTTCCCAAAGAGGCAAATATGATTGGATTAAAATTATACCATTTAACATACAGCACTCTGCTATACATTTCTCTGATGACAGGCTTCGTTTATCATTCCCTGGGGGGGCAAGAGTTCAATGGTTTGATGATCGAAAAAAAATTATAGATAGACTGGAAAAGTTTTTTAGGCCTCCCCTTGATTTCCATGAACATATTGATATTGGGATTGACGCTCCAATCTGGTGGCATCGTGGCAGTAGATCGTCACATATCAGAAAATTTGGGAGAATTGATGATGATGTTATTCTCTTAAATAATCTTGAACTTTTAGTAAGAAAAATAGCAGTGGTGAGGGATTCATATTATAACAGCTATATATATCTTGAAATGGAACCTATGCCGCCAATCGATAAAAAACCTGAAAACATTCAGATGCAACTTGAATATGGAAGTTATTCAGATGAAGCATACGGATTATACAAGGGAAATACAATTACATATTCAGAATGTGAAGATACGGCTGCAGAGATCAATGGAAAATTAATAGAATTAGATGGCAGCCAAGAAACCCGAATTAGGTATCTAACGCCATATAATTTGCTCATAGTTCCCATGGGATCATATGTACATCTGGGGCCTAAGGACGAAAGCAGTAATGATTTAGATGAAAAAATCGAGGATTTATTAGATGGTTTATTGAATGGAACGAAAAAGTTTGATGAATTACAAGAATTTATTTCAGAGTTGCCAAAACCCAATTTCCTGCTTTATAAGGATTGAAATCGATTTCCCCATTTATTTTTACCTTTTCTCAATTAAAGCTCTCAATAAATCCCCCCAAAATAGAAGTGGCGAAATGGCATACGCGCTAGCCGAGAAATCCACATAGACATTATTAAGACAGTATCGGGAAAGAAAATATGTTGATATAGTGGTACCGAAGGTGGGACTTGAACCCACACTCCCTTACGGGAACTAGATTTTGAGTCTAGCGCGTCTGCCAATTTCGCCACTTCGGCTTGTTGTTTACGAAAAACAGTGCATACATATAGCGCGGCATAGTGAAAAATCAAACGGTATATCTTGAAGAAGCCGCATTTATGTTCTAAATTGTGAATAATTAATAAGGAGCTTAAGTGAAAATACGCAAAGTTTTATTGTTGACAATGTTCGCTGCGCTGTGTTTATGCGGCTGTGAAACTCTTCCGCCGGGAGATCCGCCGAAAGGACCGATAGTCAAGCCGCATTCCGGCCCTAAGTATTTTAACAGGAAAAAAGCGGCAAATTATATGATCACCTCTATAACAACCAGTTGCGATCCGCTTATATCTGCTGGCGGGTATATGCCGCGCATTGCCAAAAGATTCAAAGCGGACATCGCGGAAGACAAGCAACTCCCTGAAGAGGTTGTTAAAAGTTTGTTGCGCATGAAAATGATACGTTCCCAGTCTCTGTTTTTTAACGTGAAAAATGATTATATTCTGGAAAGCACGGTGAAGGTATCCAGGGACAATGCGCATCTTAAAATATGGACATTGCGTTTTTTGTCGCCGGACGGCAAAAAGCTCTACTGGCAGGATAAAGCGCTGATAGATGAACGCATCTCAGGAAAAGACAGGCAAGCCAAATGAAATTGATATCATGGAATGTAAACGGCGTTCGCGCTGTTGTGAAAAAAGGTTTTCTAGAATGGGTCATGAATGAATCGCCGGATATTCTTTGTCTTCAGGAGACAAAAGCGAATGAGGATCAGCTTTCTGACGACATAAAATATATTTTGGGCTATAACAGTTTCTGGTGTTCCGGCGAGCGCAAGGGCTACAGCGGCGTCTCCGTTTTCGTGAAGCGGGAGCCGCTTAAATTGAGCTACGGCTTTGAGCTTGACCCGCGTTTTGACAATGAAGGCAGGATCATCGCAATGGAATATTCTGACTTTATTTTGTTAAACGTGTATTTCCCAAATGGCCAGAAGGATGATGAACGCTTGAAGTACAAGCTGGATTTTTATGACGCCACGCTGGAGTATTGCGAGGCTCTCAGAGCCGAAGGCAAAGAAGTTATAATTTGCGGCGATGTCAACACTGCCCACAATGAAATTGATCTGGCGCGTCCGAAAGCAAATGAAAAAACTTCCGGCTTTCTCAGGATAGAACGCGACTGGATGGACAAATTCGAGTCGCATGGATACATTGACACCTTCAGAAAAATGCATCCTGAAGAAATAAAATATTCCTGGTGGAGCTATAGAGCCGCCGCAAGAGGTAAAAATGTAGGCTGGCGTTTGGATTATTTTTTTGTTACTCCGGGCCTCTGGGGCAGAGTAAAAAAAGCCGAAATACTTAACGACGTTATGGGCTCCGATCATTGTCCGGTAATGCTCGAGTTGGATTGAAGGCAACTCTCGTTATTGGCGCAATGCGCCGCTTTTTTTGCCCAAGAGCATTAGCTATTTATAAGCCGGTGGCTGGAGGGCGGCATGCCGGTGGCTCTTTTGAAAAAATGGGAAAATGCAAACTGGTCGGCGAATCCCATTTTTTCGGAAATCTCGTTTATGTTGTATTCTGAATATTCCAGAAATCTGCAAGCAATTTTTACCCGCTCATTGTCAATGAAGCTCTTGAGAGGCATTCCGGCATCCTTCTTAAAAAGAGCTGAAAAATAATCGCGCGAATAGCCTAATTTTCCGGCAAGATATGACACATCGACTCTTCCGCCTTTTTTCTGCAGTATCAATTTTCTTACTTTTTCAGCTAGGGCAGTTTCAAAAGAGTCTTCTGCTTTATCTAAAACAAAATATTTTCGCATCAACCCTGAAATAATACTTGCGCCTATCACTGATTTTGACATGTCTTCATTGATTACGGAAAGCTTTGCGAGAGAAGTTAGCGCAAGCTCGCATTCCTGGTCGTCACGCATCAAAAGCGGGGTGAATTTATCGTTAAAGCCCTTGTAGCTGAATTTAAATGAGCAGCTTTCTTTGCTTCTTCGAAAGTAATTAAAGCGATGTCTGAATTCAGGCGGAATAGCAGCCGCGTCGCCTGGGCGCATTTTAATCTTTCTGTCATCAAGCTCCAGAACCGGATCGCCTGAAACAATATATTCTATTTGCCAGTAATCATGAGAGTGAGGCTTTCCAAGAATATGCTTTTCCGTTTTGCTATTATCCCAGTAAAGAATCTCCACAAAACTGTCAATATCTGTTTTATTCATATAACAAAACCGCATTTTCACTTATTTTAACATTGCAATCTAAGATTTTAACATGGTTTTTATTCTAATGCAAACATAGAATATAAAAAGAAACTGTTTAAAAAACAAGGGATAACACAATGGAAAACACAAGGCCGAATATTCTTTTCATCACAACAGATCAACATAGGTTTGACTGTCTGGGAATAAATGGGAACACACAGATAAAGACTCCCAATATTGACGCATTGGCGAAGTCCGGGGTGAATTTTTCAAACGCCTTCGTTCAAAACACAGTGTGCGTGCCCAGCCGCGCCTGCATGCAAACTGGAAGATACACTCATCAGCACGGCGTGACATACATGGAAACCGTTGTGGATGACACGCCTGGATTGCCGGATTGGGAGCTTACATTTATGGAGCGCCTCCAGGAAAGCGGCTATTACACCGGAGCCGCTGGAAAAATGCACATGTATCCTGAAAAAGGCTTCGATTGGCACAATCTGACAGGCGGCAAAGGTCAAAGATGGCTATATGCTGAGGGCGATCCGCTCGGGCCGGGGCCGCTTGGGCCCAAATATGCCGCATGGCTCGAAAACAAAAGAAAAGGAGCTTACGAAGAACTGTATCAGGAACGGCGCGCGCAAAACTCTTATAAAAAGCTGGGCGTCATGGACATTCCTCTGAGCAACGAAGAATACATAGAAACATGGATTGCCGACGAATCCATTAACTTTATAAATGACAGAGCAGGGCAGGATCAGCCATTTTTCCTCTGGACCGGATTTTGTGGGCCGCATGGCCCCTTTGACCCGCCTGAACCTTACAAAAGCATGTATTCTCCAGATGAGGTTCCACTGCCTCAGGAGCTGCCTGAATGGCCTTCATGGCGGGAAAGCATTGATGAGAAGCTTATGAGAAAATGCATCGCGTATTACTGGGGGATGGTCACATGCATTGACGATCATATCGGAAGGATTGTCGATTCGCTCAAGAGAAAAGGCATTTTTGACGACACTTTAATTATATTCACAAGCGATCACGGCGAAATGCTGGGCGAACGCGGAAAGTGGGGCAAATGCGTTTTTTATGACACCACCCTTCGCGTTCCAACATGGGTCAAGCCGCCAGCCAACACAAAGTTTGTTTCCCGCACGGCCAGCGAGATTACTGAAGCAATGAACGTTGCGCCCACAATCCTTGATTACGCAAATGTTCCGATTCCTGAAAACATGACAGCGCAGTCCTGGCGTCCCCTGATAGAAGGCGAAAACAAAGGCATGGACGCAATCTTATCTGAATATGTGACGAATGACAAAAAAGAATGGAGCAAATGCATTCGAACAGCCACGCATAAATATATAAAGTTTTTTAACAGCGGCAAAGAAGAGTTCTATGACCTGGAAAATGATTCCTTTGAACAATTCAATCTGGCTGAAACAGGCAGTCAAAAGGAAAAAATGCTAGAATTGAAAGACGCCATGTTGCAGAGACTGGCCCAAACCGAGCCTATGAATAATTACTGAATTTTCCTTTTCCTTTCAAGTTTGCCTGCCCATGTTCCAACGGCGGAAGCGTTGACCGCCCTGAAGGGCGGAATTGCTTCGCGCTTTGCGCGCCCCGGCTCAGTAATCTTTGCTTTCAGGAAATATGTGTTCCGGCGCCAGCTCTTTTTTGAGGATTGTCACTGTGTCGACGGATTTAAAGAGCGGAATGCCGGCCTCTTTTTTTATCCATACGCCTTTTATGTTTTTGTGTTCCGCATTACCTGTTTCCTGCAAATATGAAAACAGCTTGTTCCCTTTCCTTTCCTCCTTGAATTGAGGCTTGAGAAGTCCGGCTTCCTCCCAGTACGATCTAAGAAAGCGCATTACCTTGGAGCCCGCGTTCGGGATTGAGTCGTCCGGCATCATATAATTGCCGCCGACGGCGCATATGTTGCCGTTTGGGTCGGTTGCCACAAAAACTGATTCATTTATATTGCCACGGGATTTTTCCTCAAGTTGTTTGTCCACGTACAGGCAAAGCTTAGCGGTGGCGCCAAAGGCTTTCGGAAGTTCTTTTGCTGTCTTGTCTTTTATGAGTCGCATGCTGACAAGATGCGCTTCCAGTTTGGGCAGTGTCCCTAACGGCGCGGCGGAGGAAATGCCATAATGCTTGGACGTGACGCTTATGTAAATAATCGAGGCTATTGTCCCAATGACAAGCAAGATGACAAGCGGTTTTATGAGCGGAGCTATTGTTTGCCATAAATTGCTTTTTTCTTCATCATTGTCCAGAAGGCTTCCGCCTGATTCGACTTTTTGTCCTGTCTTAAAATTATGCCCGCAATTTACGCAAATAACGCTTGCAAGATCGCAGTCATTTGCGCATTGAGGGCATTTTTTGTTATCCGCAGCATCCTGTCCCGGAACTGTCAGATTCTCTCCGCACTGACATGCGAGAAAGCGCCCTTCCATTGCGTCGTCCAGCTCATATTCCGCGAAGCATTTGTGACATCTTAAAGAAATTGACATGTGCTATTCCCCCCTTTGTTTATATGGACTAATATAAGGCTCTAAACTAACGAAACAATAAAGACAAAAATATAAAAATGCCGCAAAACGGCAGAAATATCATTATAAAAAAAGCCCACCAATGTTTCTCTTTAAAATCAATAAAAGCCTGATTAATCACCAGAAACTCGCCGGAAAGCAAAAAGGAAATGCCTTGCGCGTAAACAACAAGCGCTCCGCAAGCCACGGCAAAACCTGAAACAAACACGCCAAAGCCAAAAAGGATAATTGAAAAATAAGCCAAAAATATGGACAGAGCAGAGCAGGCAATGAAAAGAATTATCAGAAGGGGCCTAAGCAAACCCGGGAATATTTCAAAAAACAGCATCAGCGCTTTTTGCCAAAGCGCATATTCCTCTTCGTCGGCCTCCATATGCTTCGTCTCGTGAAATGTTCCGGAATCAAAATTATAGCCGCATTTTATGCATATTACAGACTTTGCTTCCATGTCGGCATTACAGTTGGGGCAGGTTTTGTTTTTTGCCGGAGGATGAAAAAGATTGTTGCATGACGGACAAGTCTGGATGCCTTCCGCCTGATTGTCATCAAGCTTTATCTTTGTCTTGCAGTGTGGGCAATTAACAGTCATTTGACTCTCTTATAATTTTTTTAATTCTTTGCTAAATTGCTCAAAGTCGGATGCCTTCAAATATGGATTTCTCTGTTTTTCTTCCCCAAGGGAGGCAAAAGGCGCGCGTCCGTAGTTGTGGCCTGAATAAACAATATTTGAGTCTGCCAACGGCCAAAGCGTCTCACGCATAGTCTTGAACATAGTTTCAGCTACGCAGTAGCCGCACCAGTCAATAAACAATGTATCGCCCGTAAAAATTGCCGAATCGTCGTTTAGTCTGTAAACAACGCTGTCTTTGGAATGTCCCGGCGAATGCAGGCACTCTATAAAGCCGTTTCCAAACGCAAGCTTTTCTTTGTGCGCCGCGCTTATATCATGTTGAAAAGGGCAGTCGGGATGCGCCACTACTGGCGCGTCAAAAAATTTTCTAATGTCTTTCACGCCTGAAACATGATCATGGTGCCCATGGGTGATCAGAATATACTTAGGAGTGAATTCAGTGAGCTGCGACACAGATTTTTCAATGATGGAAATGTCTCCGCACGGATCAACAAGCGCGGCGTCTCCGTTGTCAGCCGCAAACAAAAGATAAGAGAAGTTATCGTCAAGTCCGCCTACCGCAAGCTGTTTGACCTTAAACTTATCCGACACTGGATTATCCCCTTTTATCCGTTTTGCGTTCTAAAAAATATAAAAAAATTGCAGAAGCATAATTCAACATCACAACAATAACTTACAGAATGCGTCTGCTCATTAAAATATCACATAATAAAGCCCAATGGCTATGACAACACTTCCAATGACCATCAGCCATGCCCTCCGCCGGGTCACTGACGCCCCATAAATAGGCGAGCCCGCTATTTTCTTGAAGTTGCCCGTGCGCAGATAATTGGTCATTTTTCTGCGATCGTTATTGCGCTTTGAATAATCTACCGAGCTTCCTTTTCGCTCAAAAATAGGCATCGCTAACTCCTGTGGAGTTATAAATTTATGTGCTCATTGACAAAACAATTGCTATTGCCACGCAAAAACCGGCGATAAGAACCGCGACAAGCAAAGGCAAATAAAAGATCAAGCCAAGCCTGAAAAGCTGCTTGAATGACAACGAGGTCAGCTCAAGCAATGAGGATGTGGTGGTTATCGTTGAGTCAGAAACCTCCGCCCCCCTCTTCAATCTTTCCAACTTTGCCGAGGTCCTGATAAATTGAAGGCGTGAATCCTCAACCTTTTTCATGGCATCGCCAAGCTGCGCTGAATAGTTTTCTTCGTCCCATGCTGAATCGTCAAGCGCAGTGAGTTCGTCAGTGATCTTATTAAAAGCGTCTTCAACGTTTCTGGACTCCTCTGCGCGCGATTCATAAGCCTTTATGTCGTCCGGAATAACCGCCAAGACTTCGGCAAGACGGCTTATTACATCTCTGCGGACTTTCAGGAATTCGGCGCGCCTTTTTGCCAGAGCCTTCTTTAAGCTTTTGTCTTCCGCCGGCTTGCTTTCCGCTAAAGATTTTCCTTGAGGACGTTCCTGGTCGGCGTCAAGCTTTTCCATAGTGGAGTCCACATTGGTCGATTCTGAGATTTTATCTCTTATAGCATGCAGACTTCCGCTTACAAATTCGCGTTTGCGCATTTGAAATCCCTGTTTTGGGTTAAATTAAAGTTTTAGTCTTTCAGCAACAAAGTCGGCGTCTTTGTCGCCGCGTCCGCTAAGATTGACAAGAATCTTGCAGTCTTTGCCGAATTCAGGCGCCATTTTCATGGCATAAGCGACTGCGTGCGCGCTCTCAAGAGCCGGAATTATTCCTTCTGTGCGCGACAAGACCATGAACGCATCCAGGCATTCAGAATCTGTAACTGAAACATATTCCACCCGTCCAATGTCCTTCAAGTAACAGTGCTGCGGACCTATGCCGGGATAGTCCAGGCCAGACGCAATGGAATGGACTGGAAGCGGCTCGCCGTTGTCGTCTTGCAACACATAACATTTGAAGCCGTGAATCGTTCCTTTTGTTCCCTTTGAGATAGTTGCCGCGTGATAAGGCGTGTCAATCCCTTTTCCTGCTGGCTCAATGCCTATCATCCTGATATTTTCGTCTTCCAAAAATCCAGAAAACAAGCCTATTGCGTTGCTGCCTCCGCCCACGCATGCCATTAGGCAGTCCGGCAGGCCGCCAGTCAACTCAATGAACTGCTCACGGGCTTCCTTGCCGACAATGCGTTGAAAGTCTCTCACCATCATGGGAAAAGGATGCGGGCCCACCACTGAGCCAATGGCATACAGAAAATTTTGTGGATCTTTCAGATATTCCTCGAATGCGCTGTCAACCGCGTCCTTCAATGTGGCGGTTCCCCGGGTTACCGGCACAATGTCAGCTCCAAGAATTTTCATTTTGGTCACATTGGGATGCTCTTTTTTTATGTCAACCTCACCCATATGGATCTCGCATTTAATCCCAACAAGGGCGCAGGCAGTGGCGAGGGCCACTCCGTGTTGTCCAGCTCCGGTCTCGGCCAGGACTTTGCTTTTTTTCATATATTTGGCAAGAAGCGCTTCGCCCAGACAATGATTTATTTTGTGGGCTCCTGTATGATTCAAATCTTCGCGCTTCAGATATATTTCCGCGCCGCCACATTTTTCAGTTAGTTTTTTTGCGAAATAAACAGGGCTCGGCCTGCCTGCATAATACTTTAAAAGATAAGCCAGTTCGTTTTTAAAATCATCAGTTTTAGACACTTCCAGATACGATTTGCAAATATCATCCATTACCTGCTTTAACTGATCAGGTATAATCTGCCCGCCGTATTCCCCGAAAAAACCATCGCTGTCAGGCATGGGCGCGAAATCAAAGCCGCTGTTGCTTTCCATGTGAAATATTCCTCATTCAATACCAATTAAAAAACTCTTTAAAAAACTCTTTAAAAAACAGCGGTTAAGATAACTCCTTTGAACTCATTAAGCAAATCTCCGATAAAAACGACAGCGACAAAGAATCAGAAAAATAAAAAAGCCGTAGGCGAAGCCACTTTTAAACCCATTTCGTGGGGGGCGACAGCACGCATGGCGCATTGAAAGTCTGCAGCTTGTTGGGATGCGAAGCGACAACAAGCTTTATTTCGTTGCAGCGACAGCTCCCTGGACTTTTGGCAGAGCCGTCGAATGCCTTAATTTATTTAAAACAGGCGTGTTCAGCGGCAAAGAGCTTGATCATATTCGGCAATGCTCATCAGAAAATTAATGTCGTTTCTTTAAGCGCAGAATAGTCAACCGGCATTTGGATTGGAACGGCTTCGGGATGCTTGGATTTAAACCAGGTCATCTGCCTGCGCGCCAGTTGCCATGTGGCTGTGGCTATGAGGCTCTTCATTTTTTCAAAATCGATCTGGCCGTTTAGATATTCGGCAATGATCTTGTATCCCAAAGCCTGATGAGCGGTTGGAGAGCTCAATATGCCTTTTCCAATCATCTTTTCCGCTTCTTCTATCCAGCCGGAAGCAAGCATGTCCGCGGTTCTCTGTTCGATTCTTTCCCTTAAAATTTTTCTATCCCAAAGCAGATTCCAGGCGATGACCGGGAAACGCAATTCAGGCTTGTTCATAGTCTGCAGTTCTGTTATAGACTTTCCAGTCAGCTCGAACACTTCCAGAGCGCGGATGAGTTTTCGACGATGCTTGCTCCAGCGCTCAAAATCTTCGGGGTCTTTTTGAAGCATAAGCTCCTTAAGCTTTTCAAAGCCCTCATCATTATCATATTCATCATCCAGGCGCTTGCGCAGCTCTGAGTCGGCCGGCATGGGATCAAGGCCATACAATAAAGCCCTCAAATACATGCCTGTGCCCCCGGCCACTATTGGCAGATTTCCTCTGGAATGGATTTCGGATATTTTCTCTTCGGCAAGCTTAAGGTACTTAAAAACATCCAATGGCTCGCTGAGATCAAGTATGTCGATAAGATGGTGAGGTATTTCTTTTTGCTCTTCAAGCGTGGGCTTGGCTGTGCCAATGTCCAAGCCTTTATAAACTTGCATGGAGTCGGCTGTAATTATTTCCCCTGAAAAATCCCGGGCAGCCTTCAAGGCCAGCGAACTTTTCCCGCTTGCGGTCGGCCCCATAATAACAAGCAAAGTCAAGTTTAAGCTAGCCATGCATCACAAATTCCGCTTTTTTCTTTTCCTGTGGCCTGAAAAGAGAAGATATTATAAAAATAGTCACGCCAACTGTTATGGCGCTGTCCGCCACATTGAATGAGGGCCAGTGATAATCCATAATATAAAAATCAAGAAAATCAACTACTTGGCCTTTCCAGACTCTGTCTATTGAATTTCCGGCAATTCCGCTAAGAACCATAAACATGGCAAAATACCGCTCGGGCCACCCCTCAGTGAGAGAACGCAGAAAATAAATGACCGCAATAAAAACGACTGCGGAAATGGCAAGCAGAAGCTTGCCCTGTCCGGCAAACATTCCCCAGGCCGCGCCGGGATTGTTCAGATAAGTCAAGTTGAAAAAACGTGGAATTACAGAAATCAATTTATGTTCTGGAATATAGAGGACCGTCAATATTTTTGTGATTTGATCCAGAACAAGCAAAAAACCGGCGAGTAAAAGCGAACAGATTATAATTTTCTTTTCTTCCAAACTGCCCAAAATTAACCGATTTCTGAAAATAATTTTAATACCCCTCTTTTTCCATGCGGGATTTACACGCTATGCAATAGCAGGCATATGGCTTGACCATTAGTCTTTCTTGAGAAATTTTGTCTCCACAATCAAGACATTCGCCATATTCATTGTCTTTAAGTCTTTGCATGGCTTCTTCTATAAGCTCAAGGATGCTGCCTTCTTCTGTAAGCATCTGAAGTTCCATGTCATGGCGAAAATTGTCGCTTCCCAAGTCGGCCATATGAGTGGCCATCCCTACTTCCCCTGCGGAATCTTTATGGTAGTTAAGAGCTTCATCTGCATGAAATTTAACCTGTGACACCACCTTCTCGCGAACTGACATCAGAGCATCAAAATATTGTTTTTTCTTCCCAGTAAATTTCGGGAAAACTTTCTGTGTCTTGCTTGTAGCCATTATACCCCTACCTCTTTTGCGCTAATTTTTGTTAACCCAGAGCCTGCCAAAATAACATTATTCTCTAAATATTCAAGAAGCAAATTGTGATTCAGCTTCTAATTTTCTCAAAAAAGTTTACTTCTTTCGCAAATAACTGTCCACATCTTCAGCCATTTTCTTGCCAGCGACAATTGCCCTGACAACAAGAGACGCCCCGGACGCCAGATCACCAGCGGCAAAAACACCCTCATTCCCAGTCATAGAAGAGGCGTCAATCTTAACATTGCCGCGCTCATCCAATTCAACGCCGAACTGCTTTATTGCGCCTTCAACTTCCGCTCCGACAAACCCCATTGCCAGCAGGATCAGGTCAGCTTCCAACGAAAATTCCGAACCGGGAACTTCTTTCAGCTTTACAGGCCTGCCATTTTCCATTTCCCATTCCACTTTGACGAGATTCAATTTTTTAACGACACCGTCCTGGCCTTCAAAACTTTTTGTCATAACGTTCCACATTCGTTCGCAGCCTTCTTTGTGGCTGCTTGACGTGCGCTTCATGTAGGGCCAAAGCGGCCATGGCGTGGATCCATCGCGATTTTCAGGCGGCTCCGGCATTATCTCTATCTGCGTAACAGAAACCGCGCCCTGTCTGCTTGAAGTGCCCACACAATCGGAGCCTGTGTCGCCGCCGCCGATTACCACAATTTTTTTGCCGGTCGCAAAAATATCTTCAGACTCAAGCTCTTCGCCCGACACGCGCCGATTCTGTTGCGAAAGAAAATCCATGGCAAAGTGAACTCCTTTAAGCTCGCGCCCGGGCGCTTTCAGATCGCGTGGCATTTTAGAGCCGCAAGCCAGGCATACAGCGTCAAAGCGCTCAAGGAGGAATTTTGCGGAAATATCCGCGCCTATATGCACATGCGTCTCAAACTTGACGCCTTCTTCTTTCATAAGATTGATGCGCCGCTCTATTACTTTTTTGTCAAGCTTAAAGTCAGGAATGCCGTATCTCAAAAGTCCGCCGAGATGTCTGTCACGCTCAAAAACAGTGACACTGTGCCCCATCCTGTTAAGGTCGTCAGCCACTGCCAGGCCTGCGGGGCCTCCGCCCACAACAGCCACAGTCTTTCCGGTTCTTTCTTTAGGAGGGCGAGGCTTGATATAGCCCCTCTCAAAGGCTTTTTCTATAAGAGCTTTCTCTATCTGGCGAACTGTGACGGGGTCAGAGTTGATTCCCACAGTGCACGATGCCTCGCAAAGCGCGGGACAGATGCGGCCCGTGAATTCCGGAAAATTATTGGTAGACATGAGTATTTCCAAAGCCTCTTCCCAGCGGCCATTGTAAATAAGGTCGTTGAACTCAGGAATCATATTGCCCAGCGGACAGCCGGTCCCATGGCAAAATGGCACTCCACAGTCCATGCAACGCGCGGCTTGTTGATTTATTTCTTCATCAGACAAGTCCTTTTCCACTTCTTTGTAATCTTTAGTGCGAGCGTCAACCGACCTGTAGCCAGGATCCTTCCTTTTAAAATCTATAAAACCTCTAGGATTTCCCATGATATGCCTTAATAATATTTTTATATTTTAAAATTTCATCAATCGTTTATCAAGTCGCGCTTGACAGCCGCGTCTTCTTTAAGCATCTTTCCAAGAACTTTTTTGTATTCCACAGGGAAGACTTTTACGAACTTGGACAGTTCGGCCTCCCAGTTGTCAAGGATGAAGCGCGCCTTCGGACTTCCTGTATAGCGGATATGGCTTTCAAGCATGCCGCGAAGCTCCGCAACATCCTCTTTGCAGTCATTGAAGACTGGATCAAGGTCGACCATGTCAAGATTGCAGCGCCTGTTAAAGTTCTCATTCTCATCGTAAACATAGGCTATGCCGCCGCTCATGCCAGCCGCAAAATTGCCTCCGGTAGGACCAAGAACAACAACTCGTCCGCCAGTCATATACTCGCAGCCATGATCGCCTATGCCTTCAACCACCGTGATGGCTCCGCTGTTGCGGATGGCAAAGCGTTCGCCGGCGCGACCATTGATGTACAGCTCTCCGCCAGTGGCTCCATAAAGCAAAACATTGCCCACTATTATATTTTCAGATGGCTTATATGTGGCGTTTTTAGGCGGCTTCACAATAATATTGCCGCCGGAAAGGCCTTTGCCCAGATAGTCATTGGATTCGCCAACAAGCGTAAATGTCACGCCGGGCGCGAGAAAAGCTCCGAAACTTTGTCCGGCGCATCCTGTGAAGGACACATTGACCGTATCCTCCGGCAAGTTAAGCCCATGCGCTCTGGCTATTTTCCCCGACAAAAGCGTCCCAACGGACCTGTCAACGTTGCGGACAGTCATTGTGATGTTGACTTTTTCTTTTTTGTCAATTGCCGCTCTGGCCTTCTCTATAAGCTCGATATCGTAAGCCTTGTCTATGCCATGGTCTTGCTTGCTCAGGCAACGAACCGGCAAACTTGGATCAGCCGGCTTCATAAAGATATTTGAGAAGTCAAGATTTTTGGTTTTCCAAAATTTAATGGCTTCATTAGTTTCCAGCAAGTCACTGCGCCCTATGGCGTCCTCAAATTTTTCCAAGCCAAGCTCTGCCAGGTATCCGCGAACTTCCTCGGCTATCATCTTAAAGAAATTAATGATATGCTCTGGTTTGCCTGTGAACAATTTTCTGAGTTCAGGATCCTGGGTGGCCACTCCGACAGGGCAAGTGTTTGAATGACATTTCCTCATCATAACACATCCGCACACAACCAGAATCGCTGTTCCAAATCCAAATTCTTCCGCTCCAAGCAAGCCGCCTATCATCACATCGCGTCCGGTTTTCATCTGACCGTCGGCTTGCACCTTGATCCTGTCGCGAAGATGATTGAGAACAAGCGTCTGCTGGGTTTCGGCAAGCCCAAGCTCCCAAGGAAGCCCCGTGTGCTTGATCGAAGTGAGAGGCGAAGCGCCCGTGCCGCCGTCATGTCCGCTGACCAAAACCATGTCGGCGTGTCCTTTTGCCACGCCCGCAGCCACTGTGCCCACACCAACCTCGGAAACAAGCTTGACCGAGATGCGCGCCTCAGGATTGGAGCATTTTAAATCGTATATAAGCTGCGCCAGATCTTCTATGGAATAAATATCGTGATGCGGTGGCGGCGAAATAAGCGTCACTCCCGGAGTTGAGTTTCTAACCTGGGCTATGGCTCTGTCCACTTTATAGCCTGGAAGCTGTCCGCCCTCGCCCGGTTTCGCGCCTTGCGCTATCTTGATCTGAAGCTCTTTGGCGTGTGAAAGGTATTCGATTGTCACTCCAAAGCGCCCGCTGGCCACCTGTTTGACCGCACTGCATTTGCTGTCGCCGTTCGGAAGCATTTTGAATCGTTCCGGGTTTTCTCCGCCTTCTCCGCTGTTGCTCATTCCGCCAATGCGGTTCATGGCTATGGCAATTGTTTCATGCGCTTCCTTGCTGATGGAGCCAAAAGACATTGCCCCTGTGACAAAGCGCTTCATTATCTCTTCCGCCGGCTCAACTTTTTCTATTGGAATAGATTTTGTGTCCTTAAACTTGAAGAGTCCGCGCAGAGTGCAGAGATGATTTGCCTGCTTGTTTATATATTCGGCATATTCCTTATAGATTTCCAAATTGTTTTCGCGCGTCGCGCGTTGAATCTGCGATATTGTATCCGGTGTCCAGAGATGCTTTTCCTCGTTGCGTCTAAAGTGATACTGCCCGCCAGCTTCAAGAATGCCAGGCTCTCCAGGAGCGGGATTATGCGCTTTCTGGTATCGCATGTTCGCTTCTTTTGCAATAATGTCAAGCCCAATGCCCTCTATTCGGGACGCCGCCCCGCTAAAGTACTGGTTCACAAGCTCAGACTCAAGTCCCACTGCCTCAAATATCTGAGCTCCCCTGTAACTGCGGAGGGTTGATATGCCCATCTTGGACATGACTTTTAGAAGCCCCTTGTTGATGGCTTTTACAAAATTTTCTATGCCTTTGAAAATATCAATATTATTGCCATAGTCGCGGCTTTCTATCATTTCAGTAATAGACGCCATAGCCAAATATGGATTGACTGCTGTGGCTCCGAAACCCAAAAGCAAGGCAAAATGCATAACTTCACGAGCTTCGCCGGTCTCCACTACCAGCCCGGTGCTGGTGCGGACGCCGCAACGCACAAGATGATGATGCACCGCCGAAGTGGCGAGCAAAGCCGGAATGGGAGCCTGCCCATCCGGCAAATTCTTGTCGCTCAGAATAATGACGCTTTGTCCGCTGTTTACAGCTATTTCTGTGTTTTTGCAGAGCTTGTCAAGGGCTCCCCGCAAATCTTCGCCATTGCCATTGGCCGGGAAGAATATCGGGAATGTGACAGCCTGAAACTCGGACTGCTTAGTGTTCCTGAGTCTTTCTATGTCGCCATCAGTAAGCACAGGCGATTTGAGTTTGACAAGCCTGGCATGTTCAGGCGTCGCAAGCAGAATGTTTTGTTTGTTTCCGATAAAAACGGTAAGGCTCATCACCAGATCTTCCCTTATAGGGTCAATCGGGGGATTAGTCACCTGCGCAAAAAGCTGTTTGAAATATGAGTACAAAAGCTGCGGCTTTTCGGAAAGAGCCGCCAGAGCCGCGTCATTGCCCATTGAGCCTGTGGCCTCTTTGCCAGTGGTCAGCATGGGCTCCAATATCATTTTAAGCTCTTCGCGCGAATAACCGAAAAGGCGCTGTTGAAGCAAGAGCTTGCTTTTGTCCAGCTTGCGTGTTGAATATTCCACCAATCTGGTCATTTCTATCTTGTTTTCTTCCACCCAGCGTCGATAAGGATTTGAACGAGCCACGCGCATCTTTATTTCCCTGTTAAAGAGGACGCGCTTTTGCTTGAGATCCACGCAAATAATCTGGCCTGCGGCGAGCCTGCCTTTCTTTTCCACGTTTTCCGGCGGTATGTCTATAACGCCAACCTCGGACGCCAGCACCATGAAATTATCCTTGGTGATAGTGTATCTGGCTGGACGCAAGCCGTTTCTGTCAAGAGCGGCTCCGACTTTTTCCCCGTCGGAGAACACCACAGCGGCGGGGCCGTCCCATGGCTCCTGAATTCCTGCGTGATATTCAAAAAATCCTTTCAAGTCCAGTCCTATCCGATATTTTTCGCCCCAAGCCTCAGGAATCATCATCATGGCAGTATGCGACATTGAACGGTCATTTGCGACAAAAAATTCAAAGGCATTGTCAAAACTTGCCGAGTCGCTCAAGCCTTCCTCTATGACAGGAATAAGTTTTTTAATGTCCTTGTCACTGAAACAATCAGAATGAAAAGACTTTTCTCTGGCTCGCATGGCGTTGATGTTGCCCTGAACCGTGTTGATTTCGCCATTGTGAGCCACATAACGAAAAGGATGCGCCAACCGCCAGACGGGGAAAGTGTTGGTGCTGTAACGCTGATGCACCACCGCCAAGGCGCTTTTCATATCCTTTGAGGCAAGGTCAGGATAAAATTCAGGAATTTGCGGAGCAAGCAACAGCCCTTTATAAACGATAGTCCTTGAAGACATGCTGCATATATAAAACGCTTCGCCTATTTCAGGGAATTTACTCAAGGCTTTCTCTATTGTTCTGCGCGCCACATAAAGTTTTCTTTCAAACCCGACAGTGTCGAGTTTTTTCCCGCCTTTTCCTATGAATATCTGCTTGATAACAGGACAGGAATCCGCGGCCAGCTTACCCAGGCAGCTTTTTTCTGTGGGAACATCGCGCCAACTTAGAATGGAAAGCCCCTCTTCTATGATTTTTTCTTCGATTATTTCCCGGCATGTGTCAATCTGCTTGTCATCCTCCGGCATAAAAATCATTCCAACCGCATATTCGCCTGACTCAGGAAGCTCAAATCCGGCTTCGGAAGACACACGCCTGAAAAACTCGTCTGGAATCTGAAAGAGAATTCCTGCGCCATCGCCAGTTTTGTTGTCTCCGCCAACCGCTCCGCGATGTTGCAGATTCATGAGCACTTCAATGCCTTGCTCAATTATTTTATGAGTTTGTTTTGCGTCAATATTTACCACGAGTCCCACGCCGCAGGCGTCATGCTCATTCGCAAAATCGTACAACCCTTTCTTTCCAGGATGATAGCGCCTTACTTCTGCCATATGTTAACTTCCTAAGTTTTTGAATTAAAGTAAACGAGTAATATAGACAATCCTATGCAAAAATAAAATTGAGCTTCCATTAAAAAATAAAGTTTTTTGCGCAAACGTTTGAATTAGAGCAACCTATAAGCAGGAAAACGGCTCTTTTTTTATTAACATTGTCTTTTGAACAATTTTCTTGAATCCAAAACGGCATTCAATATTCAAAATCAAAAAAAAAGCAAAGGCACGAAGGCCTTTGCTTTTAAACTTTTTGCTTGACGGAACTCTTAGAGCTCTTCGCCTATTTCCCAACGGATAAAGCGTTTAACTTTGATATTGGGATTTATTTTTGCCAGGCTTGATTTGTCATCTCTGATCCAAGGCTGTTTAATCAGGCAGATGTCAGAATGCCATTTATTTATCTTTCCAATAGTGATCTTTGCTATCATCTCGGCTGACTTGCCTTCCATTTGAGCTGCGACAACGGCTTTTTCCCTTTCAACCGCTGTGGGGGGAATGCAATCCGGACAGATGTAATCCGGTCTAAAAGCGGCAATGTGCATGCAAATATCAACCAGAAACTCCTGATCGCAATCGCCTTCCACGTCAACCATAACCCCGATGCGTCCGCCTTGATGAAGATAAGAAGCTATCTTGCCGGCGCTTTCCCATTTGACAGCTCTGCGGATTTGCATGTTTTCACCAATTGTGGAAATCATGGAAACCAAAGAATCTTTTTCGCTTTCCTGAACTTGCTCTGACACGTCGCCATTGCCATCCATAGCGGCGACTCTTTGCGCAACGCCATTCACATAGTTAAGAAACTTTTCGTTGGTGGCCACAAAATCAGTTTCGCAAAGAGCTTCGATGAGAGAGCCTTTGTTTCCGTCGATGCAAGAAATTATTTTGCCTTCTTTGGTGACTCTTCCTGATTTCTTTTCAGCCTTGGCAATGCCTGATTTTCTGAGGAAGTCAATCGCTGCTTCGATATCGCCTTCGGCTTCGACGAGGGCTTTTTTGCAGTCCATCATTCCTGCGCCTGTTTTGTCGCGCAACTCTTTGACTAATGATGCGGATATGTTTGCCATAGTATATTGTCTCCTTAATATCTTAAATGTAGAGCTGACAACTTCAATTATTCAGCTGGCTTTTCTTCTTTTTTGTCTTCAGCTGCATCATTTGCCTTGGCCGGTTTTTTTGCGGCTGTTGCTTTCTTTGCAGTTGCTTTTTTCTTTGCAGTCGCTTTTTTGGCCGCAGGCTTTTTATTAGCTTCTTCAGCTTTTGGAGCTACTGCTGCTTTTTC
>CAZYVR010000009.1:0-19051 GCA_964651145.1 uncultured Victivallales bacterium | reverse complement strand
TTCAGCTTTTGGAGCTACTTCAGCTTTTGGAGCTACTTCAGCTTTTGGAGCTACTTCAGCTTTTGGAGCTACTGCTGCTTTTGGAGCTACTGCTGCTTTTTCTTCAGCTTTTGGAGCTACTGCTGCTTTTTCTTCAGCTTTTGGAGCTACTGCTGCTTTTGGAGCTATAGATGCTTTTCCTTCGCCTCTGGGAGCGGCAAATCTCTTTTCATTTTTTTCTTTGTTGAAAGCTTTTTTCTTTTCAGCTGATTTTTCTCTGGCTGCTTCAGCTTTTTCCTTAGCTGCTTTCTCTCTGGCTACTTTTTCTTCAGCAGCTTTTACTTTTTCTTCTGCCACTTTTTTAGAATAAAATTCGGAAGCTATATCAATAGAATCAGCCAGAAGGTCTATAATTATGCTAAGAGAGCGGACTGCATCGTCATTCGCCGCTATTGGGTAGTCTATCTTTTCGGGACTGCTGTTTGTGTCAACGATTGCGACAATGGGAATGTTAAGTTTTACAGCTTCGCGCACCGCAATGTCTTCTTTGCATACGTCAACTATAACCATTAAGCTGGGAAGCTTCTTCATGGACGCAATGCCGTCGAGGTCCCTGTGAAGTTTGTTGGCGCTTCTTGTGAGTGCTGAAATTTCTTTTTTCTTCATGCCCTTGATTTCATCTGAACCCAAGAGTTTGTCAATCTCATACATGCGAGCTATGCTTTTTTTGATAGTGACGCTGTTTGTGAGAGTTCCGCCGAGCCAACGTTCAGTCACAAAGTGCATGTTGGTCTTTTCTGCTGTTTCTCTTACAAGTTGTTGAGCCTGGCGCTTTGTTCCAACGAAGAGAACACTTCCGCCATCCATGACATTGCGTTGAAGGAAATTGCACGCATCTGAAATTTGTTTCATGGTTTTAGTCAAGTCAATGATGGAAATCCCGTTTCTTGCCCCAAAGACAAAGTCTTTCATTTTAGGGTTCCAGCGCTTAGTTTGATGTCCGAAATGAACACCAGCTTCCAACAAGTCCTTAATTGTGACTTTTGCCATCTTTGTTCTCCTGCTTCGTTTGCGATACCTTTGCCGCGACCGTTTTTTAATTATTGTTGTTTAAAATAATTTTATCTCCCGGCCGGGAAGACATCTTTGCTGTTTAATTATTTGCGGTAGGCGCATTGCGCGCGATCAACACATTTGGCTGAATTCTACCTGCGAAAAAGTATGTAAAATATACGCATCCTTCTTGATTTCAAGACGCGACAGGTTGAATTTTGCAAAAAACATACAATTTTAAAGGAAATTCATAAACACATAGAGGTGACATATGGCTCTTTGGAGCGGACGTTTCAGTTCAGATACAAATAAAGACGTGACGGAGTTTACGGAATCAGTTTCATACGACAAACGGCTTTACAAGTACGACATAGAAGGAAGCAAGGCCCATGTAGCCATGCTTGCAATGTCAGGAATCATACCGGAGGAGACGAGCAAGGCCATATGCGAAGAGCTCAATAAAATCAAAGACAGAATTGAAAAAGGCGATTTTTCCTTTTCCTCAGAGCTCGAAGATATTCACATGCACATTGAAAGCGCCCTTATTGAAGAACTTGGCGATGAAGGCGCGCGCGTCCATTCCGCTCGCAGCCGCAACGATCAAGTGGCTCTTGACATCCGCCTCTATCTTCGCGACGCAATAAAGAACATCACTCTCGGAATGAGCGATTTTCAAAAAGCCCTAGTTGAACAAGCCGACGCCAACAGCGACGCCATCATGCCCGGACTTACGCACCTTCAACACGCTCAGCCTGTGCTGTTTGCGCATCACATGCTCGCATATGTCGAAATGCTTGACCGCGACATAGGCAGACTTGAAGATTGCCGAAAAAGGTTGAATGTGATGCCTTTGGGTTCAGGAGCTCTCGCCGGAACCACGCTGAAAATAAACAGGGAGGAAACTCAAAAAATCTTGGGATTTCCAGCAATTTCCAGAAATAGCA
Source organism: uncultured Victivallales bacterium (assembly GCA_964651145.1). Taxonomy (GTDB): domain Bacteria; phylum Verrucomicrobiota; class Lentisphaeria; order Victivallales; family GWF2-45-14; genus CAZYVR01. The sequence continues at coordinate 17,075 of CAZYVR010000009.1, read as the reverse complement.
TGGACGCAGTGGCGGACAGGGATTTCGCCTGCGAGCTTCTCGCCGCCTTGTCTATCTTCGCCATGCATGTATCAAGGCTTTCCGAGGACATTATCCTTTGGTGTTCTCAGGAATTCAACTTTGTGGAGCTGGACGACGCCTTTTGCACGGGCTCCAGCTTGATGCCGCAAAAGAAAAACCCGGACATAGCCGAAATATCGCGCGGAAAAACAGCCCGGATTTATGGCGACCTCACAGCTCTGCTCACGCTGTGCAAAGGCTTGCCTCTCACATACAATCGCGATTTGCAGGAAGACAAGGAGCCCATATTTGACGCCATAGACACCGTTGAAAAAATATTAAAAGTCTACCCGCCTATGATTGCCACAATGACATTGAAAAAGGAAAACATGCTCAGAGCCGCGTCCGATCCGTTCCTTATGGCAACGGATCTTGCCGAAAGACTGGTGGATCTCGGCATGCCGTTCCGCAACGCTCACCACCGGGTGGGATCAATCGTAAAATGGGTTAGAGAAAACAATCGCCCTCTTGACTGTTTGACGCTTAAAGAAATGCAAATATCGATTCCTGAAGCAGACGAAGGCTGCCTGGAATTATTTTCCCCGGAAAGCAGCATTTCCAAACGGGAAATATTCGGAGGGACAGGCCCTGAAGAAGTCAGAAAACAGATCAATTTCTGGATAGAGAAACTATCTTAAAAAAACTGACGCATTAGGCGGGGCCGCCAAAAGTCCTGAAAAATAAAAAAGCAGCTGAAGCCAGAATAAAAACCGAAAGCTGTTGGCGCATAAAAGCCTGCGGCTTGTTGGGGCGCGAAGCGACAACAAGCTTTATTTTGTTGCAGCTACAGCTCCCCGGACTTTTGGCGGAGCCGTCGCATTACTTTCTGAGCAACCACTCATTGAAAGTGGTTTTTAAAAGTAAAAACATGCCTTTTTTAAGACTTTGGATTCATGATTCTATTTTTTTCATATTGACAAAATCAAAAAGCCCATATATTATAGCAGTAACATAGCAATTAAGAGCAGTATTATATGAGCAAAAATATATCAGACAATAAACTTTCCAGATTGCCTGCGCATGCCAGGATGAATGAGGCCATTCGCAAGGCTGTCCGCTGCGGCGACTTAAAGCCTGGCGAGGGCATTCAATCCGAGCGCAAGCTCGCGGAGCGTTACGGGATTGCGTATCTTTCTGTTCGAAGCGGAATACAAAAGCTAGTGGAAGAAGGATTGCTCTACAAAATTCCCCAGAAAGGAATATTTGTGGCTCAGGTTTTGCCTGAACGCGAGTCAAACAAGAAAATCGCTTTATATTTGCCAGGGCTCAACAGTTCAATATGGTTCAGAACTCTGGCTGGGGTAGAGAGTGAGGTAAACAGCAGAGAGCATCGCTTGTATTTTATAAACGGAAGCGACGACGGAAACGTAAGACATATGGAAAAATTGCTAAAATTCCTCGGACATACAAAAGTTGACGGCTTGCTCCTTGTGGGACAGCCTTCAAAAGAGGAATATTACGAATTAAAAAGCCTCAATCCTAATATGAAAATTATAATTATCGGCGGCAATCTGCATACTCCTAAGGCTGATTGTGTAAAGGCCGACAACGAAGGAGGCGCAAGGCTGGCCACTGAACATCTCATTCAGCGAGGACACAAAAATATAGCTTATATTGAGCCTTCAACTTCTTCGGAACAGGCCGCAAAGCGCCGGAAAGGCTATCTTGAGGCCATGAAAAGCCACGGCTTGCAAGCGCGCGCATATTCCGGATGGGAAAAAAATGAAGAAAAACAAAAAATAACAGACCAACTTGCAAGCCAGGACAGCGACATTGACGCCATATTCTGCTTTAGCGACATTGTGGCAATGCAGGCTATAAAACTTTTGAAAAAACATGGGCTTGCAGCGCCGGACAACCTTTCAGTTGTCGGATTCAGCAACTTGAGCGAGGCGGAATATTACGACCCGCCTATCTCGAGCGTGGACACAAATCATTTCGAAATGGGCAGGGTTGCCGCCGAAGAGCTTATAGCTCAATTAAGCGGAAAAGCTTCCAGCCATTTCGAGGCCATAACCACTGCGCGCCTTATCATCCGGGAATCAAGCCAAATATAAATAGCCTCCAAAAACAAAAGGAATCTTTAACTAATGAACAAAAAGCCCAACATTGTTTTTTTCTTCACCGACGACCAAAGATTTGACACAATTTGCGCATTGGGAAACGACGCCATTATAACTCCCAATCTTGACAAGCTTGTCAAGCGCGGAACAACATTCACACACGCTCATATCCCCTGCGGAACCTCTCCCGCTGTTTGCATGCCAAGCCGCGCAATGCTCAATTCCGGCAGAAAATTGTTCTCAATCGAGGGAGCTGGAGAAAATATCCCCGAAAACCACACAACCATCGGCGAGGCGCTTCAGAAAAACGGCTACAACACTTTTGGCACAGGCAAATGGCATAACGGAAAAAAAGCGTTTAACAGGAGCTTTAGCGACGGTGCTGAAATTTTCCTTGGCGGCATGATGGATCAGTGGAACGTTCCGGCATTCGACTATGACCCTTCCGGCAAATACGATTCGGCTTGCCTGCAGACTCCCGAGCCGCATAGATCAAACAAAACAATCGAAATCCCATGCGACCATATAAAGTCCGGCAAGCATTCCAGCGAGCTTCTTTGCGAGGCGGCAATCGAGCGCATAAACAACTGCGATTCGGACAAGCCTTTTTATATGTATATCTCATTTCTGGCTCCGCACGATCCGCGAACTATGCCGCAAAAATTTAAAGACATGTACGACCCTGAGCAAATTGAGCTCCCCGAAAATTTCCTGGGCGGACATCCCTTCGAAACCGGAGCTCTGGAAATTCGCGATGAATTGCTGGCCAGTTTTCCGCGCAGGCCAGACGAAACAAAAGAGCATATCGCTGAATATTACGCAATGATAACGCATCTCGATGATCAGCTCGGGCTGGTGGTCAAGAGCCTTCAAGACAAAGGCATTCTTGATGACACGATCATTGTCTTTGCTGGCGACAATGGCCTGGCGCTCGGACAGCACGGCCTTTTCGGAAAACAAAACTGCTACGAGCACAGCGTGCGCGTGCCGTTGATTTTTGCCGGACCGGGCATACCGGAAAATAAAAGAACATCCGCCCAGGCATATTTGTTTGACATCTTCCCGACTCTTTGCCAATTGACGGGCGCCGACATCCCCGAGAGCGTTGAAGGCTTAAGCCTGACCCGCGCAATGAGCGAGCCTGTCGAATGCGTGAGAAAATCAATGTATTTTGCCTACTGCGAATTTCAGCGCGCGGTCAAAAAAGACAATTTCAAGCTTATTGAATACGTCTTTGAAGGCAAACATATCCAAACTCAACTCTTTGATCTTGAGAAAGACCCCAAAGAAATAAAAAGCCTGGCAAACTTGCCCGAACACTCTGAAAAAATAAGCGAATTGCGCGCGGAAATGCTGAAGCTCCGCAACGAATGGAACGACCTCGGTTCAACATGGGGAAAAGCATTCTGGAAAGCAATAAACTGGACTTAAAAGCCAGACTGGCCAAGAAGCCTTAAAACTTTTTTAAAACCGGCTAAAGCCGGAATAAAAACCGGATTTTGTCCGGTTTATACTCCAGCCTTGATGGTCTTTTATGGGATAATACTAGAACGAAAAAGGCGATTCCACTATTTCTATCTTCTTGTCAAGGACAAAAATCGTCTTGCCGTTGATTGTCAAATTGCATTTCAAAAGGCATTTGCCGGGCTTTATCCCTTTTGTCTTAATGCCGAATTTTAGATAGTTGCCCGACATCTTTTTTATGACAGAGCTTTTTATTGCCTTGCCGCCTTTTATTATTTCAAATTTCAAAGACGCTTCCTTTAGCTCGGATCCGCCAAGATAAAGCCTGACGCTTCCCTTTATCGCTTTGTCTGACGTGTAGATCTGCGTCAATGGCACACTAAGAACAGCGGGAGCTTCGAGGGTCAATGTTTTAAGAAAATAGCCTGATGTGTCGCCATCAACTGTCAGCTTTCCGGTTATTTTGAATTTGTCTTTCGCTGTGAGAGGGACATTGAACGGAAGCGCAAACTTGCCATTGCCGTTCGGAATTTCTATTTCCTTTTTCAGCAGTTGAGTCACTTTGTTTTCTTTTTCGACAAGTGTTATTTCGGCTGTCCCTTTTCGGGCTGCGCCTGAATTGTCTGATTTCAATTCAAGGATATTCTTGCCGTATCCTGCAACAGTCCACGCAAAGTCGGAGCCCACTGCAGGTTTTTTGTCGCCAAAGATCAACACCCCGTATTTGCCTGGCGTGTGAAAGCCGAGACCGCCGCTTGTCACTTTCCATTGGCTCAATTCTTTTATTTCGCGATTTGTGTGGCAAAAATTAAAGCCCCACGGCTGTCCCAACGGCGGAGCGTCAATGCCCAGGCTAGAGAAAGGCACAGAGAGACACACAGTCCAGCCAGCTTTATTTTTTTGGGTCTCAATTTTTGCGCCGGATGAATAACTCATGTCAGCTTCCAGCTTCGGCATAAGGACTGACTGGTCAGCCGCTTTCGGGTCGGACACCATTTTTATAAAACATTGCGCGTCGTAAGCTTCCGCCAATGGATTTATAATAAAGTGCATGTATTCGTTTCGTGAAAGAAACGGGTCAATGAAAACTTCAAAGTTGTCGTCATGCCATATGTGAGCCGTTTCCGTTTCATGTTTGTTTTCTTTTGGGGCATATCCCTTCGACTGTTCGCCATCCAGGATCAGATAAAGATTTTTTTTGTCAAAGCCAGCATATGTGGAGCTTTCCATTTTTGGCGTTTGCCCGCTGGGATAGGTAACAAAATCAAGCTTCAATCCTTTTGCCTTCAAGACGCTTATCTTGTCCTTCAATACGGATGGAACCTGTTTTATTTCAGGAATAAACAGCGCGCCTTTTGGCGTTGGCTTGGGAGCTTCTTTTATTTCCTGCCAATTTTGCGTCTTGAAAAAATCATCGGCTATTCCCGATGCTAACGACACAGCTAACGCCATGCATCCCGCGAATATTTTTTTACTCAGCATCTTTTATCTCCTTGATTGCCATTGCTATGCGCCAGCGGAGCCTTTGGCATGTCATGTTGCTCCATATTCCGCTCCGCGCTTTTCCTATTTCAGTGCTTATTCCGCCTCTTATCATTTCCATCAGCTCTTTTGCGTTTTTAACAGCTTCCTGCATTTTAGCTTTTTGGGACTTTCCGTTCTTTTCCGTCAGGTCTTTCAGAGTGATGAAATATCTGTAATCCATTATGCCCTGACGCAAATCTTCCACGTCCAATCTTCTAGATGGATTAAGCTTTGAATCCCACATCAAAGAGAATGTGATTGACCCCAAAGAAGGCAGGGTCGGGATTTGGCTTAAATAGCTGGACGCGCCATAAAATGACCATTGCAAACGGCCTTTGGGATTGTCTTTAGTAAGATAGAATCCCATAGTGAAGCGTTTTCTGCCGATATTGTAGATCCAGTATTCGCTGCCTGCATCCCTCATTTTTTTTATATTTTCTTCATTAATGGGCAAGGCTCCGTTCGGGATAGAAATGTCGAGATACGGAATCTCAGGAAGTTCCACTGGACCGTTCATGGACGCACATGTTCTGAAGCCGACTTTTTTTGAAAGCTTTCTGAAAAATTTGGCTCGTTCAAGAGCAAGGCGACCACCCCATACTCCATGGTTTGCCATCTCGTCCTGGTCGTAAAATATTATTTCCGGCCATTTGTGTTCCTTCACTTTCTTGTAAAAATGCTTCACTATTTGCGCAGCTTTAGCTTTGCCATCTTCAGACAGCCCATTTTTCTTAAAGGCCGCCATATTCCGCCAATAGAAGCCTGGAACAATTCCTTCTGAAAGCATTTTGCTCCAGCCGATGCCGTAAGCAGGAAGAGGTTTTTCGCCGAATGTTTTCATGTAAAGATTCATGAAATCGACCCAGTAGTCAAAGCCGTCCCCATTTTTGACTATTTTTCCGGACTTGTCAAACTTGAATGGAACAGACGGGCCTTGGGCTACAGTGTTGAAACCCGCTTCCTTCATTTCTTTCAAGCCTTTTTCTTGAAGCTCGTAATTTGTTTTCTGCTGTGTCTTGTACATTTTTTTGCCTATGTTTTGCATTGTCGCAAAACGCAGGCGGGTGGACTTGGGGCTGTAGGCATACATGCCCATTGTCATTTTAGACTGCTTCAGCTTGAAAGGCAGAACTTTCACAAACAGCTTCAGGTCTGCTTTGTTTGTTCCGCTTTCCACTGCAATAGAGCCGGAATAATCGCCAGCTTTTGTGCTTTCGGGCAGCTTCACGTAAAGAAAAAACTGGCGCGAGACATTTGCTTTTAATGCCTGCGTCTTGTAAGGAAACGCGTAATAAGGCGAAATATTGTAAAATACAGTTTGATTTTCCTGGGTGTAAGCCGTGCATTGCGAAAGCCACAGCTCAAAATTGTCGCTGGATATTTTTTCTCCTGATTTTGAAACGAAATCAGACACTAATATTTTGGAGTCCTTTAAATCTTTCAGCGGAAGGATTCCAAAGCGCAGAACGCCTTTTTCACCCATGGCAAGAAACTCTCCGGACGGACGAAATGCCTCTTCTATTTCCGGCGTTGTGTAGGGAGTTATTTCAGGCTCGGAGCTGGAGAAAAGAATCATTCCTCTTTTTGCAAATTTAGCTTTTATATCCGCCGAAAGCGTCTTTTCTTCCGGCTTGTTTTCTTTGTATTGCGCATCAACAAAAGCCCCTTCTTCTTTTAGAAGCTTTGCCACTTCATTTTTAAGCTTTTTTTCTTCAGCCTTAGGATATATAAGCAATGCGTTAATGGGGCAAAGCGAGCTCATTTCAATAATGGCTTCATCCCCTGAAACGGTGAAGTTGTATATGGAAAAGTGTCCTTTGATAAATTTGTCGAACAAGCTGTCGCCAGGGAAAAAATTCTCCTCGGACGCGGAGCAGAATTTGCCAAGATAGCTTTTCAAATCGCCATTGTTGACATCGGCTATAGTTTTGTCGTTGACGCTGACTTTGTAATTTGCAAACCAGAATGGAGGACGGTTTAAAGTGGCTGAATATTTTTCTGTCATTTTGCCCATAATGACAGCTCCCACATAGTCGCCCTTTTCGAGCTTGACTTTGAATTTGCAAGTATATTTTGGGTAATTATAATTCCTGCCTCCAGTCACATGGTCGGAGTAAGCTGAGCCCAGCTTCAAAAAGGCTCTCTGGGTGGAAAAGTTCTCGTTTCTGGAATATAATTTCTGCCGCTTTTTCAAGTCAAACCAGCCGTATCCTTTTTCATCAGAATAGATGTCATTTTCCGTTGCTTGAGTGAATCCAGCCGCCACCGGGGAATCTTTCGGTCCAAAATCAAATTTGAACTCTTTTCCCCATGCGCCCTGACACAGCATTGTGGCTGAGAGGCAAGCAATTCCTAATTTAGTAAACGTTCTCATTCAATGTCTCCTTTTTTATCTTAAATTTGCGCTTAGTCTTATTGCATTGCAGGTCCGGCGACAACTGCAATATTTTTTTGCCATGTGGATACCGTTTTGCCCTTTTCGCTTACGATTGAGCCCGACAGCGTATACTTGCCAGGTTTCATCTTTGCAACCTTCAGGCTAATGGCATTGCAGCCTTTCAACTCTGATGCGGCTTCCGCTGCTATGGCTCCATTTTTATTTGTCAACTGCAGCTTTACGACATAGTCGCCTTTCTTTATAAACGCGGTTCCAAGAGCGCTTATTTTGCAGTGCAGAGTGTCTGTCGGAAGGACAATTGTGGATGGGGCAATAATTTTTTCGAGCAGCGGCATTTTAAAGCTTACCAATGAAATGTCATCAATATAAAACGTCAGGTTTGCCCCGTCTGCGTATTTGGATTCGCCTATTCCGAACTGCATGCCCTCGATGGATTTCCATGGGTCAAGACTCGCGTTGCGGTCGATAAGCTTGCTTACAGGAATCATTACCGGCAGCCATACGCGCTGCGGAACCTGTCCCAAAATATTTTGCGAAGGCAAACGGACTCCTTTTTGATGCGAGGCAAATGTCCAGTACGCGGGAGTATTGTCGTCCGCCACTTCATCGCGGTCTGAATCGATCATCACATAAAAATTGAGGAACTCATATTTTGTAAGGTCGATTTCGTTTTTCTTGAATCCCGCTCTGATTCGCGGCCAACCGATGGGATAATCGCCTTTTTCCCCGCCTCCGTCTGTTTTGTGGTCTATTTTGATGTCCAGCTTTAGGCATTTTTTGCCCACCGCGCTTTTGCTGTCGACAACGCTTGTTCTGGCTTCGCCAGCCACGCTTTTCCAATAGGCAAAATCCTCATCGCCCAGACTTTTTGTTATAAGGTTTCCGCGCTTTTTTTCTCTCTCAAGAATGCTTTCTTTTTTGGGCGCGATTGAAGTATTCGCCAAGACTGAGGGAATGGCTGCTCCGGCTTTGCCTTTGTATTTGAAAAGCTGCTCCGTAATGGAAGCCATCTGCCATCTTAGCGCGTCAAATTCTTCCGGCAATATTGAAACAGTTCCAGGCTCTTTGTATTTTTGCTCGGCCTTGATGTCGTTCCAGATCTTTTGAAGAAGGGCTTTGCCTTCAGCCACCAGTTTTTTGCATTTCAGATTTGGATTGCTTTCGCGTTGCGCAATGGCCTTCTGCAAAGTGTAGATATAGCGGCCATCATCATAGCCTTCACGGAAACACTCCCAGTAAGTGGTGTTTATTATTTCGCCGTTTTCATCGGCCGGATTTCCGCCTGGCGTGTAATAGGTCTTTTTGCCATTGCGAACCCTTGGCTTCTGAAAATATGTGACAGGCTTATTGCTTCTCCAGCAACTCCATGCCCACGGAATAAGCACAGTGTGCCCGCTTTTCCAAAGGCCGAAGCCATAGGTCATGCGTCCGCCGTTGCACATCACGGTAGGTTTGCGCACTTCCCATGAATTATGATTTGGGTAACACCAGTACTGAAGCTTTTCGCTCTTGACCGCGTCCTCATAGGGCTGGGCATACGGCTGGCTGCAAAAGGCATCGATCACGTCTTTATAATGGTGGGCGTCTGACGTAAGAGGGCTTTTGGTTATATAAACACCCATGCCTGATTTCTTAACTGCTCCATAAATTTTTTTCCCTAATTTCCAGGATGAAGAGTCTATCTCATCCAGCGGGCAGCAATATATTTTAGGATATCCTTTTGCCTTCCACTCATCATTAAATTTTTTAAACAGCTCGGTTATTTTTGCATAAACAGCCTCTTTTGGCATATCCTTTTCATCTATGCGCCAGTGAGATTTGCGCTTGAATTTTTTGTCATATTTTTTGATGATTGCTTCAATGGCGTTGCCTGCGCACATAGGAACAAACGGGATGTTTTTGAAGCCCGCTTTTTTTGCCGTTTCCATAATAAGGTCGGCTTTTCTGGCGTATACCCTGTCCTCTTTGCTGTTGTAATACAGATAGACTGTGGGCAATGCGTCAAAGCCATGCTCAACCATTGAGCGGTAGGAGTTTTCAGACGCTTTCATTACCCATTCATTGTTTTCTTTTTTCTTTCCTGTCTCGTCATGGCCCCACATGTAATCATAATAGTAGGCTGTAAAATGCTTGTTGGGATCTTTTTCAAGCTCAAAGGACATCACGCGGAATTTTACTGGAATCTTGACCGCCTTGGCATAGCCGTCATCCCAAATGCTGACATTGCCAGTGTAGATCCCTGGCTTTGCGCCTCCGGGAACTTTTACAGTCAACCAGTACCGTTGGCATTCTTTTGCGGGAGAACTGTGGACAGTTGCCTTTTCAAGAAGCTCCGGCCACCACCTCCATTTAAAGCCGCGGTTTGTCACATAGTGCGGATAAGGAATTCTCCAATAGGTCTGCAGCTTTACTGAAATATCGGATGATGGAATTGTGGCGCTTCCATTTTTCAGGCAGGAGACCCGGACCTTTAGATTCTTTAATTCCCGGTTCGGATAAAGGGAAAATGTGATCGGCTCAAATTCATTGCGACAGGCAAACCCTTTCAGGGCTTTTACGCGCTCATGCGCCTTGGGAAGAGTGTTCGGGTATACAATGTCGGATATGGCGCGCTTGAAAACAACATAGCCTCTTTTGGCTTCTTCAGGCGTAAATTCAGGACTCGGGGCGCTTTCTATAAACGGGTCTTCCTTCCATTCCTGATCGGTCGGCAAAGCAGGCTGCTTGCGGGCTAGTTTTACCGGAACGGAGTCAGACGGCTTTTCTGTTTCCGTGATTTTTTGCAGAGCTGTCTTGCATCCGGGAAGGATGAAGAGCGCCAGCGCCGAGATTGAAATTGCCTTCACAAATTTTGTCATAGATACTTTCTCCCTATTTTATTTTTTCAATTTTGCCTTGTTTGACTTTTACCGGATTTCCAGCTTTTGTTACTTCTTTCAATGTGAGATTGTCCACATATGCCTTGCCTGAAAAGCTTCCGCTTATCCATATTTGACCATATCGCACTTCCGGCGCGGTCTTTTTTCTGTACTCCACTTTGACCCATTTATTAATATACGCTTCTTTAGGGTGTCTGCTGGTCAAATATGCGGTTTGCAAGCGGTTTATTCCATATTTCCTGGGATAAATGCGCTTCTTGTCTTCCCCCAAGAAATTGACGCTTGCGCTTATAGCCTGAGACTTTTTGCCGTTGTCAATAACCTCCGTAAATTTAACATAGTAGCTGAATGAATATTCCGTGTTCGGCTTCAGCGAAAATATTGGGCTTATGGCATGTCCCGTCAAATTGGTTTTCTTGCCGTCTTTTTCTTTTTTGTCATCTCTTAATTGATTGACTAATTCAATAGCTTTTTGCCCGTCATGGACTTCATTTTCGCTGACTCTGCAAGATGACTTGACGTCAGGAAGTTTTCTATATCTCCACGCCATATCGTTCAGGCTCCACCCTTTGGGCGTTTTTTCTCCATGCCAGTTTGTTTTCTTTTTGCCGTCTTCCAAAACTTCAAAGCTGGGAATGGGGGCTATGTTTGTTTCGCATTTGGCTTTGTCTATAATGTCTTGAGCGCCCGAAGGGGCGTCTTTCCATTCTCCGTCAGAGAACTTCAAGGTGAATTCATCCTGAGTCATTGAAGGGGTTTTGCCCTTTAACACCCAGAAAAGCGTTCCTTTAAACTGCCCGGAAGGAATAAAGGCGCATGCAACTTCTTTGTCTTTTTTAAATAGTTTTATCGAGTCTGAGCTTATGGCTTTTTTAAAGTCGATTTCTGTTTTGACAAGCGCGTTGTCGCGCTCAAAAAAACCGGTGTCTATTTTTAGCGAAATTTTGTAATTATCTGACTTAAGGTTAGTTACTATAAATAATGTCGCGACAATAAAAAGAAAAATACTTCTGCTCATTAAAGCTCCTTAATTAAATTTTTTGATTGCTATCTATATGTGTAAAACATCTCTTGGCAGACTCCGGACGACGGCGACCGGACTTCCGCAAACGAATACCATTTAACATGTCCGTCAAAGTGAAGTATATTTCCACTGTTGTTGTGCCGCATTCCAAAACCATTGATTGCGTCGCCTATTAGTATATGCCCCTCGTTTATGACACTCGCTATTGAGCCAGCCTTGTAGCATTCATTCAGCCATGCCTTCTCGGAAGGTTTTTTCACCATGAATATTTTCCCGCGCTTTTGATGGTTTGCCTCTGGAACGCCAGTCACCCGCAAGCCTGGCGCATAGGTAACAGGGATAGTTGTCGGGTAAGTAATTCTGGTCTCGCTGGGGCATGTGAACGGTGGGACAGGCCCAGTTGGGCGCGTGGCCCAGCTTTCGCAAAGATAAAAAAACCCAAACCCTGGCGCAGATTCGTTTACAGGAACATTTGCGTATGGCGCGCACAACACATACCAGGCAGGGGCGGACGGCGTGGCATAGCCTGAATAGTTGTTTTCTACCTCGTGCTTGGCAAAAGGCAGAAAACCATCGTAATCGGTGGTGTACTGGATTGTGCAAAGGCTCAATTGCTTCAGGTTGCTTTTGCATGAAATCTCTTTTGCCTTGCCGCGGGCTTTATTCAGCGCAGGCAACAACATGCTCGCAAGAATTGCGATGATGCCAATTACAACGAGCAATTCAATAAGTGTAAACCGACGCGCGTTCTCTTTATTCATTGCAAATTCTTTCATTAGATTTTAAATAACTATTGATATGTGTAAAACATCTCTTGGCAGACTCCGGACGACGGCGACCGGACTTCCGCAAACGAATACCATTTAACATGTCCGTCAAAGTGAAGTATATTTCCACTGTTGTTGTGCCGCATTCCAAAACCATTGATTGCGTCGCCTATTAGTATATGCCCCTCGTTTATGACACTCGCTATTGAGCCAGCCTTGTAGCATTCATTCAGCCATGCCTTCTCGGAAGGTTTTTTCACCATGAATATTTTCCCGCGCTTTTGATGGTTTGCCTCTGGAACGCCAGTCACCCGCAAGCCTGGCGCATAGGTAACAGGGATAGTTGTCGGGTAAGTAATTCTGGTCTCGCTGGGGCATGTGAACGGTGGGACAGGCCCAGTTGGGCGCGTGGCCCAGCTTTCGCAAAGATAAAAAAACCCAAACCCTGGCGCAGATTCGTTTACAGGAACATTTGCGTATGGCGCGCACAACACATACCAGGCAGGGGCGGACGGCGTGGCATAGCCTGAATAGTTGTTTTCTACCTCGTGCTTGGCAAAAGGCAGAAAACCATCATAATCGGTTGTGTACTGAATTGTGCAAAGACTCAATTGCTTCAAGTTGCTTTTACATGAAATCTCCTTTGCCTTGTCGCGGGCTTTATTCAGCGCAGGCAACAACATGCTCGCAAGAATCGCTATGATGGCAATTACAACGAGCAATTCAATAAGTGTGAATTTATTTCTTTTTCTACACATTTGTCAATTCCTCCATTATAATTTTTTCCACCCTTTTTATTTTGGCGCTTTCTCTGATTTTCAGCTTGTGAGGCTTTATAATTATCGGAGGAGCAGTCTTTTCCTTTGTAGAGTGCCATTTGTCCGATTTTGCGATAAGCTCCACGCTCATGGCCCCGAGTCTTTCATATTCAAAATCGACAGTGGACAGGGAGGGCGAGAGAAAAGCGCTGCCCGGATATCCACAACATCCCATAACTGCTATGTCGTCAGGTATCCGGATGTTTCTTTCCTTCAGTATTTCATAAACATGTATTGCGAAAAAATCGGAAAAACAAAGAATAGCGGTTGGCGGGTTGTCCAAAAGAAGCCATTTATCCATAACCTTTCTCACCGCTTCTTTGTCATAAAGAGCATATCCCATCAGTGTTGGGCTTGACTCTGCCCCATGTTTTTTTAAGAGTTCAAGATGCTCTTTCTCATTGTATCCGCGAATTTTTTTAGTGACTGTGGCCATTGTGGCAATGCGGCTATGCCCCTGAGCGCAAAGATGCGTTATCGCGTCTTCCCACGCTTTATGCTCCTGTATAATGACAGAGGCGAAGCCTGTTATTTTCGTATCGTGCTCCGCTGCATGAGGCAATACCACCGGCAATCCTGTGGCATTCAGTTTTGCCACAATCGGCTCTGAGCCAAGAAAATTAGACATCAGAGCAATAATCCCGGAAATATTTTCCCTATGCAGAATATCGTCAAATTCTTTTTGAGAAAAAGATTCGATAAAGCTTCTTTCACAGATTTCGAGACCCAGCTCCATCCTTGAGGCTGTCTGTATTATTTCCGGCAGAATATACCCGGTGGGCGATTCAAATTGGTCTTGATTCGAAGTTATGACCAGAATTTTGTTTAATTCTTTTTTCTTAAAGGATTGCTCCAGAACAAATGTTCCACGGGAAGGAAGCCTTGCAATCAATCCATCTTTTTCGAGACAGTCCAAAGCTGAACGCAAGGTCACTTTGCCGACTCCGAGTTCTTTTGCAAAGTCCAGTTCTTTGGGCAGTTTGGTTAACGGAGGGTATTTGCCCAAAAGAATATCACTTTTCAACTGCTTGTACAAGATGTCTTTCCGATATTCCGTTCTATTCATGCAAGCCTCTCTCGATACTGTTCGATACTGTTCGATACTACTATAATAGTATCAAGCTGCGTTTTTTGCAAGGGGAGCAAGCAAAAAGCAGTGATTTTTTAGATTATTTAACTAAAGGGGATTGACAAAAAGCAAAAACGATGATACGCTTTACATTGTAATGATACCGGTATCATTTTGCTTGTTTAATTTAAGGAAGCCATGACAAATAAGAGAGCCACAAATATTCAGCAGGTAGCAAAGATTGTCGGCTGCAGCCGAGTCACAGTTGCGCGTGTTTTCTCCAATAAAGTAAAAGTGTCGGACAAAACCAGGCGAAAAGTCTTGAAGGCGGCAGAAGAGTCAGGCTATTCGCCAAATCTTCTTGCGCGTGCACTCAGGGGGGGCAAAACAAACTCTATAGCTTTGGTCTGCTCCTTAACCGGCGCCCACAATCCGTCCGAGGTTCCGCAGGAAATATCGAGGCTTTTCTGGGAAAATGAAGCGAAGAGCAGCTTTTGGGGCAGAGCTCCCATGGAAACAATGCCAATGCTTCTCAACGATTATCTTCAGAGGAGCGTAGAGGGCATTGTCTTTGAGTGGCAGCTTTCAAGGCGTCATGAAATTCCCAGAAAACTTCTTGAAGAATTTAAGGCGGCCGTGATAATATCGGGCGAGGAGCAGGACATTGACGCCGACCAAGTAATATGGACTCGCAGCGAGGCTATTTGCGAGGCGGTTGACTTTCTTCTAAAGAGCGAACGCAAGCATCCGGCGCTTGTTTGTGTTCCGGAATCGAACCGCACCAAACTTGCGGCCTTTGACAAAACGCTTGAAAAATACGGAATTAACCCCGCTGAGCATCACATATTTCCGGAGCCAAACATTAATTTGGCAAACCCCAAAGGCTGCCATGACACATTGAGCCTGAAATTTCCGTCTGGAAAAATCCCCTTTGACTCTCTCGTCTGCGCCAGCGATGAGCTTGCAATTGTTTGCATTTCGTGGCTCAAGGAAAATGGGATCAAGGTTCCGGAAGACGTCGCGGTTATTGGCTTTAACAACAGCGAGCTGTCCGCGTTCATTTCTCCGCCTCTGGCAAGCGCCGAGCGCAAGCATAAGGAAATAGGACGAACGGCTTATGAGCTTTTGTCTTCAAGAATGAAAAATCCTGATTTGCCAAAAAGACGCATCCATATTCCAATGGAATTTGCATGGCGCGAATCAGCGGGAAAATATAACAGGAAAGGAAAATAAATTATGAGGAAAAATCTACATTTTACACTCATTGAACTCCTCGTTGTGATTGCCATCATTGCAATTTTGGCAAGCATGCTTCTTCCGTCCTTAAACAAAGCCATGGAAACTTCGAGGCGCATAGCGTGCAGAGCAAATCAAAAGCAAATATTTTTGGGATGGCAAATGTACGAAAATGATTTCAACTACCGCCCCGTTCCCGTAGGCGGAGACTATAGTTACTGGCAGCGCACGCTGCCGCAAAACGACTATCTTTTGAACTGCTACAAAGACAACAATCCTTATGCATCCCCAGATCAGGTGGTTGGAATATTTAAATGCCCTTCAGAAAAACGCGAGAGTGTTGATGAAACTGGCTGGAACACTTGGAAAGGGTGCCATTATGGCATGAACACTAATATGCAAAAAGATCTTTCCCCCACCAGCTCCCGGCAATGGGAAAATCTGAGTAAAATTAAAAATCCTTCGGCAGTGTGCCTTTTTGCCGACAAGGAGCCTCGTCCAGATGGAGATTTAAGCCGCGTCTGGTACTGCCATGGGGCATTTCGGCACGCAAATGGCTGGAACGTTGCCTTTCTGGACGGGCACGCAGACTGGCTCAGCCGCAAGAACACACCATTCGAATCAAGCATGCCTGATTCACACATGGATATTTTCTGGGGCGATTATCGCTTCTGGAAATAAAAATATTTTATAAAAATGGAGAAAATAATGAAAAAAATATTGTTGCTATTCGCCCTCTTAACGCCAATGCTCATGTTTGCTGAAGAGAATAAAGGCCCAATTTTTTCCTGCGGCTTTGAAAGCAAAGAGGAAATAAAAAACTTGTCTGGAAATTTTTCAGGAAAGGCAAAGTTTTTGGAAGGCAAAAAAGGCAAGGCGCTCGAGCTGCTTTCAGGAATGTCATGCAATTTCCCTTCAAAAAACTGCATCCAAAAAACAGAAGGAACCCTCAGCGCGTGGATATGCCCGGCATGGAAACTGAGAGACATAAAAACGCCAAGAACCCGCATTTTTGCGGTCATGAATAAAGAACAAAAGACAAAGCCTATCCACCGCTATAATTACTTTTGCATACTTGGCAATTCTTACGGAAACATTGAAAAAGGAATTCCATACCAGCTTTATTGCCTTATAAGAGAAACCAAGCAGGAGCAAGGACGTCTAACTATTTCTGAAGCAGCCTGGGAGGCAAACACCTGGCAGCATGTAGCTGTCTCATGGCGCATAGGAACAGGGAGGAAAGACGGCGAGTTCCTGTTCTATTTAAACGGAAAACTGATGGGAAGAAGGACGGATTTCAGAGCTTGTAAAATCGACATGGGGAAATATCTGACATGCGCGCCAAGCGGCCTGATTGACGAATTGAAAATATGGGACAGAATACTCACAGAAGAAGAAATTAAAAAAGAAGCAAAAAAATAAACAAACAAAAGGAAACAGCATGAAAAAAACAATCTTTACAATCCTGTCAGCCATCTTTTTGGGGACATTTGTCAACGCAGACGACAAGCCCTTGATTGTGCCGACCCCAAAATATATGAGCGCTGGAAAGTGGGACTTTGAAGTATCGAGCGCACAGAAGCCGCTCGGGCAGATTGTCATAGAAAAAAGCTCTCCCATTTTGAAAGCCGCCGCCACAGAAATCAACAAATACATAAAAAAGAACGGCGGCAAAGCCCTGCCCGTGACAAACAAGGAAAGCAAAACAAGCGTCAACATAATTACTTGAGAGTACCGAGTTCTTTGGTGTTAAGAACCGATTTCCTTATCTGT
>CAZYVR010000008.1:0-40522 GCA_964651145.1 uncultured Victivallales bacterium | reverse complement strand
CCGCGCGTCCTTGCGCCCTGATGTTCTGACTCAAGAACTCGGTACTCTCAAGATCCATATAGCTGTGCATATATTCACCCGAAAGCTTGAAGCCGCCTGTGATGGGATGCTCCTTTTTAATTATGCATTTCTTTGCATCTTCACCAGTGGTTCCCCATGTGTGCCAACTTCCTCCTTTGCAAATAGCTGGAAATAAGACAGGATAATAGCGATAGCCTGACACGTCATGCTTTGCCAGCAACCCGCCGCCATCATTTACCCATTTTCTCAAATCGTCAGTTCTTTTGGCTATGAGGTTTTCAATCCATTTATCTTTCTTAAATGAAGATTGGCAATATATAAGAACTTCTATCTTTTCATCCTTGAGCTTTTTGAGCGATATGTCATTTATTATAACAGGAGCTATTCCTTCGACATCTTTCAAGGCGTTAAAAGCCTCCTTCGCACCATAAGTAGCTTTTGAAATTTCCTTAAAGGGAACAAATATTCCCACGCGAATTCCTTTTTTGTCTTTAGTTTTTTTATTCAGCCCCATCTCCTCCTCGGTTGGAGTCTCCATGCCTTCTCTTGCGTTAGACTTGGCATCTGACCACTCAACGCCAGGCATAACTCCGACAAAACCATCAAGTCCCTCATACTCAGAAACAGCGATAACTGCAAATTGATTTTCATACTTCAGCTCAACAGGAATGCCTTTCAGGAGTTCGTCGGCTGTCCATGAACATGCATAGCGGCTCAAATCCACTCCTCTTTTATCTCTATAGGGCGACTGTATAGTCCTTCCTGTTATAATATTCTTGACGCTAAAAAGAGGTTTTCCGTGTGTCCCAATATCTTCTCCCTCAAGCTTTTTCCCTGGAATACCGAGATCATTTGGATCAACTTTCAGCAAGGTGAAAGCTTTTTCTTTTTTCTCTTCAATATTAACTCCCAACTTCAATGCCTCTTCTTGGCTGATATTCAACTTGAGCAAAGCGGCTTTGCAATCTTTGTCCATGCCTTTTTCTTTAATCTTTTTAAGAACAACGGCAATAACTTTATTCTTCTGAACCGTCTGGTTTATTTGAATATTTCCCTCAGCCACAACAGGCAAGCTACAATATTGTTTAACTATCTGCGCAATGCTTTTTAAATACTGCTTCTCTCCTGAATCTATTTTTTGAACAACAGGAAATAAGCAACTTATCACTTTGCCTCGGCCTATTTTATGCTCGCATATAAGAGCATTTTTATCCTTGTCGGACGCCAATATTTTGACATTTGCTCCGGGTATGAAATTGACAGAAGAAGATTTTGCGCTCGAATCTTGAGGATTAAGCCATTTTACATTTGGAACAATTCCACCGTTGCTTTTAGAGCCTTCTTGAAACTTACAACCTGTAATATCATTAGTCACGTCTTTTAGGTCGCTCATGTCCTTTTTGCTTATTGTCCAGCGGGCATTTATAGACAGAATAACTCCGCCATTTTTGACATAATTCATATAGTTGTTGAATTCTTTTTCTGTCATCGCCATCGGCACGCCATGTGGCACAATTATAAAGGGATATTTTTTTAGACAATCCTGTTGAAGCAACTGAAATCCGTCAACATCAATAAAATTTGAAAGCTCTTCAAAAAGAGGAGCGATGTGCTCGTTGTATTTATCCTTGCTTTTTTTGGGATATTGCATCGTGAACACAGGCGAATTAATGGCAATTGCCACTTTTGCCGGCGAGCTTCCGCCAGTCCATGAATTAAACAGATTAAACCAGTTTTTATTATTCTGGTGCCCCATGAAAAGTTTTCTTTCAGCATCAGTGTACCATGCCAGATGATTGATTGTTGTGCCACATGGGAAAGCATGGTCAGAAAGTGATTTCCCGTGAAAAGATGCCGCAAAACTTTTCGCAATATTGCCATAAGCCATTCCCATGCCAATCATTACATTATCGTAATTTAGATATGGATCCAATTGAGATTTTCTTTTTGCTGAGATCCATACATAGTCGCAAATTGAAGAATAAGCATTTGTGTCCATTCCGCATTTCCAAGTCCAATTATTCCAGCACTCCAAATTTCTATTGGGCTTTATAATTTTAAATCTAAGCTTGTGGGCATGCTCTGTGAGTTCTGTTAGAAACTTATTAATTATGTGCATGCGAAAAAGCATTTCGCGTCGCCACCAAACATTTTTGGGCTTGACTCCTGCAAATTGCGGCATGCTCTTGCCTTGATATTTTTCGCCAAAGTTCTTGTCGCAAAACCTTGAAAAATATTCAACGTCATCACTCAGTGGATCGGCAAGCAAAGTTAACTCAAACTCATCTATTACAAAACCTTTTATTACATTGTAGTGACCATATTTTGCTTTGAGCTCCGACAACTGATCTTTTAAGTGTTTAAGATAATCATCTCCTGCCAGATCAAGATGAATTTGCCATGGTTTGTCTCCATATTTTATCAAACGCCCTTTTTCGTCCTTGGCGTAAAAACCAGAGTCCTCTCTTTTTTTTATCATTTTTTCTGCAAATTCAGCCCCCCCTTTTTTATCCCAGCCATATTTATGCAATCGCTCCAGGGCTCCTCCCTCTCTTGCCATTTTTGAGAACCATATTTTTATCCCATATTTCTGCCCCGCCCTGCATAATGCGTCAACTCGATCATATTTTTTGTTATGCTTAAAATCACCAGCGGGCGCCCTGTCAACATCAGTAAATGTATGTTTCAGGTCAGTTGGCCATGGAACCGCGCCTTTATGACCTTCCCATATAAGATCCGTAACGCCCCATGTCTTGAATTCATTAAATTGTATGAGAGCTTGCTCATAACTTTTAGGCCCTCCTATTTTCTGATAAGCCCAAGCCCAATATCTTGGTTTTCCATTCTCTGTTTTCATTTTTTCTGGCAACTCTGCTTTTGCCGTTAACGATAGCCAGATGGTACATACAGCACAAACAATTTGCATCATGCGCATAGAAATACTCCTTGTGACACTTATTAATTTCAGGTTGGTTATTTTTCGAAAAAACTTTGATCAAGTCCACAGTATTTGCTCCAGCCAACATGTCCGTCAATCCATAGAAAATTAGACCCTCTGGAATGCCAAGCCTGCTGATTATTGTAATGAGAGTGATAAAATCTTGGCCTAGATAAAGTTGCAGGGTCATTATCATCTCCAGTAAATTCCATAGCTAAGACTTTCGGCTTGGAATAGCGCGTTATTTTATGAGGCCCGTAATCAGTATAGGCGAGTCCTGGATAACCGCAGATGCTTGCATTCAAGGCATAGCTTGTGGGCTTGTAATAATGTTGAAAAGCTTCTTCTTTTCTCTCATCCATTGGGCATGTTAAAAGGCCGCTTTCGCCGCCAGCAAAATAGTAGGCTGGGGCCTTATAGTAATCAGCCAAAGCTCCAGCGCTTTTATTTTGGCTGGGATGCCCACCATAGTTCCAAAATTGCCCGTCCCAGTTTACCGCGGGCGGAAGATAGCCGTTATAGTCCCCCACATACATCATTGTGTTTGCTGAAAGAGTTTTTAAATTATTGGCGCAGCTTATCTTTTTCGCAGAATCACGAGCCTTTTTCAAGGCAGGCATAAGCATGCTTGCCAAAACAGCAATAATTGAGATGACAATGAGCAATTCAACGAGAGTGAATGATATAATTCTTTTTACAGTCATTAGAACTATTCCTGCTTTGTTAAGAAAAGTTAAACACGCAACTTGTTACTACAACTTATAGTACATGATAAATATGTAATGTCAATAGAAATATGCGGCAAATTTCTCCAAAAAAGCAGACTTAGTACTTGTAGTAACAAGATGCAAGTCCTGTTTATTTTGCGCAAGCAGTCGAGTTGCGAACAATCATTTCTGCTTCAATCTGAATATCTTTCTTAATGCCGAATTTATTGGAATTCATGCCATCCAAAAGGATTTCAACGGCTTTTTCGACAATTTCTTTTTTGTCAGCTCCAGCGGTAGTCAACGGGATATGGTAATCCTCAGCTTCTGTTATATTGTCGTATCCGGTTACACTGACTTCATCCGGGATTTTAATGCCTTCCTGCAAAAGCCTGTCGATCACGCCCAGAGCGCAAAGGTCATTTTGAGCAATCACAGCTGTAAACTGTTTATTTGCCGTCAACAGAGACTCTATTACTGTATACCCGAAATTTCTCCATCCTGTAGTATTTACAATTAAGTCTGGAGAAAGCTTCAAGTTGAAAGGGGCAAGGCCTTTTGCGATCCCTCGCATTCTTTTTTCATCTTCCACTAAACCTAGGTAAGCAATTT
Organism: uncultured Victivallales bacterium; assembly: GCA_964651145.1. Lineage (GTDB taxonomy): Bacteria > Verrucomicrobiota > Lentisphaeria > Victivallales > GWF2-45-14 > CAZYVR01. The sequence continues at coordinate 36,244 of CAZYVR010000008.1, read as the reverse complement.
TTTTATGATTTGCCCTGGCCAAGTGCTCAGCAATTTTCTCAAAGCCGGAAAACGTATTTCCATATACACAATTGCATGGATAATTTTTTGACGAAGCGTGCCCAATCAAAACAGTTTTATGAAGAAACGACTTCAAGACAGCATACACATCCTTGCGGTTTGATATTTGAGAGCAAAGAAAAAGACCGTCAATTTGAGATATGAATTTTTCGATTTCTTCAGCAAGCGAATCATACTGCAAATCCAAAATCAAAACAGAAATCTTATAGCCCATTTTCCTAAGGCAAGCTTCCAGCTCCTCAAAGAGTTCTCTTTCGAAAGGCTCCTGATTGCGCTTTATCACGATCCCTATAGTCTGAGTCAACGCGATATCTTCAGGAGAGGACACAAATGTGCCCTTACCTTGATGCGACTTAATAATGCCCTCTTGCTCAAGAGCTTTCAGAGCTGAACGAATTGTGGTTCGCGAAACTTTGAATTTCAAAGTCAGCTCGTTCTCTGAGGGCAATCGAGATATTTTTTCTTTAAGGATATAAGCCTTCAAGTATTTCTTAACCTGTAAATGAAGAGGCTCTTTTTTGAAAGATGGAATATCCATAACAAATAAAATTTCCCTGATTTTTTGTCGCTAAGAAGAACAATTTGCCTATTGACTTATTTACCTGTCTTTGTATAATCATTAAAAATGTTTTTAAATTATACCACCAATCTACGCTAGCCTTTGTCTTAAGATTTGTCAATGGTTTAAAAAAGGAAATATTATGAGTTTTTCAGTAGAAACACCGAGGGACGGGACTGCTTTAGAATTGATATTATATAATGAAAAAGAGATCAGCAAGGTCAAATATCATTTCAAATATTGGCTGGAACCTAAAGGAAAAGTAGAAACTGTCTCTTTTGTTGATTTTACTCAAAATGAAGCGTCGGGCATTATTCCTGGAATAGGAGAGGCATCGATAAAATATGCGCCAGGAACTCCGCTTAAGGTAAAGTGTTCTTTCAAAGCTGAAAATGACATAAGCATCGGTTTTTATTTTCTAGGAATCGAATTTCCAGCTGACGCGTCTTCGCTTCGCCTTCTGCCGGGCGTTTATTCAGGCTATTCGAAAGATGCGCAGACTTTTAAATTCGATTCTGTTTATGACGAGTCTGCCGGACTCTATCAGATGGCTTTGGCTGTTGACCAATCAAGATCCTCCCTCGGGACAACTCTTCTGGAGCATCAGTGGCTGACTATGAGTTTTCCCCCAGCCTACAAAGATGGGGTTGCCAACCTGAAAGCTGGGCAAAAAGTTTCTGGTAAACTTGTCGTATCCCTCAAAGATGAGGATATTTGGAATCCAGTCCATAAAAGACGCGAGCTTGAAAAAAACAAGTCTCAAAAAAAATTAGACCCTAAGTTTTCATGGCAAAAATATCTTAAAAATTGGGAAGAATACGCGCAGGCAAAAGACCTCTGGGTTTCCCTCGACGATAACATGGGGATGTTTCATGTCGGTTTTTATAATCTTCTGAAAGAGCCAAAATTAGGCGGCCCTTTTGGCTATGTCTTATGCGGCAAAAAGATAAGATATAAAGAAGTTCATGATATTGCATTTGGAGAGAACGGCGGGACGGAGATTAAGCTTGATTACTTTCAGGACAATACCAAGCAGCTTGAAATTGCATGGGGCAACGGCTGCAATCCTATGGTGGCATATTCCTTTTACAACTATGGCGGCAAATGGTTTAAGGATAAAGCGGACAAAATAGTGAATGCCATCTTGAATTTTAAATGCAACGGCTTTCAAATTCAAGATGGTCCATTAAAGGGCTCATGGATAAATGCCTACGACGCGACAAATGAGCAGTTTCAAGATCATTACGGCGGAAAGCAGGTTTTTCTGCCGGATCAGGGCATTGTAAATTATTTTCTTGGCAAAATCTATCTTGAAGGCTTCAGCAAAGACAGAAAAATTATTGACGTCATAAAAACTAATTGCGTTGACTTCCTCTTGAATATTGAGAAAAAATTCGGAACTTTTCCCAACGCCTTTTCTCCGGATGGCTCAGCCGGATATTCGCGGGAGGGCTATCTTTACGACAAACCCAATGCGCCGGGAGTGGCTCAGGCCGCTTTGAGCTTTGTCATCCTTTACGAACTCACAGAAAACACAGCATACCTAAAAGAGGCAGAGAGAATTATCGAATCTCATTTAAAGCCGCTTATAGATAAAAACAAATTCGGATTCCTTGAATACGACCATCTGGGATATTGCAGCGCTGGAGCGTGTTCCATTTTAATAGCCCTCGCGGAATACTTGGAGCTTAAAGACGGCAAACTTGACGCGTTGGTCAGAGCAATGCAGGAAAAAACTTTTTATCACCTCATGTCTTTTAGGCATGAACATGACTATTTTGTTTACGAACATTCAAAAAATGTTGATGAATGGGGCGCCAAAGCGATAACAAAATATGGTTTCCTGCATGGATTTACCCCAAAAAGCAGCCAAGGCGAATATATGTTGCACACGCGTTATGAGTATGGATATGCCTTGCTGAAAACATATCAGACAAATAAGCTTTCTTTGCCAAAGTCAGCATTGATAAATCATTTAAATTATTTAACATGGCAACAGTTTGTCAATCCTGATTTAGAAAAAGGTTTTGGAGGAATAACCGAACATACCGGCTTGAAGACATATGTGCAGGATACAACGCATCTTTTGCATTCGACTCCACTTCCGCTAATTCTGGCCGACAAACTTGAATTGAATTAAAGACCGGAGCATGTGCTCCAAAAAGCGCGCTTTCCTTGTAGCTGCAAAGCCGCTGGGCGCCTTATTTAAGGGCAAATTCAAGGCGGAGCTTTCCGCGCTGAAACTGCTGAAAGAGACACCGAAAAAGGGCTGGGTGAAGAATTGGGTTGTCGACTGTCAAAACGTCGGAAACGGCATGTCGAGCTTCAAGTATCTCGGAGCATACATGCAGCGGGTGTTCATCAGCAATGACCGCATCGAAAAGTACGATGGCGAGGATGTCGTTTTCCGATACAAAGAGTCAAAAAGCGGTCAGACCATCCGCAAAACGATGCATGCGCTACAATTCATACTGATGCTCCTCCAACACGTTCTGCCCTCCGGTTTTCAGAAAACCCGTTACTACGAACTGCTTGGCAACGCCAACAAAAAGACTCTCCGCAAACTTCAGATCATGATCCTGACTGGCCGCAATCAGCCGCCTCAGGATACGGAGGCATCCATTCTACTGCCAACTTCAAAAAAGAGACAAAATCTAACTTTGGGAAAAACGCTGGAAAGATAAAAATCTGGAATCTGGAGCTATTCAAGGGCTTTCATCACAGGATATGCAGTCAGATGTTGTTCAAAAGAACCTCTTCTGTCATCAACATCGCTCTCCGCTGAAAAAGCAATGCCCGTATACACATCGTGAGCTCAGTTCAAACTGGTTGATTGCGCGATAAATCACGCAATCAGTCCTTATTCATTTCTTTTCAGAAATTCCGCTATATATTATTATAAAAAATAGAACTGAAAGCGCCCCGGGAGATTATGAAAAAAACTAGCCCGATTCTTAACGATTCATATATTCTGAACAAGCTGCTTGAGCTGGCTTACGACGGCATAGTCGTTGTAAATCAGCAGGGAATTATAACATACATAAGCACGGCATACACCGATTTTCTCGGAGTGGACAAAGAAAACGTCATCGGCAAAAACGTGGAGGACGTAATAGAAAACACCCGTCTTCCGGCAGCGCTTAAAACGGGAAAAACAGAGAAGGCCCAATTACAGTTGGTAAACGGCGACTATATGATAGCGTCAAGAATTCCCCTGATAAAAGACGGCGTTATAATCGGCGCCATAGGCAAAGTGCTCTTCCGCAATATTGAAGATTTGCACCTTCTCTATAAACGGATAAACCAGTTGCAGAAACAGGTAGAGAGCTACAGGGCATCCGTTGGCTTGAACCAGGCAAAATACTCGTTCAAGCATATAATCGGCAGAAGTGAAAAACTTTCTGAAGCCAGAGTTATGGCGGAAAAAGCCTGCATGACAGATTCCAGTGTAATACTCACAGGTGAAAGCGGCACGGGAAAAGAACTTTTCGCCCACGCTATCCATCGGGAAAGCGCGAGAAGCTCGAAACCGTTTATAAAAATTAACTGCGCCGCGATTCCCTCCGAACTTCTTGAATCCGAGCTATTCGGTTATGAAGAAGGCGCTTTTACCGGAGCGAAAAAGGGCGGAAAGCCCGGAAAATTCGAAATAGCGGACAGAGGAACACTCTTTCTTGATGAAATCGGGGACATGCCTCCGGGAATGCAGGCAAAGCTCCTCAGAGTATTGCAGGAAAAAGAGATTGAAAAAATCGGAGCTCTGCATCCCGTAAAAGTAGATGTCAGGATCATTGCGGCAACCAACAGAAACCTGATAGAAATGGTGGACAAAGGCCTTTTCAGAGCTGACCTCTATTACAGGCTGAACGTAATTTCCATCAGAATCCCCCCTCTTAGGGAACGTTCTTCGGATATAGACCTCCTTGTGCCTCTCCTGCTTGATAAAATATGCGCCCGTCTGGGAAAATACGTGGAGGAAATTCCTCCCGAAACAATGAGGGCGCTGAAATCATATTCCTGGCCCGGAAATGTGCGCCAGTTGGAAAACGTGCTTGAACGGGCGGTTAACCTTGCTGAGCGCGAAGCGATAATAGCCCCGAAAGACCTTCCGGAAACCGTTAAGGGAATTCAGTATGACCAGGCTCCCACCCTTAAGGAAACCTTGGAACTGGCGGAAAAAAACGCAATCCTCACAGCCCTGAACCTTTCAGGCGGAAAAAAAGCGAAAGCCGCAAGGCTCCTTAAAATCAGCCGTTCCAATCTATACGAGAAAATGAATAAATTAAAACTCTAAACAAAACAGGCACAACGTGTCTTGAAAAGAATACACAATTTTCTGGCATTTCCGCATTGTGTCTTGAAAAGAATACACAATTGGCTAATTATTCCACTAGTGTCCTTAAAAGGTGACACTTTTTATTTTTCAATAAACCTCCCAATCATATTGTAAAAATTTAATATCCTTACTATAAACAATTTATGTCTTAAGCAAATTGTTTGGCAAGCTTATTGCTATTCCCATTTCCACAAACATTTAATTTTTATATTATATAAGGATAAAAAAGATGAAACACGTAAGATTCATGGAGCCGGAGGAGGCGGTGTCACTGGTGGAAAGCGGAAGCACCATAGCAACCGGAGGATTTGTGGGATGCGCCCATCCTGAACTGCTCAGCTCCAAGCTTGAGGAGCAGTTTCTAAAAACCGGGAAACCGGAAAACCTTACACTCGTATACGCTGCCGGACAGGGCGACGGCAAGGGCAGAGGGCTTAACCACTTCGGACACGAAGGGCTTTTGAAGCGGGTTGTAGGAGGACACTGGAACCTTGCCCCGGCTATGGGTAAACTGGCTATTGAAAACAAAATAGAAGCCTACAATTTTCCACAGGGGGTTATAAGCCATCTTTTTCGAGAAATAGCTTCAGGTTCTCCCGGCAAAATAACGCATATTGGCCTGGAGACATTTGTTGACCCGAGGAGCGACGGCGGAAAACTGAACCCCAGAACAAAAGAAGAACTGGTGGAACTGGTGAACCTCAACGGGCGCGAATGGATTCTCTACAAATCTTTTCCTATCCACTTCGCTTTTTTAAGGGGAAGCTTCAGCGATTCATTCGGGAATATCTCATTTGAAAAAGAAGTCATTACCGCGGAAGCCCTTTCAATTGCGCAGGCGGTAAAAAACAGCGGAGGCAAGGTAATAGTCCAAGTGGAAGGCACTGTGCCTGATTACTCCAGAGACCCGAAAAGCATAGGTATTCCGGGAATATTGGTTGATACCGTTGTCGTCGTGAAAAACAAAGACATCCACGCACAGACTTTCGGAGAACATTTTAACTCCACATATGCACGTCAGGGAGACATAAAAGAACTCTCCCTGCCCCCCGTAAAAGCTGGCCCCAGGCGCATCATAGCGGAAAGGGCATTGCGGGAAGTACCGGAAAATTCAATAGTCAATCTGGGAATAGGCCTCCCTGAGGAAATTGCCCGGATGGCGGCAGAAAAAAGCAAGCTGAGCAATATGACCCTCACCGTGGAATCCGGCCCAATCGGCGGAGTCCCTGCCAATGGTCTCAGCTTCGGCGCGAGTTCCTATCCGCAGGCGATAATCGACCAGCCTTACATGTTTGACTTTTACGACGGAGGCGGGCTTGATATAGCGTTCCTAGGGATGGCGGAATGCGACCGCTTCGGAAACGTGAACGTGAGCAAATTCAACGGGCGGGTAGCCGGAGTCGGCGGCTTTATGAATATAACTCAGACTGCCTCCAAGGTCGTTTTTACTGGCACATTCACAGCCGGGGGGCTTGAAGTCGTCATCAAAGACGGGGAACTGAGAATACAGAAAGAGGGAAAGTTCAATAAGTTTCTTAATGATGTGGAGCACATCACTTTCAGTGGAAATTACGCGAAGAGCAAGGGACAACAGGTGATGTACATAACAGAAAGAGCGGTCTTTGAATTAGTTGAAGACGGGCTGATTCTTACGGAAACGGCACCCGGAATCGACATTGAGAAAGACATATGTTCACACATGTCATTCAGGCCTGTTATAAGCAAGGATCTAAAGAAAATGATTATTGAAGACGAATCAAATATAAACAAGAAGGAATATAGTTATGCGTGATGTTTTATTGACAGGAGCAGTAAGGACTCCGATAGGGGATTTAAACGGAGCTCTCTCAGGCCAGAGCGTTGTTGAGCTTGGAAAAGCTTCAGCAAAGGCAAGCCTTGAAAGGTCGGGAGTCGCGGAATCGGAAATAGAGGAAGTAATTATCGGCAACGTCCTCCAAGCCGGACTCGGACAAAATCCAGCGCGCCAGATAGCGATAGGCTGCGACATTCCAAATCATGTCCCGTCATTTACCGTAAATCAGGTCTGCGGGTCAGGACTGAAAGCTATTGACTTGGCATGGCAGAGAGTCGCTTCAGGCGCGATAAAAGCCGCGCTGGCAGGCGGAATGGAAAGCATGAGCAACGCTCCGCATATTCTGCCGTCACTAAGAGGCGGCGTCAAACTTGGGGAAAGCGCTGTGCTGGACACTGTGGTAAGCGACGGCCTGACAGACGTCTTTGGCGGTTATCACATGGGAATTACCGCCGAGAACATCGCGGAAAAATACGACATATCACGTAAAGAACAGGACCGCTTCGCTCTTCAGAGTCAGAAGAAATGCGCAGCGGCTGCCGGAAGCGGCTTATTCAAAGAGGAAACCGTGCCCGTAACTATAAAAAGCAGGAAGAACGAAATCATTGTTGACAGCGACGAGCATCCTATGCCGGAAACAACAATAGAAAAGTTGGCAAAATTAAGAACGGCATTCAAAAAAGACGGCACTGTCACAGCCGGAAACGCGTCCGGAATAAATGACGGCGCGGCTTCTGTAATCGTCATCGATTCCGAAAGCTCCGTAAAACGTTCCGCATGCGTAAAAATAAGGGATATCGTCTGTATCGGCTGCGACCCTGCCTTTATGGGGCTGGGCCCTGTTCCGGCGGTAAAGGAACTGCTGAAGCGTCAGGGAATGACTGTCAGCGACATTGACTTGTGGGAATTAAACGAGGCGTTTGCCGTCCAGTCAATAGCCGTGGCAAACGAACTCGGAATGGACACTGGCAAAGTGAACGTAAACGGCGGGGCGATAGCTCTTGGACACCCCATAGGAGCAAGCGGCACGAGGATTGTGGTAACGCTGTTTCATGAAATGAAACGGAGAAATTCGTCACTCGGAATAGCATCCCTCTGCGTAGGCGGCGGCATGGGCCTGGCTATATTACTTGAAAACATATAAAGCAAGGATTGGAAAAATGATAAAAACTGTAGGTGTTTTAGGTTCCGGAGTAATGGGTGGAGGCATTGCCCAAATGTTCGCGGAAAAAGATTTTCAGGTACTGCTGTGGGATATGGAAGCCCATATTGCCGAAGGAGGTTTAGACAAAATAAAAAAACGCCTGATGAAAAGCGCGGAAAAAGGAAAAATTGAACTTTCAACAGCGAAAGCGATAAGCAACCGCATAAAGGCTGTAACAAATCTTCAGGAAATGGCGGAAGCCGGTCTTGTCATAGAAGCTATAGTGGAAGACATGAATATAAAGTTGGAACTGTACCGCAGGCTTGAAAAAATAATTCCGCCTGAAACTATCGTAGGGACAAACACAAGTTCCCTGAGCGTGCAGGCATTGTCTGAATGCTGGCGGAATCCAGAACGCTTCCTGGGAATTCATTTTTTCAACCCTCCCACCAAGCTGGAACTAGTGGAACTGATTATGCCATGCAAGGCGTCCGAAGACGCGGCTAAGGTAGTTAAAGAACTGCTTGAAAAATGCGGAAAAACCGCAGTAGCCGTAAAAGACTCCCCTGGATTCATCGTCAACCGTCTGCTCCTGCCAATGATAAACGAAGCGGCTAAACTGCTCGACAGCGGAGCGGCGGAGGTTTCGGCTATAGACACGGCTATGCGCCTCGGCGCGTTGCATCCGATGGGCCCGCTTGAAGTGGCTGATCTTATCGGACTGGACGTGTGCCAAAAAATACTCGAAAGTATGGCCGAAGCTCTTAAAGACCCTTTTTATAAACCGGCAAAAGCAATAAGCGAACGGGTGACTTCAGGACGCCTCGGCAGAAAAAGCGGCAGGGGTTTTTACGAATATTGATAAAGCAAAAGGGAATATGATATGAAAATAAAAGGTTCATCAGTAGTGATAACAGGAGCCGGCAACGGCCTGGGAAAAAAAATGGCTTTGGATCTCGCGCTCGAAGGAGCGCGCGTCTTTGCCGCGGATTGTAACGAAGAAGGATTAAGGGAACTGAATAAGGAAAGTGGAGGCAAGATAAAATACCGCGCCTGCGATGTATCCTGCGAGGAAAGCGTCCAGTCTCTCTTCTCTGAAGTGGAAGCATCCGCTGGCAGCGTGGACATATTAATCAACAATGCCGGAATTACAAGAGACGGCCTCATGATAAAGGAAAAAGACGGCGAAATAAAAGTAATGTCCCTCAGTGATTTCCAAAGTGTAATAAACGTGAATTTGACCGGGGTTTTCCTTTGCGCAAGAGAGGCGACAAAAATAATGGCAAACAAAAAACACGGACTTATCATAAACATCTCTTCCATATCCAGAGCCGGCAACATGGGACAGACAAATTATTCCGCCGCCAAAGCCGGAGTCGACGCCATGACCGTCACATGGAGCAAAGAGCTTGCTAAATTCAATATCCGCTGCGCCGCGATAGCGCCCGGCTATATCGGGACTGAAATGGTCAAAGCGGTAAATCCCGCGGTCCTTGAAAAGATCGTGAGTCAAATCCCCGTAAAACGCCTGGGGGAACCGGGTGAAATAAGCAAAACAGTCAAATTCATAATCGAAAATAACTTTGTAAATGGCAGAATACTGGAAATTGACGGTGGCCTGAGAATCTGATCCGAAAAATCTGACAAATCAAAAATGTTCTTATAATCAAATGTGATCAACGGCTACGTTGTAATCCAAGACCACCTAGAGTGTAAAAGGAAAGGAAATTAAAGGATTATATTTTCTTCTTTCCCGTAAGGTCCAAAAATACGAATCTTAAAAATGACGGATGATTTTGAACTCAATTTTTCGGCCAAATTGTCAGTTGCCCGTCATTTTTACGATTTTCAAAAAAACAGGACTGCTGTTTGTCTTTTCGCAAACCTCTTGTAGCTTTTTGGAAAAATTCCAAAGTAAATAGAAAGGCTAAAGAAAATGAAAAGAGATGTTCGAGTTGCGATGATTATGCTTCTGTCGCAACTTTTGAAAGTCGATATAAATAAGCAAATTGAGCTGAAAAATGAATATTTCCGTGAGGAACTTCAGATATTTAAGATTCAATTCAAGAAAACGGGCAAGCGCCTGAATCTTACCGATGAACAACGAAAAATTCTAGCGATAAAAGGCAAAGCTCTCGGCAAGCGTATGCGTGACGTTGTTACAATAGTTAGCCCTGAAACTTTGCTAAAATGGCATAGGAATCTTGTGGCTGCCAAATTTGATTCATCGAAGTCGCCCAAGCGAAAAGTGGGAAGTTCTAGAACTCCCATTGACATTGCGCGACTTGTCCTACTTTTTGCCAGAGAAAATTCTTCATGTGGTTATACCACAATTTCAGGGACTCTTGAAAATCTGGGACATAAGATATGCTCGACAACAGTCGTCAATATCATAAAACGCAACGGACTCAACCCTTCGGGTGATAGCACTCAACATTGCATGTCGTGGGCTGATTTTATTCGAATTCACAAAGATGTTATTTGGGGGTCTGATTTTTTCTCTGTTAAAGTCTTGATGTTCTCAAGGTTTGAGTAAAACTATCCCTTTTCCGGCAGAGCATGTTGGACAGAACTGTGGGAAAATCAAAACAAAAATTCGAACTGCATGGCAGTAATTTTTTTAATCGTCAAAGAACATCATTTTTGGGCTAAAATTGAAAACTGATCGTAAAATTCAACTTTTACTGGATGAAAATCCCTCTTGAAATCCATCCGTCAAACTCAAATTCCCCCGGAAATAATCCGTCACTTTTTCCGTATGAATAATTGAATACTACGCGGATGAATACGAGAAACAGTATCAAAACTTGGATTGCTCAGTTGAAAATGAAAAGGCTGAATAAAAAAAGGGAATTTGGACTGTCCACTAAAAACTATCCAATTTCCGGTACCGACTACATTTTTAATTATTTCGTTGGCTGATGCAACTTTTTAGAAAAATTTCGCAGAAACAAAGAGGACGCCTGTCTTCTGAACTTCAACCAATTTGTTGCCTCCTCCGTTGTTAGGATAGCTACCCGGCTGGGACGACCTTTGCCGGGACAGGACTTATACCCGTTGGATTATTGCACCTTTGCACGGCGCACCTGGACCTCTACAGTGGTAGGCTTGCTCCCGCTCGCCGGTTTTATTAAGGTTCGCTCCCCAGGCAATATCATATATTCTGCGCTTTATATGGGGATATTTATGCCTTTCAACTTTTATATAATCGCGGGAAAAATCAAAAAAAGAGTTGACAATCATAGCAAACGACATTATCCTAGGACAGGTAGGACAGTAAAACGGGGAGTTAGAATGAAATATATAGAAGATATTTCCAAAAATAGCAATACACTGCTTTATATGCAGATAATGCATAAATTATCTGAAGAATTCAAACTAAAAAAAATAAAACCAGGAGCGCCGTTTCCTTCTGTCCGTGAATTATCAAGAAGATTCAAAACATCAAAAGCCACAATAGAAAAAGCTATAAATGAACTAAAATCTCGAAAGGTTGTTTCTTCATACCCCCGAAAAGGAGCTTTTTGGGGAAAGAAAGAAAACCTTGTAAATTATAAGACAATTGGAGTTTGTGTGCCAGTGGCAGGAGGAATTAATCCCACAAATTCACCATACTATTATGCTATAATTGAAGAAATTCGTTGCATATTATTAGCTGAAGGATTTTGTCTTAAATTATTGCGACCATCTGTCATTATAGATGTTGACGAATTAAAGAATATTTGTTGTGATGCCATAATATGTGCTGGAACCCATCCGTCTATTTTACATTCTATAGATAAATTCAAAAACTGGAATATTCCATACTTGCTTATTGACCGCCCGGCGAATGAAGACAGCCTCAATTATCTTGAACGTGACAGCAAGCAGAACTTATACGATATAACAACGTCTCTTATATCAAAAGGGCATAAAAGTATTGGTCTTATCAATTTTAAGTCAAATTTATGGATATATGAGAAGATAAAGTTGGGATTTTCTCAGGCAATGTCTGAAAATAAGCTTGATATTAAAAATAGTATTTTTGAATTGGAAAAACATAAAAAACAATATTACGTAAAACCCGATGAAAAATGTTTACTTGATTTTTGCAGGAGGCATACAGCATTTGTAATTGGTCTTTCACGAAAAGAGTTTCTTTTATTCTTTTTCGATTTTTTCCTTAAACATAATATAAAAATACCGGATGCTTCTTCCGTTATATCTTTGAGCAAGGAAGACAACTTAGATATTAAAAATTTTAAAATAAATTATTTCCCTATTACCCCAGAAATGACCGGAAGAAAAGTTGCAAAAGGCATTTTAGACATTGTTAAAAATAATTTGACTGATCCTCTTCATATTGAATTTCCAACAAAACTGAAAAGAAACTATGATGTGTAACTTCCTAGAGAATATTACAAAAAAAACATTCACACTTATGGAATTACTTATTGTTATAGCTATAATGTCAATCCTTGCTTCCTTAATGTTGCCTGCGCTAAAAACCGCTAGGGATAAATCAAAACAGATATCATGCCAGGGCTCCCTTAAGCAACTTGGGCTGGCAGGAATTGGTTATGTAAATGATAACAATTCATTATTCCCAATTAGCGACACAGACGGAAAGCTATGGGACTATCAATTGATGCCCTATTTAGGGTACCCTCAAGATCTCACTGAAGCTAATTCAAGGCAAGGACACAGTATATTTCATTGTCCATCCGGCATACCATGCAATTTGAGCTCGTACGGCTCGAATCCTTTCCGAAGCCGAGGATATGCTTATAACCTCTACATGCAAAGTAATGAAGATGCCATTGCTATGATTTCGAGAATAAAAGAACCTAGCAAAATAGTTCTAATAACAGACTCGTCTTACGGAGAGGATTACGATTTCATTGAAGGATTCACTTTTCCAGCCGAGAACAAGGCTCCATATATATCTGATTATTACTATGCAAAATGCATAACATATAGGCATTTAAGCCAAACCAATGTCCTTTTCGCCGATAATCATGTGGATCTGTGCAAAAAAGGATTGTACGTGACGAACAAGGGTGGATGGGTTCCCGTTAGGACAAAATGGAAGCAAAACGGAATTGTTTATTAAGTATGGAGTTAAAGAATTAGTACAGTTATTAATATCTGCAGGGGGGATAAAAAGGAGCGCTGTAAACTATGACCCTGGCAAAAAAAATTGAACAAAAACATGGAGACCTTTATGAAACAAATGACAAAAATTCTTGCAATATGCTTGGCAAGCGTTTGTGCGCAGAATTTTGCCGAAGAAAAAGTCAATATTATCCCCACCCCCAAAGACATTAAACTTATCAAAGGAACATTTCCTTTGAATAACAAAACTTTGATAGTATCGGGAGAAAGTGTTCCTAAGCTAACCAAGGTTGGGATAAGTGAAATCAATAAAAAGATCTCTGAATTTAATTGTAAACCTTTGTCTATTATATCCGATGACACGGCATCTGATAAAAATATGAACAAGCAAAACCTGCTTGTGATTGGAACTCCCGAAAACAATCCTGTGTTGAAAAAATATTTAAGTAAAGAAAACATAAGTTTAGAAGAACTAAAACCCCAGGGGTATATAATCAAGCCGATAAAGGACAAGGGCGGAACGGTTTATTTATTAGCTGGCAAAGATGACAGAGGAGTGTTGCATGCATGCATAAGTTTTTTATTCTTAATCAAAAAAAATGATGACGCCCAAAGAATTTTCGCGAGGATGGTCGAAATTAAAGATTGGCCAGATTTTCCACAGCGAGTCATGAAAGTGGCCCCTTTTGCCTCCTCAAATAGAAAAGCAAGGCGCCCTGTGGAAAAAGCGTTTCCATATCTTGATTGGTGCCTTCTTCACAAAATCAATCATTCGATGATAGACCTTTATCGGTGCACCAGTGGCAACTACAGAATCCCTGATAAAAAAGACATTGAATGGCTAAAAAAATATATTGATTACGCGAACTCCAAAGGAATACTTGTGGATGGCCATGCCCTGTATGCGGTGCTAGGATTAATAGCCGAAGAAAAAGGGAAACCGGAATTTGAAGGATGTATGGAGTATAATATAGCATACTCCTGCTGGAGTCGGGACAAACTTATTGAGAAATGGGCCGATAAGGTTGCACTATTCATTCGAGATACCGGTTTTAACGGATTTCTGTTTCATTTCAGAGATGGTTCGCCCAATGAAAATTGGAATGACAGATGTTCCAAGTGTAAAAAACGCTTTGGAGATGACCGTGCAGCGGCTGATGCGAACTATATAAATATAATGTACAGGAAAATAAAAGAATATTCACCAGAAACAATAATAACATTTGTCACGGAACCATATTATGGAGATCTGGACATTCCTCAAAATAAACCTTACAGGGACTTTTTCAGGAGCTTGTCCAGTTTAATTCCTGAAGATATTTATTTAGTCAATACGTCATTTGATAAAAAATCTCAGGATTCATGGAAGAAAGTAGTTAGACAGCCCATCCTGCAATGGCGGAATCTCCTTATGGATTATTATCACAGTGGCAGGCGTTTCACGACAGAACCATATTTGGGAATCAAAACTGGATATTATCCTAACAGTAAAGATATTCCATTCATCAACTGTAAAATCGGTCCCGGACGATTGAATGAGGTAATTGCATTGGAAACCGTTGAGGCAGAGTGGAATGTTCCAGGCAACGAAATTCATGTAATGCGCCCTGATACAAAACATGCGCCGGTGCCTTATGTGGAAAACCTATATGCATATCCTCTTCTCATAGGAAATGAGAGCGCCAATGACTGGCTTTGGTATAAATCCTACCTAGAGCCTAAAAAATTTACCGGGCAATTACTTTATAATATTTGCGAGGACACTTATGGGAAAGACGCGGCCGGGATTATGATGGAAATCCTTAAAATGGGAATAGCAAACAAGGTGGTTCTAATGCAGGAGGCGTTTTATATGGAACCAGAAAAGTATCAGAGCCTTTTTCGTAACCCGGAAATTATGAGAACTCAATATGAAAAAGCTGAAAAAGCTATTGACATGCTCGAAAATTTTAAGACGGAAGGGAAAGGGTTTAAACCGGCGCCTGACGGCACCAGCCACCTTCCCCAAGTTCTTAAGGAACTGAATATCTCTAAATTTGGGGCATGTACACATTATCATCTTCTACTGGCGGAAAAAAATATTAAAGAGCGAAGTTTCAATGAAGCAAAAAATAACCTCAAAAAAGCGAAAAATACTTTGTCGGGGGCAAAAAAGAGATTTTCTCGAAAGACTTATAATCGCATGTTTTCCAAGCTTGTTTCCGCTGTTGATTCCTTGAACTTTAGACTTGCGCTAATATCACAATCAGCAGGAAAAACAGAAAAAACGATAAAAGTTGGAATATACAATCCCAATGGAAGTGGCGGGATGGTGTATGGCGAACAGCCGATTTACAATACACTTATGCAATGTGATAACATCAGGCCGTTCTTTATATCATCGCTTAAAAACCTTTTTCAATATGATTGCCTCATTATCCCCGATTGTAAAAAGTTCGCAACTGCTGACCAGGGCTCTTCCATCAAAGTTGAGAAAGAAGTCCATAACGCTGAAATGGCTTTAAGAAACTATGTCATCAGAGAGGGAAAAGGAATCATGTTCTATCATGACAGTGTCGGTTATGTCAGGTTCCCTCTGCAAAGAAGCGTTTTCCCTGAGATATCAACAGAAACAGAAAAAAGAGTGAACAATAAAATAAAACCAGTTGTGGAGCATGAATTGTCGAAGAATCTCCCTGAAAAGCTGTTTAAACACATGTATTGGGACCATATAATCATGAAAAAGGGCGAAAAAGGGACAGTAGTGTTCGCGGATAGTCAGAATAATCCTGTTGTGATTGTGGGAACACTGGGAGACGGGAAGGTTGTGATGAACGGAACGATAATATTTAATGATAAAACGATTCCCAAAGAAGCCAAGGGCATTGATAAAACATTGTTGCTAAATTCGATTGATTGGCTTACTGGAGGGAAAAGGAGACTTGCGACTTCAAGAGAAGCGGAAGGTGAAAAATGAAAAAATTACTTCTTTTAAAATTTATCTTTGTCTTTGCTTTTCAATATTTTTGTCCGTCCTCAACGATATTGGCCGAGTCGCAGGTTCCCGACCCAGACCAATCGACTTTTTCATTTATTTCCAGATGCGGGGAAAAAATTAGGCCGGTGTCTGGGGAGAAATTGGATGGGAAAATTATTTTAAAAGATAAAAGTGGGAAATTACTGGGAGGTGTGAGCGGGGAAACAATACGCATATTTTCTTTACAAAATAACAAAATAATAAAGACGCAATTGACAGGAGAAACCCAAGAGGGATCAGGTAAATTGCTGACAATATTTGAGCCTGTTGACAAGAAATATGTCGGGCCAGTAAAAATATCCGTAAAAGTTGGAGAAATTGTTTTAACTAAAACAATAGACGTAGAATATTACAAAGCAAAATCATGTATTGATCAATGTCAACCGTTATGGACAGGACGTGAAAAATTATATAGAGACAAAACTCTAGGGCAGAGTTTTATAACAGGTAATATCAAAAAAATTTCTCAAATAAAAATCATGGCAAAGAAAAATAATTTGGCTGAAGATTTAAAATTACCCGTTCTTAAACTTTTTGAATGGAAGGGAAACTATGAAAAAACTAAAAAAAGCGAACCTCTTGCCATAAATGGAAAACCGCTAAGTTTTGATAATCCAAGATGGACAAAACTTCTCATCGTATATCACTTGAACTGTGAAGTTCAAAATAACACAAAATATTATTTTGAGCTATCGACGCCCGACAACACTGGCAATAAGCAAGATGGATATATTAACATTTGGAGATGTCGCTATTCTCAATATGTTTCCCAAAGGCCAGATCCCTACGCAGAAGGAAATATGTTTATTTCAGGCGTTAAATATCCGATGCATGATTTAACATTTTATATATTTTATAAGAATTGAAAATACTATATAAAACTAAAAAGGAAAAATGAAAATGAAAACGGTTTTACCTATTAGAGGCTTTTTATTGCATATTAGCCATTATGATCCAAGTTGGTGTTTTAATAAAGAAAATGAGGAGCCATTTTCTATTGAGCTAGGATTTGAAATTATTGAAACAATGTTTTCTTGTGGGTTTAATACATTGATAATTGATTGTGCTGATGGTGTTAGCTATTCATCTCATCCTGAATTGAAGCGTAATTACACAGTGCCAATGTTGCATTTGGAAAAATTATCAAAAAAAGCAAAGAGTCACGGCATTGAAGTCATACCCAAATTAAACTTCTCACAAAGCCGTTTTCATCGACATAATGAATGGTTTTATCCTTATAACGAAATTGTTGACGGCAGAGATTTTTTTGATTCTGAAGAGTATTGGAAGATCGCTTTTGAACTTATTGATGAACTCATTGAAGCATGTGAACCTGTCAGATTTTTTCATATAGGCATGGATGAAGATCATAGCCGTTCTCATGTCCAATTTGCGAAAGCAATTAGTACTTTGAGAAATGGTTTAAGAGAACGTGACGTTAGAGCTGTTATCTGGAAAGATACAAGGACTGACCCAAGAGGATTGGTTTTTTCCGAAAAGCACCTTGCTGTTGAGGACAGAATTGCGAAAGATATTGTTCAAATGATATGGGACTACTCGAAGGTAGTGGAAGATGAAACATTCAAGCGTCTAGTAAATAAAGGTATTGAAGTGTGGGGTTCTACTGGCAAAAATATCAGTTGTGACTTACTGAACGATTGGAGAAAAACAATTGTTAAAAATGATGGAAAAGGAATTATCATCACCGATTGGCTTTCCTGCACACAGGGTAACCGAGAAAAACATCTGGATTTGATAACAAAAATGAAGCAGATTTTCTAGGGCGTAACATCTGACCGGATATTGTTGACTTGAGCTTGAAACTAATATTACAGTCGCTACCCTTTCAGTCAAAAAGAGGATATGGATTGATAATTGAATGCTGTATATATTGTAAAAGCTCAGGGATCGTCAAAAACGGCAAGACAAAATCTGGCGAACAGGAATATTATTGTAGAGAGTGCAGGTCTTATTTTACCCCAAGCAGCAATCCTGATTATCATCTAAGCCGTTTTGATGCTGAAACTATGCGTTTGACTGCATTGTGGTATTTTAGATTCAACTTAAGCCTACGTAATCTGGCAAAGATAATGCTGTCGCGGAAAAGGATTTCATTAAGGCGTCCAGAAAAGCCTGTTAGGCATCCCTGAAATCAGGGTTTCCACCTTTGATGACCCCAATACACTACTGTCCGGTAAAAAATGAATTTGGAATAGGCAGGCACGAAAAACTCTTTTATATTAGATATCGCCAAACAGTTAATATTAAAGGATTTTTCAGCCATGCCACATTACAATACGATTTTCCAGCAGCTTTTCAATTTCATCCCGAGACATAGATTTGACCAAATGGTAAATGAACTAAAAATGGACAATTACAGCAAGGGATTCACCGCATGGCGGCAGTTTCTGACTGTGCTTTAAGCGCAAATCAGCGGCAAGGATTCCTTGCGCGAAATAGAAAGCGGACTGATGACGCATAAAAGCAAACTTTATCATATTGGATTGACGCCCGTTCCGCGCTCGACTCTTGCCGACGCTATGGGACGGCGAAATCCGTTAATTTTTGAGGAGCTTTTCTATGAGATTCTGGCAAGAGCGCAGTCGTTTTCCCCCAAGCACAAATTCCGTTTCAACAATCCGCTCTATTCCATCGACAGCACGACAATCGACCTTTGCCTCAGCGTTTACGACTGGGCAAAATTCCGCAAAAAGAAAGGAGCCATCAAGCTGCATTGCCAGCTTTTATGGTTATGAGCGATGGCAAAATGCACGATGTGACCGCCGTTAAAAATTATTTTGACATTGAGCCGGACAGCATAAAGAGGCAAATTTCAAGCAGGGAATACTTGAGGATAATGTAATTGAATTCCGCAATGAGCAGAGCTTCAAAAAGTATCCCAAAAAGCTGCGCTCAATCGAATTCTATGACAACGAGAAAGATAAAATTTACACATTTATAACCAACAACTTCAAGCTGTCGGCCGCGACAATAGCGGAGATTTACAAACAGCTCTGGCAGATAGAATTGTTCTTTAAATGGATTAAACAGAATCTAAAAATCAAAACCTTCTTTGGCACAAGCAAGAATGCGGTAATGACGCAAGTTTGGACGGCTATGATTTACTATTTGCTCCTGTCATACATCAAGTTTGTCAGCAGGATAAAATTGACAATAACCGAAATCAGCAGGAGGGTAAAAGAAGGACTCATGAGCAGACTGAATCTGCTCGAATTGCTGGCTATCTCGCGGCTAAAAATAGCAAAGCCGCCCAATTGGAGCAATAAAACTCGACAGCCCGACCTTTTCGGGTTCAACTTTTAATCAATTTTTTACCGGACAGTAGTGATGACATAACAATAAATGGAAAATTATTGTCAATTTTACCATCATCCCAAAATGTAACTATGTTTTGATGCGAATTTTGACGGCAAAAGATATATTCATTCTTAAACCTCTTTTCTTTTTCTGCAGAAATATTTGAAAGAACTTTTACAGCAAAAAAAGCGTGCCCCAATTACCCCCATACTGAGGCATCGCCAAACGCCCACAACAAACATGCAAAAGAGGCACGCAAAATATGCGATACTCCCAATGCGTCATCCGTTGCAATTGCCTTTTGCCAGCAGGGGGGCGGCAGTAGGCATATAATGCCCAATTGAAGTGTCAAAGGCTTCTACAGTGGCTAATTTGTTGATTTATGGGCTTATTATATGCTTCGTAATCGCACGCTTTGCTTTTTTTGATTTTTACGATGGCAAGCTTGTTGTCGTTTTTTTAATATTTATCGCATTACTGTTTTAAACGAAAAATCAGCCGGTAATACGCCGTGTGTTGTTGTTCTGCGTCAAGAAAAAGAAAGGAGGGTTGGTAGGCATAAAAAGGTTCGCCGCTTATTAAAACTATTATGTCGCCGGAAGTATTGCCTCTGGCTTTATGGATTGTAGTTGGATATGTACGGGATTGCGTTGCGGAAAATATCAGCTCGGTTCATTTTTTGAGCCTGACAACGCAATCCCCAGAGAATGTTTTGCGGTTGAAACATGCTCAGACATTGTAAATTTAACTCTTTTCTAATTTTTTATAAATAGCTTAACGCCAAGCCGTGAGCCAGTGCCCAACATGAAGCTTTGCAATATCAAATTTATCTGAGGAATGGATTATCATTCTTTTCTCATGTTGTGCGCACAGATCGAAATAATTATCAGAAAACGTGATTTCATTCTTTCTCTCTGGAAAAGAAATATGACATAGGCGAACGAATGTATCTGCGCTTATTTTAATTGTCGTTTTCCATTTATGATCTTCTCGACGCTGCTCGAGGCATTCCATTTTTACTTGTGACTCAGGCCAGTTGATGTCTTTCCAGCCATTTGGAAAGAAAACAATCCTGTCCGTTTCTTTCCCGGAAACGGTGGCGTCAATGAATAAGAATGAATCCATCTGTTCTGTTTTTGAATGCTCAATGGCATCGAACATTTGAGTTGAGTTGGCATTGACGGTTAATTCCAGCTCTTTGCTCCAGAGCTTTTCGCCGACAAGTGTTTCCTGCCCATAACGGACTGTTACGCTTTGAGAAGAAAGCGTGTCATTGGCAAAGAAAAATTCTATCTTTCCGCCTCTGCTAAAAATGATTGGCAGCAGTGGCTCGCAGGATCGTTTGGCTGCGTAATAAGCTGGCTTTGGCGTGCGGCTGTAATCAATAATTGACCAGTTGGCAGTTGGCCAGCAATCATTCAGCATCCACACCATTGTGCCGCCGCTGTCCGGGCGGTCGCGCCGCGCGCTTTCAAATTCGGAGCGCATCATTTCCAAGTGAACCGTTTGTCCATATTTAACGTATGTGGCAAGAGAATCTATTTGCCCTAATATGCCTTCCGCTATAAGCATTGTTTGCTCGTGGTGCGGAATATCGCGATGTCCAAGTTGAATGTGATATGTCCAACTGGCATTGGGGGGCCAGTAGTTTTTTTGGGCCATAAATTTTCTAATGGCATTCTCGCTGCATGGCCCTTGGATGCAAAACTCGGAATTAAAAGAGCACACCTGCTCAAAGTGTTCACGGAATTCTTCCGGGTGATCGGGGGACTGAAGAAGCGCGTATTTCCAGCAGGAAATATGGCTGTTCCCAGAGGATGGGATATTGCCGCAGTCATCCCGTGACTGCGGGCTGGACTCAATATAAGGGACGCCAAGTCCATGCCGGGAAGTCAAGCCGCGCAAAATCATGCTATAAATTTGCGGATCATCCTTCAAGCGATCCACGCTCCATTTATCATTTTCCGCGTTGCATTCATTAAAAACACCGTCATCCTCCTGAGCGCCGCCGGAGTTTTCCCCTGGATAACTCCAGGAATACACATCTTCATTGCAGCCGCACCAAAGAACGATGGAGGAATGATTGCGCAGGCGCTTTATCTGATATTCCGCTTCGATGATGATTTCATCCCGCAAATAATCAACCGGATAGCCGCCGCTGGCAAACATAAAGTCCTGCCAGACCATGATGCCCAACTCATCGCAAAGCTCGTAAAAACGTTTATGTTCATAAATGCCGCCGCCCCACACCCTAATCATGTTGAAGTTGGCCTCTTTTGCCTTTCTCAGATAAAAATCATACTGCTCGTCCTTTATGGTTCCCGGGCATAATTCCAGTGGAACCCAGTTGGCTCCCTTGCAAAAAATAGCTTCTCCATTGAGCTCAATGCCAAAGGAAAATCCGTTTTCCCTGCCATTAACAAAGGGCTTCTCGTAAATTCGGCTTTCTCTCAGTCCGACTTGCCCCCGATAACAATCTACGACTTCAGCATTCACATTCAGCGACACACTAAACTTATATAGCGCTTGCTCGCCATAGCCATTGGGAAACCATAATCGAGGGTCTTCAATCTTCAAGCTGCAACAGCTTTTATATCGAGCTTTGGATGCGCTTTCAGCAGTGACTCCATGTCCAGTGTATGGCGCAATGATGCAACCTTCAATTCGGTGGCGCAAATTCTCTCCATACCCTTCCAATTCAATGTCAACCGTGTAGCCGGAATCTCGGGCGGCCTTTGACACTTCGATCTCGAAGTCTACTCTGCCATTGCAATGCGGAGTGACGGCTACATCAACAAGTTTTCTTTGATGATTCAACTCCAGCCATACGTTCCCGGCAAGCCCCAATGAAGGCAGCGGCAACGCCCAGTCCCATCCGAAATTGAATTGCGGCTTGCGGATAAAGCATCGCTTGCCTGGCCATCCTGTGAGTTTGCCCTCGCGCGGACCTTCAAAAAACTGGTCCAAAGAATGAAATCTAACCAATAGTTGATTTTCTTTTTCCTGCAAAAGGCTCGCCGCATCAAATCGGAAAAGACGAAACGCATTTTTCATTGTTCCCAGAAACACGCCATTCAGCCAAACGTCCGCATGACCGTCAACTCCCTCCAGGCAAAGTTCCGCGCTCTCTATAGCGTCCTTATCGACATCAAACGTATTCTTGTACCACCATTCTTTGGCTGTAATCCAATAACTTTCCTGCGCCTGAGTGTCGTAATGCGGATCGGGAACATCGCCGTATTTAAGCAACGCCGCATTTATATCGCCGGGCACATCTATTTGCCGCCATTCGCTAGATTCATTATTAGGCATTTTTACGGCATCATAATCAAACGATTGAGGCTCCATTCCTCTAAAAAGCCAGCCTTGCTGCAAAAGTATGTGTTTCATTTTTAAACCTTAAAAGTTAAGTTAATCAAAGTTGTGTTTCTTTCTGTCCTTCTAGTTTTATCTTCTATTTCAGTCACTGTGAATCCTTTTTATTTTATTGAGATCATTATTTTTAACCTTAGATCGCTAGGTCAATTCCTCCAATAATCATATTTGCTGGCGTGCGAAGCTCATGAGTTATGTTGGCGATAAACCGCTGTTTTAATTTATTAGCCTCTTTTCTTGCAAGCTCTTTTATCCCTTTTTTATCTGCAATATCTGCAGATTTTTTTGTCAACATTTCTCTATTCCTTCTTTAATGCATGAGCCACAAACACCCAAATCCGATGGCAAGCAGGGAAATTGTAATTATCAGCTCAGGCCAAGGAAATTCAAATGCTTGAATTGCTCTTTGCTCCTGAAGCTTTTCTTTTTCAGTTCTGTCTTCGCTTTGACAGATTATTTCTTTAAAAACTATTGACATAATCTCACACTCATTCTATCGACAGGATGTGCGCACGCTTGCATTTGCCAAGCTTCTGGAACAGTCTGGCCTCTCGGCAACAATGGGACAAACTCCGACTTAAGATGATACTTTCCCTGTGTTTTTTGATGCCTTTTGTTTTACATTTTTCTGTTGCGTTTTGCCTGACAATATCAAATCCCCTTTAAAGCTGGATATAATTTTTTATATTTTTCGAATTTCTCCGAATATATTCCCGCGAATTCTGGATTCGGCTTTATTATGTCTGAGGTTTTTACCCATCTATTTACTATTGCTCCCAATTCTTCGCCTGTGTCGGCCGAGCGCGCTAGCATAGCCACTCCTAGGCAGCCAGCCTGCTTCTCCTCAACGGCAGTTATCGGCTTATTCATTGCGTCCGCTTTTAATTGAGACCATATCCGGCTTTTAGAGCCTCCTCCCACAGTTCGGAGCTCCCTTATTTCAATTCCAGAATTATTGAGGAGCTCAAGGTTCAGGCGCATTTCCAGCGCGACCGCCTCAAGAAGCGAACGCAGTATTTCTTCTTTTTTAGTGGTCAGCTTCAGGCCGATTATCGCTCCGCTCGCTTTTGTGTCGAAGTGCGGAGTGCCTGTGGGGGTAAAATAAGGCAATGTCAGTAAATTTGTGGGCTTCTTTGCCATATTCTTCAGAAGCAGCTCATATGCGTTGAGTCCATATTTTTCAGCTTCGGCAATTTCGCGGCAGCCAAATTCGTCTCTGAACCATTTTAGTATATTTCCTCCGGTAAGACTGAAAGCCACTGTCGCATACATGCCGCCCATCGCATGATCATAAGTGGATAAATTGCTTTTAAAAAGTTCTTCGCTCATCACTGGGGACGAGAATGCCGGGCAAATGCATTCAACTGTCCCTGCCGCATGCATCGAGATGCCCGGCGACACAACTCCCGCTCCGAGAGCTCCGCATGGCTGATCATGCCCGCCGGTCACGACAATCACATCCTCTGGAAGCGAAAGACTTTTTGCTATATTTGACGGAATTTGTCCGGCGACTGAGCCGGATTTCAGGGGCCTTGCAAGCTTCGATTCAGAAAGCCCCACAGATGATAATATTTCTGAACTCCATTCATGTTTTCTCACATCGAACAGCATGGTCCTCCCCGCCATAGGCCAACCCATTGCCGGTTCTTTTATTCCGAGTTTTAATTCCAGCAAATCCTCGTAACAGAGAAATTTCCAGGTTTTCTTCCATATATTTGGCCTGTATTTTTTTATCCACAACAACTTAAAAAGCGTGAACATCGGGTGCGCCGTATGACCGGTTATTTCATAGAGTTTTTTTCGGCCGAACTCCCTGCTCCATTTCTCCGATATCGATGCGGCTCTCGCATCGGACGACACCATCCCGTTGCCGAGAAAACTTCCATCTTTGCCCACAGGAGTGAACGCCTCTCCCTGGCTGGAAATTCCAATGGCTCTAATTTTCCCCGAGGCATTCACGGCGACTGACTTTATAGTTTCAAAGCATTTCTCCATAACCTCTGTCGAATCAAGCTCCGCCCAGCCTGGCTGGAGGCTAATGATTGGATATTCCCTGTATGCGGAGTCAAAACGGCTCCCATCGGATTTGAAGCCAACCGCTTTGCATCCCGTCGTGCCTATGTCAATGCCAATATAACTCACTGTCATTCCTCCTGTTAACGGTACCAAAGTTCCAAAAAACGTTCGGTTATCTTTTTCATCTCCCCAAATATTATATTGTCCCTGTAGACGGTGGTGAAATAATCGAGGGAAGCTTTTGACGAAAGATCGGCCGCTTCACCTAATATTTTCTGCCCTTTAAGTTTTCCGGCTGTTTGCAGGCCAGCTACTTTGGCAGCATTGCGAGCCATGTCTGAAAGCAGAGCGGGCGAACTGTCCCTTTCGAGAGCGGTCCATATGTTTACTTTGCAGATTCCGTCGTTGAAAAGATTCAGTATCTGGTCTTTGGACACAGAAGAGCACCCGTGCAGAACCAGTTTTGAGCCGATTACTCGGCTTATTTTAGACGCTGTTTCTCCGTGATATTTAAGGTTCGCTGCGCTTGCCCGGTGTTCCGTTCCAAGATTTGCCACCATAAAGTCTACGCCTGTCTTTTCAAAATATCTTTCCGCGTCTTCAGGAGACGTTAGGGCGTTGGACTCTTTCCCGCCTGCGTCAACAATTTCGTCGCATGCGCCTTCCACTACTATTTTGCTTCCTTCTTTTTCCACAAATTCGCCGGTCATTTTTATGTTTTCCCCTAAAGGCTTTGAGGAAGCGTCAAACATGATTGAGGAAAACTGGGACATATCCCACTCTAGCAATTCACTGTCAAACTCAGGTTTTATATGGTCAAGATGAACCATTACTCTGAGCTTTGAGAAGGGAGATCCGCAACCGCAAAGAACTTTCAAATCAGCAAGAAAAAGTTTGAGTCCTATATACCATGTTTCTGTGCGAGTGTAATTGAGAGTCTGCGAGCGATGGTCGTACAAATTGGTTATTGCCAAAGTGACTGGAAGATTCTCTATTCCCAATTTTTTGCCATAGTCACTAACGGCGGACAGTACCGCTTCAGTCGTTGTAAGATTTTCCGAACAGAAAGTAGGGATGACCCATTTTCTCTCAGCCGCTTCGGCGTAAACCTCCAGGACAGCATTTTTTTCGGTTATTAAAGGCATTGCAACAGTTCCTTATTTTTATATATTGACAGTCCAAATTATTTCCCAATCAAAAGATTCGCTTGCTCCGACATTCATACACGATTTGTCATCCCAGGCTTTTGCAAGGGAACTGCACGTTCCGGGGATCGGCTCAAAAGCGCATTCGCATCTTCTGCCACCGGTTTCATCTGGGTAAGCCGAATTGTTCCACCAAACGCCAAGGGATGGAAAAAGCTCATGAGGAAAGTCAACCTGCAGCTTTAATTCGTTTTTGAATTCAAGAGAAAAGCTCCCAGAGTCTATGTTCCTGAGAATCAGCATCTTGAACTTTCCAGGAGGCAGCTCCAGCAGCAGTTTTTTTATTTCCAACGGCGTCAAGAGAATTTCTCCTTTCTCCGTTTCGTCGTAAACGGACGAGAATTCAGGCAGAGAAAAACTCTTCACAGCATCCAACGGCATAAGCGGGTGCATTACATGCAGAAACGGCAAGTTTTGCATTCCTTTATTCAAGGCAGAAAAGCGCCACCTCAATATATTATCTTCAAATAACATTTTTCTGGTGAAGCATATTGGAACTTTTTCCGAAGTCACTGAGAACTCAATGGATTTTTCAGCTTCCGACACTTCCCATTTTTTCCAGCATAATTCCCCATGGTCAGGTATCCGCCAGTCCAATCCGGGATATTTGCAAGAGTCAACTGTGGGAAAGCAGTCATCATATCCATATACTGGCCTTGTTTCATAAAGGCCAAAATCTTTCGCAGGAGACCTGAAATTCCCTGGATATTCAGTCAAGAGTTCAATCCCCTTGAATGAAAGACGGCGCAAGCGCGCGCCGTCATCAGGAAGACAATCCAGTTCCCAATCTCCGCTTTTATAAGGGAATGTTTTAGCTGATTTCATTTTTTATGAGAGGGCAATGGACTTAATTCCTGTCTGCTCGCAAAACGCTATGAGCTCTTCGTAAAGATGCTCGCCATAGCCCAGCACTGCGTATTCATTGCCCCATGCCTCCAAAAGTTTTTCAATATCGCATTCTGCCGTTACGAATGCGTGAGGCCAGAAAGGTATCCCGCATTCGTCCCTTCTTTTGGGGAGCTCTTCCTTTGATGGCTCTTTGATGGAACAGCGCGTGATGACCATTTCGAATTGACCGTCGTTCCGTCCAAGCCGGGCGAGGACTCCCTTTCCTGGCTTGCAGACAAGCTCAACGGAAATGCCTCCAGCTTCCCCTTCTGTCGGTATGCCATGTTCGGCGAATTTTGCGGGTTGGAGTTTCCCGGCCAAAGAAGGAGGGCATGCCCCGTCGCCGATAATTTTTATTTCGTTGTTTTCCTTGTCAATGTGCTGAAGGTCTCCGTAGTAAACTCTTTCAGAGCTGAGATCAGTGAGGAGCTTGACGGTCATTGCCGTGTTGAAATCGCCGAGGGTCGAAGTTCCTATGCCGTCATTTAGAATCATGCTTTGCGCAAAACATGTCGCGCTGTAATAGTCACCAAGGCCCGGGAAAGACTGGATGGTGTAAAATTCCCAATTTTCCTTTGCCATTATTTTTTTCAGCGCAATGTATACCCTAATTGAACGTTCGGCGGTTTCCCCTCCCGGTATGGGCTCGCTGAAGAACGGTTGGATTTTCTTTCTGGCATTTTGAATTTCCTCTTCAGACACAGCCTTTGCTGTTTCGAGGAGTTCGGTTGTATCACGGGAATCAATGTCGATTCCAAAAGTTTTCATCCATTGCGAAGGATCGGCCGCTCCGCATGTCTGTCCCATTCCACGACCGCCTAAAACGCCTATGACGCTCATGTTTAATTTATTTTTCATGTGCCCGGCGCGACAGTAGGAAACTATCCTTTCCATGTCTTTTGCGTTGTCGCTGGAACCGTAAACAAAGCGGTGAGGTATTCCAATTTCCTTGAGCGCGCCGTGCACAACAAGCCCGCCCACCGGCCTCCAGCCCTGGGAGCCGGGATGCGTCCAGACGACTATGCCTTTGCCAGTTGCGGCGAAATCGCGCATGGGTGCTATTAAATGAGCGCCCCAAACCCATGTCCCGGAAAAAAGAATCAAAGCGTCAA
Organism: uncultured Victivallales bacterium; assembly: GCA_964651145.1. Lineage (GTDB taxonomy): Bacteria > Verrucomicrobiota > Lentisphaeria > Victivallales > GWF2-45-14 > CAZYVR01. The sequence continues at coordinate 8,308 of CAZYVR010000008.1, read as the reverse complement.
TGTCATCCATTTTTTTGAATTTGGAAAAGCATTCTTTTGCCTCTTCTCTGGATGCTATTATCGGGACATATTCAACCAGTTCCATCCCTGAGTCACGAAGCGCCTTCTTCGAAGCTTTGATTAGTTTGTCATCGATGAAGGGCGTGCCCATAGGGTCTTTGAGCCCGTCCTTATGAACTCCGTACACAATGAATCCTACTTTTGTTTTTGCCATGATTTTTCTCCTGGATTTAACTGTTTATTTTAAGATATTCTTTGAGGCTGGGAACTATTTTCAATATGTTCTGATGGTAGATTTTTTTCAGAGCGTTGTCCGGCAGTCCGATCCCGCATATGCGCCAGCGGAAGCGGTCAAAAGAGCCATCATAATCAGGCGGGATGAAATGTTCGTCAAAAGTTTCAAGAAACCTAAAATAAGAGCGGTACATATCAAGACTTGCGGGCATGTCCGCTCCAAAATAAATTCTGTCCTGCCACCTGAGCATGAACTCCCGCGCGGTGTAGGGCTGCCTGCCAAGTTCATCCAGCCGGGCCGAAATGTCAATATAAACGTTCGAATTTTCTTCAAGGAGTCGGCTCACATATTCCAGATTTTCGGCAAAATTGGCCACATGAGGAAGCATGAATATTGTGTCAGGATGTCTTTTGACAACCCTGTCCCGTCTTTCAAGCAGTTCGCTTTTGCGCGGGAATTTTTTATCGGCGAAACTCCATGAATAATATTTTTTCAGGCTCTCAAAATGTTCGTTTTCGAGGGTCGGCGACTCAAAGAAGGCGCAAGGGTCGGATTGATGCGCCAATACGGGAACGCCAAGCCTCGCGCATTCTTCCCATATGGGGGCAAGGCGTTCATCGTCAAAATTTATAAGCTCCCCGGAACTGTCACGGTAATGAAGCCCTAACTCTTTGAGTATTTTCAATCCTTTCGCCCCGGCTTTTACATGCTCGTTAAGTGTCTGGATTGTATTTTTAACAAATTCTTTTGCGTCTTCAAAAAGAGGTTTGTCTGCTGGCCTGTTGAAAGTAGCTGTCGTAAACCCAAAAAATCTGCCTGGATGTCTTTGTGTTTGTGTTAAAAATTTATTGAAATCGCCCGCCTCTAATTCATATCCTCCGTCCTTCATTTTTAGCGATATATTCGATGTCAAGTCGCAATAGGAGACGATGCCGCACTCATCCATTACTTTCAGAATATTTCCGATTTTGTCCCACTGTCCCCATAGATGGTTATGGGCATCGACAACCGGAAATCTGGCTTTGAGAGGGATATGCTCTTCCGTGAAAAGACAAGATTTTCCGTTTGGCGTCACTTCATTCCCTTTGCATATTGCTGAGGTATTTGCACGGACGACCAGTTGAAGCTGGCGCTGATGCATATGTGCTCCGGATTGTAATAACTGATAAAAAGTCCAGCGACTTCGTTTTCCCCTGCATAATACAGTTCTGTTGATTTCAAAACCGGGTCGGTCTTTTTAAGATTCAACCTTTCGGCCATTTTTGTTCCCGCTTTTACCGCCTCAATGCGCTGGGTGCAGTTTTTTACACTGAATTTGCACTTTTTTAACCAAATGCTTATGAAATCGACAAAATCAAGTTCTTTTTTCGTGAGTCCACCTGCATAGTTTTTCGAGATAAAAACCAAGTCTCCGGCGACGCGCTTTGTTTTCAGCATGTCGACTCTTTCAGCATAAAGAATTTCCTCGTTTTCAGCCACCCCCAGTTCTGATGCTATTTCTTTTCCCGCCCGCTGGAATTTCATGAGCAGTGTGCGCCTTTTCAGCAGGGGGGCGTGCTCCAGCATGCTTCCGGCATAATCAATCATCAGGGGAATTCTAGGGGACGGATTAGGACTGACATACGTTCCGCTTCCCTGTATGCGCCTTACAAGCTTTTCTTCCTCAAGAGTTCTCATGGCGCGCCGCACAGTCACTCTAGACACGTTGAAAACCTGGCTCAGCTCCCTTTCCGTCGGGAGTTTCTCAGATGGCTTAAGTTTTCCAGAAAATATTTTGTCCCTGAGCGCTTCCGCCACTGTGCGATATTGATTTGATATCGTTTCCATTATTCAAGTCTTCCTTATTGCTAAATTGGTGTCTACCATTATTTTAATTGGTATTTACCATTTGTCAAGGCTAAAAAAAGATTTACCCTATGGATTCAACACTTGCTCCCTGCGCGGCGGAGCCGTCAAAAGCCCAACACAGGAAAGCGCAATATCCGGCTGGATGTTGCGCTCTCAAAATTTCCAGTTGTATCTCAGATTTGATTTTTAACTTTTACCTGGTCTTTTACTTTCCAGGAATCGTCAGTATCTTCAAAAGTTATTTTCACCGGATACAGCATCCCCCAGTCCCGCCGCCGTTTATATGACTCCAACATGGTGCCGAGTTTCGGCTTAGCGCTGCCGTTGAACATCTCTTTTCCTTGCACTATTACTCTGAAATTGTTAAGGTCGACCATTTCGGAATTGAGCCACAGTGTAAACTTTTTAACGTTAACTGGCGTTGCTTCAATGACATTGTCATTTTCGATAAAAGTTTCGACAACTCCACCGTTGAGATGCTTGCGTTTTAAAGCAAGGGAGAAATCGTTCCATTCCTGTTCTACTTCATCTTTACAGTCAGACATTACAGCCATATCATAAATAATGGTTTCTTCGCCGACCTCGTCAATCGTAACCCAGCGGCAATCCGGTGAATCCGGTATTTCATGGAAATCAATGTAATTTTGACATGCAGCCATCGGTGTTTTATGTCGCCTGAAGTCGGTCCACGGAGTTAGTCCACGCGGCGTAACTGCGACGACATGAGGGTAACATGGATCGCGCCGGATGTTTTCCCGGTCACACCAGCACAACCATTCTTTGAATATCTTCCTCGCGTGTCCGGAATCGTGTCGTCCTTGATGCTCAATGCAGCGGTTGGCAATCCCTGCCTGATTAAGACGCAATTCTGCCAGGCGCATGAATTCAATGTCGCTGCCGTGTCGCCTCATGAACATGATTGCGTCGTTTCTGCCTTGCGCCGCCCAGTAAGTAGTTCCGGCCAGGCACGGCCAATAGGCGATGTCCCAACAGCTCGCAGCGCTGAATATACTGGCAAAACGATCAGAAAAACGCTGTGCCATATGATTTGCTCCCATGCCGCCCATGGAATGACCGGCCAGTAATATATTATTTGGGTCTATATTGTAATTTAGGCTTAATTCATCTATTACAGACGCAATATAATCATCGACTTCAGGAAGATGCCAACGCGCGTAACTTTTCATGTTGGGTGGAGCTGAAGGAAGGCAGACAATTCTGCCGCTGTCCATAAAGATATCGCTGAGTCCGGCTGATTCATCCACATAATTTTCCGGCGAGCTGTTTCCATTCCCGCGACCGCCGCCATGCAGATATATAAGCAGACCATATTTGTTTGACGAATCATAATTTTTCGGCACATAACAGGACATGCGCGACCATGGATATTTCGCGGCAAATTCAGCATGTTGAAAAGGAATCTGCTTAAGAAGCCCTGTCTCTGGATTTTCGCCGGGGTGGGGTTTGAGCTCCTCAATAACCGCATCTAAATCTCCATCAAAACGATTGAGTTTATTCAATAGAGAAGCAGCTTCGGCAGGATTATCGGCAGAGAGGTATTCCCTCGCTGTTTCAACTGTTTTGGAAATGTTTTTCATTGTTCCTTATATCCTCGTTTTAGAGAGCTAATTTTAAAAAAAAACTAGAATTTATCATTGATACTTCTAATATACAGAATCAGGTCTGAATGGAGAGTTTAAATATGCTTTTCCATTGAAAATAGATTGTTCGATAATAAGTCCGTCTTGCCAGTCGGCAAGCACAAAATCGGCTCTTTCTCCGACTTGTAGTTCTGGCAGTTTAATCCCTGCTATTTTTGCTGGGATTTCACTGCATTGGCGCCATGCCTCCGCCAGTGTCATGCCTAAATGCTTCACTAAAAATTCAACTCCGCGGTCAAGCTGAAACCATGCGCCCATAAGTATTTCCTGTCCCGTCAGATGCAGAAGACCGTCTTCCCTGATTTCGAAAGAGCGTTTTTTGTCCCGTTTATAAGAGCCAGGAGGACAACCGGAATAACCGCTGGCATCTGATACGATAAAACAGTTTTCCGCCCCTTTGCATTTTAATGCTGCGCCGACAACTTCAGGTGGCAGGTGAAAACCATCACAAATAAGTCCGAGCTTTAAAGAAGGTTCGTCAAGAAAACTCCAAAACGGATTTTTGAAGCGGTGGATGCTTGGCGCTGCCCCATTTCCAAAGTGAGTAACCAGTGAAGCTCCACGCTTTACAGCTTCCTTTATCACGTCGTTGTCTGGGCAACAGTGCCCTATGGCTACCATGAATCCATCGGCAACCGCCTTTGTGATAAATTCAAGTCCTCCTGGTTCTTCAGGCGCAATATTTACAGTTTTGATCCTGCCGCCGGAAGCATCATTCAATCTCTTGAACTGATCATAATCCGGCGGGAGAATATTTTCTGCCGGGTGCGCTCCCCGCCAGCCATCCCGTGGGGAAATGAATACACCTTCATGAAAAATTCCATAGAAGATAGACTCCAGTTCCGGTTCCGCCGATAATTTTCGGTCTATTGCTTTGAGAGATTTTTTCAAAGTTTCAAGAGAATCGGTAGTGGTGGTAAGCTGAACTCGCCCTACACCATGTTTACGTAGAAAATCAGCAACTAGGTTCAAACTTTCCGGGTCTTTCTCACAAAAACTGGTGAAATATGTGCCCAATGCGCCGTTTTGCTGCAAGTCAACCAGCGGCGGCAAAAGCATCGACAGTGTTTTGTCAGCGGGAATTTCCATTACTTTAGAAATTTTCTGACCCGAAATTTCAAGGCTGACATATTTTCCGTTCAGCAGTTTTCCTTTATATTTCATAATAGTCCTACAGGTTCATTTCTTCTATTGCCGCCAGCGCCAGCGAAGTTAAAGCCAATTTCCCTTTTCCCCTCATATCATCGGGAAAAAGCGCGAACCACGGAAACTCAAAATTCACTCCATATCCTCTGAATTTTTCCTTGCAGTAATTTTTCCAGCTTTTGCAGTCTTCTGGAGCCTCAGTCAAATTATTTGCTTTCAAATAACTTTTATGAGTCTCCACTTTCCAGCGCTTATAGTTTTTAAAATCGTTGGGAAAGTAATGCATTATTTTTTCTGCAATTTCTTCATCGTTTGCGAATAATCCATCAATAAATTTGTTTGTCCAATTATGAATATTCATATATACTTTGGGGGCTACCCGATCCAGAGTTGCCTTCATGACATCATGCGCTTTGTCTGATTCAGTCAAAATTCTATTCATATCCGCGCCCTTCTCCCTGCTAAGACGGCTCATTCCGCTGTAAACGCCATCAGGATTGGTCATCGGCACGATATAAAAATTGAATTTGCTGCGGAGATACTCGGCAATCATTTCGCCAGATCTGAGTAGTTCTACAATGCCTTCCACGCAAAAGGACCCGGCGGTTTCATAGGCGTGGTCTCTCGCCTGAATAAAGAAGTTTTCAGCGTTGGGGGCCAGAGATGGAAACTCAATCATCCACATGTCGCGTCCGTTTTCGCTCTGTCCAATTACTGTGGTTTTTACTCCATTATTTTTTAAGCTGTCTATAAACTTTTCGCACGTTTCATAATTATATTCCGGCGAGAGCGCCAGTTCGGTTATGCCGGGACGCACATTGAGCGAATACCTGATTTTTGTCTTGCCTATTCGGATGCCTGGAATAAATCCCCATCCTTCGTTGGCAAATCTGATATATCCCAGATCATGATGAAATATGCGATTTTCTATTTCCCAGTCGGCAATAATTTCAACCGGAACTATTTCAGTTTCTAAATTTTCTATTCTCGTATAAAATCTGCTGCCGCCTAATTTTGAATTTTCTTCGCTGAAGCCATCTTCTTGACGATATCCGGGAAATACGGTAAATTTATTGTCGCCTTCTGCTTTTATTCCTTCAGGATAATGCGGACAACTGCCGTCAAATCCCGTTAACAATCTGATGCTCATGACTCACTCCATTTGGCGCTAGGATTGTCGGGGCCGAAGCCCCGGACTATTATTTTAATTCATTCACATTGACAATGCGTTTTTCTTTTATTGACACTTCCGCCGCCATTGGCACAAGCATGCTTTTTCTTCCCATTTCAGGAGTGACCAGCGGTTGACGCTCGCCATCAATGATGCAGTCAATGAAATCCTGCCAGAGTCCGCCACGCACCTCTCCGGGCACGCTCAAGTCATATTTGTCGCCATTGCTAAGATTGACATGCAGAATTTCACTGTCACTAGTGCTGAATGTGATCGAGCCCTCTGTTCCAATGACGCCAAACTCCCGTGAGTGTTCTTGCTTGTCCGTAGCCATAAAATTGATGCAGACCATGGCGCGGGCTCCGTTTTCGTAATCGTTGACAATCCAGGCGTTGTCTACAATGTCGCTTTCGATGCCGTGCGGTTTGTGATGCTTCATTATATTGCCGCTGGCATAAACCGTGGTGGGCTTGCTCTTCACCCAGATGTCCATCACATCATAATGATGGCAGTTCTTTTCATGGATGGCCCCGCCGGACTGTGAAGAATCCCAGACCCAGTCTTTCATGGCTATATATGGAGGACGGTATTCGGTGCACCATGTCTGAGAGACTTTGCCGATGAGTCCCTGATCAACAAGCTCGCCTATTTTAAGGTAGCGGCGACGGTAATGCATTTGCATTCCCAAGCCAAGAAGTTTGCCGTTACGTTTTGCCGCTTCAGTTATGGCGTCGGCGCGTTTCAGAGTAATTTCCATGGGCTTTTCGCAAAGCACATGAAGGCCTGCATCTAGGGCCGCAGCCGACATTTCCATGTGCAGGTTATTGGGGCCTGAAACAAATACTGCGTCGAGTTCAGCCTTGGCATACATTTCGTTGTAATCAAGATATGTATCGACCTCATAGCCCAAGTATTTAGTGTACATTTCTTTGGCGTTTGCCAAGCGGTCAGGACGATTGTCACATACAGCTTTTATTGCTACATTGTCTGTTTCGCCAAAAACACATCCTCCATGGAAACAGCAACGTTGTCCGCCAGCTCCAACTATACCAATCTTAACTTTTTTCATGGCCTTGAATATCCTTTTATTTATTAAAGTATTAAATTAAATTGCGCAAATGCCTATAGCTTTTCAGGGTGATGGAAAACCTCCATTTTGGTTTTTTAAAATATTAACGGTTAACTATTTATATATCGTTTATATTTAGTTAGGTTGATTCTCGTATAATCAGTTCAGGCTCCACTATTACATCATTAAAGTTGCTTTTATTGCTTTCAGCCATTTCAAGCAATAATCGGACTGATTCTGCCCCAATTTTATCCCAAAACGTATTAACAACGGTTAGCTTTGGGGTTGCCAACATGCTTTCCGGTATATTGTCAAATGCTGCTATTGCCAATTGCTCGGGAACTTTAATCCCGTTGGAATTGCAAAATTCAAGAACATTCAACGCCCGGGTATTGTTTGCTGTGATTATTGCGGTCGGGGGCTCCTTGAGTTTTAGTAGAGATCGCACTGCCTTTGCGTCAGATTCCATATCGGGACTTGGCAACTCATGCACCAAATCTAAGTCCAGCGCGATATTGTATTTTTTCAATGTTTCGCAGTATCCCTCAAAGCGCAAAGCCATGGTGCGCATGCTTAAAAAAGAGGTTAAAAACGCAATCCTTTTGTGCCCGCGCTCGATTAGGTGCTCTGCCGCTAGACTGATTCCTTTAGTATAAGGTATTCGCGCGGAAACTTCATTTTTTATTGCCTCTGCAGAATGACAAAACACTTTTTTGCAGTTAGAGCGCCGCAAGACTTTAGCGAGTTCCCGGTCCTTGATAATGACTTCGCCAGGCAGCAGCAACAACAACATTTTGTCTTTCGGCCACCTTTTGATATATTCTGCCGAAAGCACTTGCAGGTCAGCATGGCTCCGGCCGCATTCCATCAATATTCCCTTATATATTTCCGAATGCACTTGCGGAAGAGTCTCTCCATCATTTATTTCGGATATTCTTGCTGAAAACAGAATAATGTTTTTTTCTGACAGGCGGCTTCTTATATATGAGCCTTTGCCGGGGATTGAATCAATATAACCCATTTCACAAAGCTCAGCAATAACACGCCGGCTGGTTATATCGCTGATCTCATATTCGCGGGAGAGTTCGGTTAATGAGAAAAACTTTGAATTCAGTTCAAACTCATAGCCCGTTATTCGCGCAATCAAGTCATCTCTTATTTCCTGCCAAACTTAATTT
>CAZYVR010000007.1:0-42816 GCA_964651145.1 uncultured Victivallales bacterium | reverse complement strand
GATGACATCGGCATTGTCGCCCACCTCGCAACTCGTTGCGCCGAGGTGGATGATAGGCTTTGCGGCAGGGCATTGTTCGCCAAAAGCGAAAATGTGGCTCATGACGTCATGGCGCAATTCTTTTTCTTTCTCCTCGGCCACTGCAAAATCAATGTCGTCCAAATGCGATATCATCTCTGATATCTGTTCATCTGTCACAGCCAGTCCTAAATCTTTTTCGGCTTGCGCCAGAGCCAGCCACAGGCGGCGCCAGGTTGAGTGTTTTTTCTGAGGGGACCAGTTGTAGCTCATCTCTCTGCTTGCGTACCTTGAGGTCAAGGGATTCTGATAACTTTGGTAATCCATATGGCATCCTTTGGTTTTAATTATATTCTATATTTTATATCTTAAATATTGCTATTCGCATTGATTTTTTTCCATCCAAGGCTCTATTTATTTTTTAGAATTGTTCCAATTGGCAAATAAATAAAAAAGCATGACTTATGGAAAATAATCTTTTTGGAGTTATAATCAAGGTCGAGAATCTTGATATTTCTCGCTCTTTTTACAGAGACGTGCTGAATTTGGGCGCGCCAGTGATGGACAGCGACTTCTGGGTTGAGTTCAAATTGCCAGGAGATTTCTCGCTTTTTCTGGAGAAAAAAATTGGAAATGAGAAAATTGCCGAATCTGTCGGAAGAATCTCATGGATATACAGAGTCAAAAAGATCGGCGACATTATCGCGCGCTTGAAGCAATACGGATATGAGGCGATTTCCGAGACAGATCAGCATATAGGCTACAAGACTCACGTCTTTTGCGACCCGGAGGGGAACCCATTCCTGCTTTGCTCAGACGAGGATGACTCCGAAGACCTGATCCCCGAAATCTAAAGCTGACGCTTCTTTTTGACCCACTATTTGCATGCGAGTCTTTTCTTATTCCGTCTAGTAAGGATCCCAGCCGTCTGCGCGATCAATGAAGTTCAGCGGTTTGCTGTAGTGTTTCACATGCCCATCCATATACATTACGTTCGAGCCGCCCAGATGCCTGTTGGCCCCTTGCGTTTCCCAAGTATTGAAAAAAACAGTCGAAGCCCATCGATGGGCTTCTGTGTGCAAGTACCATTTTTCCGGCTTGACAAAGGCGCTTCTGTCGCGCGTATAGTCCCATTTGCTGAAATCCCATCCAAATGGCTTCCCGAGGTGCCCGTTGTAAACGTAAGCTCTGTATTTCCATCCTTCAGGATCACTTTTGTCCTGTTCAAAGTTTGGACAGCTCAGACAAGCTTGCAATAGCTCTTTATCCCTGTTCCATGTGTCTGGAGAAAATTCTTTTCCCTGATAGCGCAAATATCTTTGTTGCCACCAGCCTTGAGCGTCATCATTGGCAAAGGCTTTGTAGTCATCATAATACATGCTGCTTGTGAGAGCCAGTTGTTTGAAATTTGACATGCATGCAATATTTTTCGCGCTTTCCCTTGCTTTTTTCAGCGCAGGCAACAACATGCTTGCCGAAATTGCTATTATAGCAATCACAATGAGCAATTCAATAAGTGTAAACAGGGTCTTATACCTAAGCTTTTTCATTGTCAACCCTCCCGTCTAAGCTTATTTGTCATTCATTAAAGAAACGACATCTTCTTTGCCAAGTATATCGCCAAAAATATAAAATTCATCCAGGAGCGCGTCCGCCGAACTTTTGCCATCGCCGGAACACCCAACTAAAATTGTGTCTGCGGCAAGCTCAATGCTGCTGCATTCTTTCGCCTTATAAACAAGCGCGCCGTTCACATAGAAAATCGTTTCTTTTCCTGGGCCCCATGTCACAGCTATATGATACCATGTTTTAGCGCTCCACTGCGGTTTTTTCCACCACTTAAAGTTAAAATGAGGAGAAATCCATTTTTTGTCGTTTACAGTTTGAGAATAGAATCCGGCGTTTGGACTCATTATGTAAATATAGAGCCCGTTCGTTTTTTTGGCGGTAAGGAAGTAATGGCGTCCTTTTCCTTCTGTGTATGAAACCAGAGGTTTCATCCAGAAAGCCACAGTTCCCTGTTTTCCGTTAATAAGGCTGGCCCCTTTTATTTTTATTCCTTTGACAGAGACGCCTTCGCCATCCACAACCAATGCGTCGCCTTTTTTGCCCACGCTGAAAACAGGCTTGTCGCCAAGCATGGCAGCGCTTGCGCCTGTTGTCGGCAATTCCATAATTTTGTCCTTTTCCATAGGAAGATAAAGAAGAGCTTTTTTCTTTAATTCTTGCGCGCCTTCCGCCATTGCGCTTGCGCATAACCCTAGAGACGCAATCCCAATCGCGACAATTCTTTTTGTTTTCATTTTTTTATTCTCCTGAATTTTTTTGTTTACCATCTGTGAAAATTATAAGGATCAAGTCTTAAATGATCTTCAATATTTGCGTCAATATAAGGAATTCGCCTGTCTTTTTTGAAGGTTATTTTTACTGGGCCTTTGGTTATTCCGCCGCCCATGTAATTGTCCATCACTCTAACGGCAATTAAGTTCTCTGCGTCATATTTGATGCTATTGCCTGAAATGAGATAATATCTTCTGGCCGCCCAGTATTTTGGCGTTTCCTTTCCCGTTTTCCCAATCAATTTCCCATTGAAGTAGGTCCAGTCAAAGTCGTCGACTGTTCCCATCTCCAGATAGAGCTGCTTTCCTTTGTATTTGGAAGAAATATAGACAGACTTTTGATACCATGCGCATCCGTCATAAGGCAATTTCCCATTTACTTTGGGATTTGGGGCGTTCTCTCCCTGATCTTCCCAGGAACCGGGGACTTCCATTGGCTTCCAGCCTTTTCCCCAGGCTTTTTTGCTCCAGCCTTCTTGAAGGCCTTTTTCGTCGGGATCTATGCGAAAATGCCACTTGCCGCAAAGGTCAATGTCTTTAGCGCCCTTGCCTTCTGTCATTCTGTCAACTGACGACCTTTTGAAAGAAGCTCCCATATTGGCGAATATAGTTGAGAGTATTCTTGTCATTTTTGCCTGGCTTCTTCTTCGTCTCTGGTGCATTTCATTTGTTTTGTAATACAATGGATTGACTTGGCATATAATCAGTTGGCCCTTTCCTGTTTTTACGGCTCTTACTGGAGAATCCTTGCTTGGAAGCGGAATGTCTATATTGTCTTTCCAATACCAGTCCCCGCCGCCAAGTCCGCTTGTTGCGCCCTTTATTGTTTGCGCAGGAAAACGGTATTCAGTCATTCTGGCGTCAGGCATGTCGATGCTGAAAAGCTCGGCAGTTTTTTTCAAGCTATTTGCGGCAAGAATAATGACAGTTCCTCCATTTTGCGCATATACCTTTAATTCTTTGCCCTGTTTTTCCAATGCGCTTTGAGCTGGTGCTTTTTCCAGATTTGTGAGTATTTCAAGTTGTTTTTGCGAATAGCTTTTAGAGCCTCCGATAACTAAAGCAGAGGGAACAGGGAGTTTGGAAACATCTTTGGCTATTTCGTATTTTACACCGGTCAGGTCTAAAATTTTCTGTCCTGTTATTCCGCCAGTGTAAAAGAATGGAACCTTAGGCTTGGGGCTTTTGTCCATGTATTTTACAATGTTATGGAGCATTATGTCTCCCGCTGGATTTTCTTCTGTTCTTCCGCTTACGTCGAGTTGGCAGAAAAGTATTTTCCCATTGCCGACAGTTTCTTCAAGCAGAGGCGTGTAGCCTAAGTCAAACCCTTCGTGGATAAAGCTTTTAAAAGAGCCTTTGTGTGGCTTTTCGATCACAGAGCTTGCCACAATCTGGCGGTTGCCAAATTTCCATACTTGTTTGGGGTAAGCATCTTTTCCCGGTTCGGGATATCCTTCAAGCAAAGTGGCTTTGCCTGGCCAATTTGACATGTCATCTTTTGAAATACCTTCAAGAAGAGGGTGCGCCTCCTTGCCGGGAAACGTTCTCCTTGCGCTCGCCTCAAAGGCTCTGAGGCCAAAAACATTTTTCAGATCTTCGCGCTGTTGCTCAAACACAATGAGATTAGCCCCTTGCGTGACTGAGCTCTTTATATTTTGGGCAATAGGCAAGGCTTCAGAAAGAGATTCTCTGCCAATAACAAGCAAATCTTTTGACCCAAGTTTTTCGCCATTATATTTTTTGAATGGAATGCCCAACTCCACAAGTTTTTTTCCAGTAAATCCTTTTGTGTCCATCAGAAAAATTTGCCTCTCAGATTTTATTTTGGACAGAGCCAACTTGGGAAAAACCTGTATTTTGAACTCATCTTTAAGAGCTCCGTCGATTCCGAGTTTGATGGTGTAAGATTTTTTAAATTTAACATCCGGCGCCTTGAAGCTGAATTCCTGTATTTGAATTTCTCCTGGAAAGGCTTTCAATTCATACGTTTTTGAGAAAATATTTTTGCCATTTTCATCTTCAACGTTAATGCTCGCCTTTGCGTTTTTTCCAGAAAAAGTGTCGTTTACCCACGCAATGCCTTTTTTGATTTCAGCACCCGCCCAATAAGCGTGCCCTTTGTCGGTGAACTCACTTTTGGGCCCGCTGATATAAAACAAAGAAGGGGCCAGCCATTCCTGATATTTGTCATAAAGAAGAGTCTTCGCTTTGTGCCCGGGAGTATAATCAAAGAGGGTTTTCTGTCCCGGAGTTTTAAGGCTGTCATATCTGGCAACTTTGCCGTTGTATGGTTTGAGGCTGTCACGCAAAGCATATTTATTGTACCATGAGTTGAATCCGCATACTCCGTATGTTCTCCAATTCTTGAGGAACTCGCCCAGCTCTGCTTGGGCCTTTATGAAGTCAGGCAGGGATTTGTCTCTCAAGTTCACATAATAATAACCCATCATCCCCTTATATTCATCCGAACCATCTCCCAATGCGCCGGGGATTACTTTGTATTCGAGAATAGGCTTCAGCCGTTTTGTGTCAGCCAATCCATAAGCGCTGGCTCCGAGAAGGCGCGCCGCGTATTCCGCGTACAAAGGCTCGCTCTTAAAGTTGTTCCGGCTGCCCACTCCTTCTCTGTTTCGATAGTAAGACAATTCACAGGGCGTTCCCAATTCAATTGCCATAAAAGGCTTTTTTCCTTTTTTCGCCCATATCGAAGGCCATTCCGATTTTTCCTGCAAAGGAGAAAAGCACAAGTACATGTTGCTTGTGTGGGCTTGTCCGTAATTACCGCAGGCGTGATGATATATTGGCCTGGAGTTGTCGATTTGCTTCAGCATTTCTTCGCTTTCTCTGGCAACTTTCCAGTTGCTTCCGGAAGCGGATGTTTCGGGAGGATAATAATCCATTCCCAACTTATAAGGCTGCAAATCAAAAGGGTAGCCCAGGAAGTTGAAGTTCATGGCCCATTGCACAACAGACGGGTGATTTTTTGCTGTATTCACTGAGCTGGACAGCTTTTTTAGCCACTCTTTCTTTACATTGTCGTCTTGCCAAATATGGGTAAGCTTGTTCACTGCCGGAGTCATGAATAAAACCATAATTCCTTCTTCGTCGGCCGCTTCAAGCGCCTCGTTTTCATCACAATTATCAGCAGCCTTGCCAGCCATCATCTCAACGCAATTATGTCCCAATTTCTTAAGATCCTTAAATATCGCCCTCGCTTTTGTTTTTGGCATTGCTCTCGCTGTGGCTATCCTGAAGCGCACAGGGCTGCCGTTAAGAAAATATTGCCTGCCCTCAATCCACATTTCGCGGAACCCGAAACGCACCGGGAAGTATTCGTCAATAAGCTTGCCCTTGTCCGAATCCCATGTGACGCAAAGACTGTAAAGATGCGGGTTGTCCGGGTTCCAAAGCGTGGGGGTGTTCCATTTCACGGCGAACTCTAATTCATTTTTGCCTGTCTTCTTGCCGTCTTTAACATTGAGCTGGATTTTTTTTACAATTTCTCCATCCTTCCAGTTTTTAATATTTGCTTTCAACATTCCCTTTGGCTCGCCTGAAAATTCAACCTTGACAATCAATTCTTTTTTGCGCACAGAGGGAATGACAAACACGTTTTCAATAAAGTTTTGCGCAGGCCGTTTTATCAGCCACGCATCGCCGGTTATGCCCCTGAAATGTGACGCTTTTTTTTGCTTGTGAATCTGATCGCCGCCCATAAATATTTTTTCATCGCCACTAACAAACGCGCCAACCAGAATATCCAGCCTTACAGTATTTCCAGGCTGTATATCCTTTGGCAATGGAATGTCGCGACTTTGATTTGTGACTTGATGGCCCAGATATTTTGAATTCGCGAATATCCAGGCTTCTCTGTTGATTTTGCCAAAACGCAAAAAAGCTTCGCCTGGCTTCCAATTTTCAGGCATGACAAACTCGCGCTGATACCATGCAAAATAGAAATCTTTTAAAGGAGCTCCGTTCCATTTTACTTTATTGCAGACCCTTATCAGCGGCTTCTGAAATTTATCTCTGCCCAGCAGTGATTCATATTGCGTTGAGCTCCACCACGCGGCGTCATGCCACAAGCCTGGCACACGTATGGTTTTCCATGTTTTTTCTGTCTCAAAAGTTTTGCGAGGCACAAGCTCTTCTTTTTTCTCAGAAAGATTGAGAAGTATCTTTTCTTTTTGGGATAATTTTTTTTGAGCAAATAGACCTTCTCCTGTCTGCAGTGATATTTTCCATACCCCGTTAAGGGATATTTTTTCTTTTGTCATGGTCTTTATTTTGTAAGCGTCTTTCAGGCTCCAGTCGACTTCGTCTTTGACCTGAAATTCTCCGTTCCCCAAAAGATTCAGCGCAAAAAACGAAGCGCATGCCATAGCTGCAAACAATTTTTTTCCCATATTTAAACTCTCCTTGTGTTATCTGTTAAAAAAGAAATCCTGATATACTTCCTGTCCCATTTCTATTTGCAGCTTGCACATCTCTTCTATTCGAGACACTGCTTCGTTTGCTGGAATTAAATCATAAACCGCGTCAAAGAAATACTTGCGGACAATCTTCATTATGCTATGCTGAATAGGATGATCGCTCCTCATTGTTCCTGTGGCAAGCGCTTGGATAAAGGGCTGCAGGTTGGCCTGCTTGGCTTGTTCCGCAAAGACTGATTTGTTTACAGACAGAAATGACATTTTTTCAGCCATGCGTCTTTGAGGCTCGGCTTTGCAGGTTAAGTGACGAATAAAGCTCCAGGCTGCCTTGGTGGAAGGATGGTCTGGATGGGCGTCTTTTATTATTGCAAGCGAGACTTTTGATGCTTGAGCAAAAGTGGCTCCTTTTTTTTCCAAAGGAGGAAATGGGCATATTTTGACATCTGAAATTTTTCCAGCGTCTTCCAATTCCTTTGGCGCCCATGAGCCAATATCATAATTAAAAAGGGTTTCCCCTGAGACAATCGGGTTCGGGTGAAGTGTTTTGGGAATAAGAATGCTTCCCGATAATCTGATGCGCCTGAAAATTTCAATCCATTCCTTGCCGTGAGAAAAGTCAAAAACAACCTGTCCGTCTTTTTCTTCAAGAAACAATTTTCCACTTGAAAGAGTCAGATAGAACGAAAATGCCGGCGAATGCAAGGAGGAGGAGTCTGGTTTGTGGAGGTGTGTCCCAAATATTTGAGGACTTCTTTTTTTTCTGTTATGCGCGTCGGCTGTTTTCAGCCAATCAAACAAATCGCTCATGCTTTGCGGGCCGTTTTCAGTGTCCAGCCCCAAAGTTTGGGCGTGCGTCAAATTTATGGCGCACATGCTGGAATTGAGAGCTACCGGAAGCGAATAACAATGAGGTTTGTCCTTTCCCAGTTTTGCCCAGTCGAGATATTGGCTTTGGATTCCCCTTGTTGCTTCCTGAAACATTGACATTGAATCCAGTTCCTCGAGAAGTCCAAGCTGTATCAAATATCCAACGTTTGGTGCAAAAAGAACTTTGGAGCCAGGCAGATTTCTGGCTGCCCGAATGATCTCGCCGGGATTAACATTGTGAATCAATACTTCAATATTCGGATTTTCTTTGGAAAAAAGCCTGGCTTCCTCTTCGAAAAATCTTAATAAATTGCCGCCTATGCCTGCCTGAATAAAGGATACTCGCGTTATGCGCCTGGAAGGAATCAGAAAGGTGCCGCGTCCCACTTTTCGCGTCACCAGCTTTTCTTCATAGAGAGAATTCAACGCTTTTTTTGCTGTATTTCGGCTTATTTTGTGCTGTTTGCACAATTCGCGCTCGCTTGGCAGGCGAAAAGAATTCAATGATTCGGCGTCCGCCAATATTTTCTCTTTTACTTTTAAGTATTTATATTTTGCGCTCATTTCTTCATCGCTTTTGAGTTATGTTTCTTTCAAGGATCCCTATGGGTCCAATTTGGAACCATTAATATGGTAATGGAAGTTTAACCTTTTGTCAAGAGAAGAAAGTATTTTTCTAAGTTTCGAGTTTAAAGAAAAAGCTCGATGCAATCGTATAATAAGCCGGACTGCGTCCGGTGTCTTTTATTTTTCAGGACTCTTGGCGGCGTCCAAATACTCTGAGCCGCGATGCTTTGCTTATTTTTCATTTCAATTGAATTGAAACTTGGAAAAAGTGAACTAATTTACAAGTTCCATTATAAACAAATTAAAAGAATAGTTTTATAAGAATGATAGCAGCAGTAAATATAGCAATGAGGTTCGGACAGCAGGTGCTGTTCGAAAATGTTTCAGTCAAGTTCAGGCCGGGATGCCGTTATGGCCTTATCGGCGCCAACGGGTCAGGAAAATCGACTTTTATGAAGATTCTCACTGGTCAGCTTAGTCCATCCAGCGGAGAGATCTCCGTCGACAAGGGATGCCGCCTCGGTTTCCTTAAGCAGGACAACAACCAGTATGAGGATGAAACGATTCTGGATACCGTCTGCATGGGGAATGAAAAACTTTGGCACCTTCATACGGACAGGGACTACCTGTACTCTCAGACCGAGCAGACTCCGGAAGAGGAGGAAAGAACCAACGATATTGAGACACTTTACGCGGATGCCGGCGGCTACACCATGGAATCTGATGCGGCAAAACTTCTTGTCGGACTCGGGATACCTGAGAATAAACACTCCCTTCCCATGGCAACCCTTACTGGTGGCTTCAAGCTCCGGGTGCTGCTCGCTCAGGTGTTGTTCGATAATCCAGATATACTTCTGCTTGACGAGCCGACAAACCATCTTGACATGCACAGCATAGACTGGCTTTGCTACTTTCTCAAGAATCGCAAGGGTATTTCTATTGTCATATCGCATAACCGCTATTTTCTTAATCAGGTCTGTTCTGACATAGCTGACTTGGATTATCACGAGATCCGCCTTTTCTCCGGAAATTATGACGATTTTATGACAGCCAACGCAGTCGGTCTTGAGTCTCAGAAAAAGAGCAACAAGAAGATGGAAAAGCGCATGGACGATCTCAAGGAATTCATAAACCGTTTCAGCGCCAATGCCTCCAAGGCGAAACAGGCAACCTCCCGTCAGAAGGAGTTGGATAAGATGCAGCTTCATGAGATAAAGCCAAGTTCCAGGGTTTCTCCTTTTATCCGTTTTGACTCTCCAATCCGGCTGGGTGAAAAGGTTATCGAAACCGAGGCTGTCAGCAAGGTTTATGACCGGACTCTTTTCAGCAATCTGTCCATGACTTGCCTGAATAACGAGAAGATAGCCATACTCGGCTCCAATGGGATCGGGAAAACAACTCTGCTCAAGATCCTTACAAAGGAAATTGAACCGTGCGACGGCAAAGTTATACACGGCGAGACTGTAAAGATAAGTTATTTTCCGCAGGACGCGTCGGACATTCTGAATCCTGCCGATAGAGCCATTGACTGGCTTGCCTGCTTTGGGCCGAGTGATGGAATTTCTGAAATGGAGCTGCGCTCCTACATGGGCAAAATGCTGTTCAGCGGCTCAGATGTCTTCAAGCCTGTAAAGGTGCTTTCAGGCGGAGAAAGAGCTCGTCTGATTATTGCCAAGATGGCGCTTGAAGGCGGCAACGTTCTGGTTCTTGACGAGCCGACAAACCATCTTGACCTGGAATCGATAGAGGCTCTCAACTATGCGTTGAGCCTTGTTGAGACTACGGTGATATTCGTGAGCCATGACCGTGAATTCATAAACAGCCTTGCCACAAGGATTATTGAGATAGAAGAAGACAGAATAATTGATTATCCTGGCTCGCTCGCGGACTACGAAGACTACCGCAAAAAGAATAAAAAGTAGATTTCTCCGCACGATTTTTCAATGGAACTGGCAAATTGCATGAAATAGAGCGACAGCAATAACTTTTTAAAGCGAAAAGCTATTGCTGTCTTTCTCAAGTTCTGCTAGGCGAAGGGAGTTCCTTTTTTTACTTCTGAAATTATGCGCATGACTTCCACGCCCTGATCAAGAGTGATGGGGAATTTTTTTCTGTTGCGCAAGCTTTCGTAAAGATGATCCCAAATACTGTCAGTGTTGCATTTTGTGGCTGGCTTGACTTTAGTGCTCTTTTCTATCCATTTTAACTCGTCTTTGGTGTATCCTTTTGGCGTGCCCGTCTTTGCTTTCCGGCGCGAAAGCTTTACATCTGGGTCGAGATAACGGAGTTTGATTTTGTCGCCCTGACAAGTCAGCGCGCCTTTTGACCCAAAAATAATATATTCAGGCTCGCTTATTGCGGCTCCGCCGCTTATTTCCAGATCCACAATTCTGCCGTTCTCGCCTTTTAGCAGGATTTTCAAATGGTCTTCGGCGTCGCCGAGAGCTGCCACAAGTTTCAGGTCGCTCCAGAGCTCGGCCACTGGCGAATCCAGGAAACGCAACGCATGGTCAACAATATGAGGGCCCCAGTTGTTGAGCTGGCCGCCGCCGCATTCAATCAGTGTCTGCCAGTCGTCGCGCCGACTGTATCCCTGCCTGCGCAGTTTTACTTCATAGACTTTTCCCAGGATCTCGCTGGCTATGATTTCGCAAATATGCTGAAAAGCCGGCTCAAAACGCCTATTGTGACGAAGATAAAGCGTCCCTTTGGATTTATCGGCCAATGTTTTAAGCTTTACAGCGTCTTCGTATGTAAGCGTGATGGGTTTTTCCAGAAACACGCTTTTTCCGGCTTTGAGAGCCATTGAGGCATGATCAAAGTGATCGGTCGAGCGGGTTGATATCGAAATAAGCTCAACTTCTTCATCCTTAATCAAGTCTTTGATGTCAAGATAAACCTTGCATCCGAATTCTTTTTTATACGGCTCGCATTGCTTGCGGGAAATGTCGCAAACGGCCTCTACCGAGAATTTGCCTTTGCGTTTTCCGAGCTCTTTGCAGAGCATCCCGCCGCCCGCGCGGCCCATTCCAACAATGCCCACTTTAATTGGAGGCTTTGATTTCTTTGCCATTATTTCTTGCTCCTTTTGAAGACCAAATTAAATTCCGACTTTTTCGCGGAGATATTCACGGCTAATCGCCAGGTCTGTCAGAGGTTCCTGAAGGTGCCTGTCGTGTTCGACGAATACCCAGCCATCGTATCCTTTTTCGATCAGAAGCTTCAGTATTGCGGCATTGTCCAGATTGATGTTTCCTGCTCCAAGCTCGCAGAAGCGTCCGCGTTTTTGATAGTTGTCCAGGCCAACGCTTTCATCCATCAGAACGTAGTCTTTCACATGGACAGCCACTATTCTGTCATGGTATTTTTCGACTATCTCGAGATTGCTTCCTCCCGCGGCGGCAAGATGTCCGGTGTCAAGAAGCAATCCGCATTCCGGGGTGTTGTCAAGAAAAGTCTCCACATTTTCCTGAGACTCGCATGTTTGTCCGAGGTGATTGTGAACAATGGCTTTTATATTCCATTCCGCGCACGCTTTGCCCATTGAAGCGGCCTGTCTGCAAAAAAGGCTCATGTCTTTTGAGCATGCTGAGGCAATGTCGAGCCATACATATTTTTTGCCGAAAGCGGCTGTCCATTGTATTTTATTCTGGGCAGTTTGTCCGCGGCAAGTAGCAAAATCCATGCCGTATTTTCTGAACAAGCTTGCTCTTTGCAAAGCGTCTCCAGAGCTGACCGCATCGTCGAGCCTTTCAATTCCATCGTATCCGATTGCTTTCAGGTCTTTCAGACGCGTTTCCAGGTCGTAAAAGCCCCCGTGCCAAACATTCATTCCGTAATCAGCGACGCCGATCTTCATTTTTTTATCCTTGATTTGCAGTTTTTAATGAAAATAAAAACGAACTAAAACAAGTATACAAGCCTTAAGCCTGTGAGACAATATATTAACTGATGAATTTTTTGCACAAAATGATGATACAGCATAATATTCCAGTTTTTTTCTGGCGAGGCATAATAAACTTCCGGGCTCTGTCGCAGTCAAGTTTCTAAATTTTTTTCAAAAAAAAAGCGCATGGAAAATTCCATGCGCTGAGAATGATGTTTTTTTGCAGGCTTTATGCCTGGATTTGAGCTTCTTCAGATTTGCCAGCTTCATTGCTGGAATTTGTTCTGATGATATTTGCTCCGATGCGTTTGTGCCATATTGCAACAATCGGACTGGCCACGAATATGGATGAGTAGGTTCCGACAACGACGCCTATAAGCATTACAAAGACAAAGTCGTTGATTGCCACGCCGCCCTTGAAGAATAGAACTAGCAACACAAGCAAGGTGGTCAGAGACGTGAGCACTGTCCGACTCAGTGTCTGGTTTATGCTCAAGTTGATTATTTCGCTGTATGACTTGTTCTTTTCGATGGTCAGATCTTCGCGAATTCGGTCAAACACAACAATGGTGTCGTTGAGCGAATACCCGATAATTGTGAGCAAGGCCGCGATTACCGGCAATGAAAGCTGATTTCCGACGACGATGAAAATGCCTGTGGCAATAATGACGTCATGAATAATAGCTACTATTGCCGCCATGGCGAAGGCGAACTCGAATCGGATCGATATATATATGACTATTCCAAAGATGGCAAGGATCATTGCAGTAATTGCCGCTTTGGTGAATTCCCAGCCAATAAGTCCGCCGAGCGAAGTTTCCTGTCCGCCACTGTATTTGGCTTGCGGGTATTTTTCTTCGAGCAATGCGGTTATGCGCTCTTTCGGGCTTGATACTTTTCCGCCTTCTTTGTCGACAGCCATGTTGCGGATTACTATTTCCAGCTTTTTGTCTTGCGCCGCCGCGGAGGATTTATAGCTAACTTTGGCGTCTGGGAATCCGGCCTTAGTCAGGGTTTTGTTTATTGCGTCCGGAGCAATCCTTTTTTCGTAGTTAAGCATGATCTGAGTTCCGCCAGTAAAGTCGACGCCCAGTATTTCAATGCCCTTGACTCCGGCAAGCACAAGTGTGGCGACAATCAGAATGCACGAAAATACGGCGGCCGCGTGGCGCATTTTCAGGAAATCAAAGCTTGGAGCCTTGAAAAACTGCATCATTTTTATTGTTTTGAATGGCAGGAACCTGCCCATCAAGTCGAAAATGAGGCGCGTAAGGAACAGCGCGGTGAACATGCTTGTGGCTATGCCTATGCTCAAAGTCACACCGAATCCTTTTACCGCGCCGCTGCCGACCCAGTACAGGATCAAGGCAGTAAAAAGCGTGGTCAAATTGGCGTCTAAAATGGTTGTGAACGCGCGGCCATAACCGGCGTCAATTGCGTTGGACAAGTTTTTGCCTTTCGCAAGCTCTTCTCGTATGCGCTCAAAAATCAGAACGTTGGCGTCAACCGCCATGCCTATTGTCAAAATGATTCCGGCAATGCCCGGGAGAGTAAGCGTGGCCTCAAAGGCGGCGAGCGCGCCGAGGACAAGGACAATATTGACAAAAAGAGCTATATTTGCGACCAGCCCTGCGCGGAGATAATAAATGAACATGAAGAGCATAACCGCCACCAGAGCCACGATGCCTGACCAAACGCCGTTATGGACCGCTTCTTTTCCTAATGTTGGAGAAATGTCAAATATCGCGGCGACTTTGATTTTTACCGGAAGGCTTCCGCTTTTCAAAGCGTTTGCAATGTTCATCGCTTCTTCTTTTGAGAAGTCGCCAGTTATTTCGGCGCGGCCGCCATCAATCGGACCTTGGATTACAGGGGCTGAATAAAGTTTGCCGTCAAGAACAATGGCCAATTGGCGTTTGACGTTTTCTCTTGTCACTTCGCTGAAGCGCTTTGCGCCGGCAATGTTGAATTCGATGCTTATTTTCCGGCGTCCAAACTCGCCCACCACAGGGTATGCGTCAACGATATTTTTTCCTGTCATTTCAGGATTAGTCCGGATAAAATAAGTTTTCTTTTCCGGTTTTTTCCCTTTGTTGACAACGGTCATGGTCATTTTCTGAAAACCAATAGGAGCGCGGAATTTCTCAGGATCGGCTTTATACTCACTGATTAGGCTGGCATTTTTGTCGCTGACGAGCCTAAACTGCAGTTTTGCCGCGCGCTTGATAAGGTTCTTAAGCTTGTCCTTTTCGTCTTTTACAACGATTGGGGCTTTCAGGGAGATATATTTGCTTCCGACTGGAGATATTTCGGTCTCGTATATTTTTTCTTCTTCAAGACGGTTTCTGAGGATTTCTATCGCTATGTCTCTCAAGCGGTTGAAGTCAAGGGGAGCTTTTTCTTCCTTGACTTTTTGGTCTTCTTCCTCTTTGGGAGGCTCCGGCTCAAGCTCCAGAAGGAATTCAACTCCTCCGTTCAAGTCAATGCCGTAGCGAATGGAGCTGCTGGCATTTTTGCGAACAAGACTGATGACATCGCGATTGTGCAATATGCCTTTCGCCTTTACAAACTTAGTCAAGTCAGCTCCTTTTTCCTCAGCCGCCAGTTCTATTGCGGTCGAAGGGTAAAGGTCTTTCTGCTCCAGCTCTTTTTGCTTTGCGTTTTTGACGATTTCCTGAATCAGCAAATCGTCTTTTTCGAGCTTGGTTGTAAGCGTTTTTTCAAATGTCTCGTAAAAATCGCCTTGACGCAACGGATAAATTGACAAAGCAAAAACAGCTATGACTACTACGGCAAATGCCAATCTCCAGAATACCGGTTTATTATTCATTGTCTCCCAATATCTTAATTATTTTTTTGATTTATCTTTGTCCGCTTCTGTTTCGACTGGCCCAATGATAGAGCTTACTCCGGCTTTATTGATTTCAATTTTGACATTCTCGGCAATTTTGACAATAAAACTTTTATCTTTAACGCTGATAATTGTGGCGTATATTCCGCCGCCTGTTATGACTTTGTCACCAGCCTTGATTGCCTCAAGCATTGTCTTTCTTTTTTTGGCCTCTTTTTTCTGGGCTCTAAAAAGAAAAAAGATCATGACCGCAAAAATGGCCACTGGTCCAAGAATTCCAAACATGCTTCCGCCGCCTGCGCTCGGCGCGCCTGCGCCAGTTGCTGCCTGCCCGATCAAAACAAAATTTTCAATCATAATAATCCTCAAAGTTATTTATAATAAATGCCCAAATAAGCGCGCCGTGTGCGCGCGTTTCCTCAAAATTCGGAGGATTTGGAATTTACACCTGTTAATGGGAATAACAAGCATTTTTTTTATTTGCTTTCGGCTTCCTTGCGGGGAACACCCAGCAGGCTCAAGTGTTTTTCAAAGTGTTTTTTGAGCAATTCATGGTAAAATTCTTCATGTTCATGCAGTGTGGCAAAAAACATTGGCCTGATTGAAGCGTCGTTCAATATTGAGCCGTATGTTATATGCAGCAACTGCCTTGCTTCGTCCATATCCATAAGTTTTGGAAGGTCTTCGTCATAAAGCGAATCTATTGCCGGAATTCTGTTGATGTCGGCTGTTATGTGATACAGTTTCAACGCCTCTTTAAAGTTATCCAAGGCGCACTTGTGCATAATGCGGTAAAGCACAGGATTTTTAATAGCCACGACTCTTACCGCTTCCACCCAGCTTGTGCCTGCGGTCTTGAGGTGCAGTCTCATTTCGGTCATTGCTCCGATTGTGGGATAAACCGCGAATTTGTCGCTGCCGGAGTGTATGGACACTTTGTACTCGCCAAATGTTTTGGCTATTTCGGCATGCACTGCGAACTGTTTGTCGAATTCTTCCAGGTCGCCTATATAATCTATGGCTTTCTGAAATTCTCCTATAAACCTCGGAGCCAGGGAAGTGAACTCAACTTTTCTCTCTATAAGTTCCTTGGCTATAAAAAGGTGATGCTCCGGCAAGGTGGGAGATGTTGTTTCGTCTATGGATATCTCAAGGTCAAATTCATTTCCACGATTGCTCTTCAGATGTTCATACACTTCCAGAGCAAAATCCATAGCCTTGTTGTACATTACGGCGCAACGCTTTGCCGTGGCCGTGTCAATGGCAATGTCAAACTGTCCGGCCTTGAATGTTTTATCAAAATAAGATTTCTCTATGCGCGACTTGATTTTGGGTTTGAGCTTGTCGAAAGCCTCGTCTATTTTTTCGTTGCTCCAGTCTCCTGCGTCCGCGTTCATAACTTCGGAGAGGTCAAGCGTAATCATTGGCATGCCTGCGGCGAGCGCCACATTGATGTCGGCAATAGTTTTGAGGTGGTCGCCGTCTGCCCCGTAGCCGTCTTTATATCCTGCTTGGAACACCATAAATGTGGTGTCGTCAACAACATCTCTGTATGTGCGTCCAGTAAGTTTAAGCTCGCGGATTGATTGTTGCGCAAGCACGGGCGAAACATCGAACTCTTTTGCGGCCGCTATATGTCCCACGGTTGCGCGTCCCAGACGGTCGCCGCATCCGACGGTGGTTTTTTTGTTGCGCAATGACACAGGCGCGGTCCACGGGAAAATTTCTCTGAGGACTTGAGCGTTATGTTCATTCAGTTTGCAGCGTTTGGCAAAAATGCCTGAGTCGCCCACCAGTTCGCCGGTGAATTTTGATATGATCCCGCCTTCACGAGAAGAAATAACCATAAGAAAGCGTTCTTTATGATCGCGCGCCATAGCCACCATGGCATTGTCTTTTTTATGAATGGAGTTTCCGTAGAAAGACACTTCGCTATCCACTTCTTTGCCAATGTTTTTGCGAATCTCGTCCTCATGGGAATCGATAATATCCGAGACTTGTTCCAAAGCTTTTTTCATCATTCTTAAATTTCTTTCTTCAAAGTATTCAATAGTTGCAGTCAATGCACTCACAAAAAAATATAGCCTAAAATATTCGCGCGTCAAGTTTTTTCCTTATTTGCAAGGAGGGCAAAAGCCTTTATTTTGCAAACTAAGCGCATTTTTCAGGCCCAGCCCGTTTTAGCGGAGTGTTTTTTCAAAAAGGCGCAATTTTCTGAAAGCGGCAAAATATATTGAAAAATCCTGATGGGAACTATATAATTATCAGTTAATTATTGTTTAATATAATGACGAAAGACGAGGCATGATGAAAAAGCCAAACTTGCTTTTTGTGTTTTCAGACCAACACAGGCAACAGAGTCTGGGTCTGAAAAATCCTCAGATAATCAGTCCTGAATTTGACAAATTTGCAAAAAAGGCGGCTGCGTTCAATAATTGCGTGTCCAACAGCCCTGTGTGCGTGCCGATGCGCGGCTCAATCCTCACCGGGCAATACGCTTGGAATCATCGCGCCATCACAAACGATTTGCCCGTAAAAACTGACATTCCAGGCATAGCCGACGCGCTCAACAACTCCGGTTGGCATACCGGATATATCGGAAAATGGCACCTCGGCGGCGTCCCGCGCAACAAGCCAATACCCGAAGGGGAACGCCTCGGCTTTACAGAATGGAAAGTAGCCAATTGCAATCATGACTACGCAAACGGCTATTGCTATGATGAAAAGGACGAATTTCACAAGTTTGACAAATTCGAGAGCATTGCCCAAACCGACCTCGCTCTGGATTTTATCCGGCGCAACTCGCAAAATGACGAACCATGGGCTTTGTTTCTGTCATGGGGGCCGCCGCACGCGCCGTTTGACGCCGTTCCCAAAAAATATCTTGACATGTACGACCCTGACAAAATAGAACTTCCGCCGAATGTCCCTAAAAACGGGCGGTATATGGTTTCGCAGTCAAAGCATCTAAATGAAAAAGAGCTGCGCGAATGGTTTCAGGGCTACTACGCGCTGATTACTTTGCTTGACGGGCAATTCGGCAGACTTGTCAACGAGATTGAATCCAGCGGACTCCTTGAGGACACAATCATTGTATACACCTCTGACCACGGCGATATGCTCGGCTCTCAAAGCGACACCAAAAAACAGCGGCCCCACAACGAATCGGCGCTTGTTCCGCTCATGGTTTCCTGGGAGGGGCGCACAGCCAATATGGAATCCGACGAAATTATAGGTTTGACCGACTTGCCGGTGTCCATTGCCGGCCTGATGGGGGTTAATTTCGAAGCAGAAACCGATGGAGCTGACATGCATGAACTTTTTACGGACAAAGCCGCCAAGGGGCGCGATGCCGCGCTTATTTATGACCTTGTCCCATGCCATCAGTCATATGACAGAGGCGGAATGGAATGGATGGGCTTTTATGGAAAGGACTACACATACGCCATTGATTCCAAATGGTCGGATTACGTTCTTTACGACAATCGCGACGACAAGCATCAGCTGAACAATCTTGCCGGAACAAATCCCGGGCTTTCCGCAAAACTCAAAGAACGGCTCAAGTCAATGCTTGAAGACTGCGGCTATGATTTCCGTCCATGGCAGAAAATGATAGTTGAAGACGGCTACAAAGAACTCTGGAACGAAAGCCAAAGACACTTCAATCGCGAAGAGCTGCAGGATGAAATAAGATGAAGATTTTAATATGCGTTCCTGTTTTCAACAGAAAAAAAGTCACTCAACTGGCGCTGGAAAATCTCCAGAAATACAAGCAAGACGCCGATTTATGGGTGTACAATGACTGGTCAACAGAATATGACAATGATTTTCTGGAGCCTCTTTGCGACAAAGTTATAAAATTGCCTGAAAGCAACAAGCTGGCTGTCAAAAACGAGGAGAATGTCAAAGGCATGGGCGTGCAGCATCTCAGGTGGCATCAATTCAGAGAGTTTGCTAAAATGGACAAATATGACGCTGTTTACTTTACGGACTCAGACGCAATTCATGACCCTGAGTTTATCACAGCGCTAAAGACTTTGCATTCCGGCTTTTCCCTGGAAAACGGAGCCAAATTGCCAGTGTGCCTGTACAATGCTAAAAACCATATAAAATCCACCATCGAAGATTTTGAATATGTGTCCATCCGCGGAACAGCCCCTGGAATATCGCAGCTTTTTTCAAAAGATATGTGCAGGAAAATAACAAGCGTGCTCGACAGCCAGCCGGAAGACCCTGACTACGCATGGGATTACAAGTGCCTGGAATATCTTGAACTGCCTGTTTTAAACACCAAAACCAGTTACCTGGAGCATTTTGGAGCGGTTGAGAATTCCATGCATACTTTCGCGGGCGACTGGGACAGAGACAGAGCCGTAAATCCCACAAAATATTTAAAAGACACGAGAGAAGGCATTATCGCCTATTTGGAAAACAGATCTGAAAAGCCGGCCATATAAAAAAGCTCCTGCCGAGTCTTTTTTCCCGATATTTATTGATGTTCCTATTTATTTTTTCGGGCAAGCCTATAAACTAGATAAGCGGCTTGATGTGTTTGTTCAGACCGTTTTATTATGATTAAAAAAACGGGATGAAACAAAGCAATGATTATAGACGGCCAATTGTCAATGTCAGAACGCAAGCAAGGCTGCAATCTATACAAGACGTTTACAACCTTCAACGCTGTTTCCTACATTTGCCTTGCGGACAGCCTGTTTATCCTTTTTGCCCTTGAACTGGGATGCCCTGATTATTATGTGGCTATTTTGGCTTCATTCATGTACCTTGGCAATATGTTCATGCTGTTCGGAAAGTTTTTGACGCGCCATTTCGGGGCCAGCAGAACCATAGGGTTTTGCTGGATAGGACGCAACTGCTCGGCTCTGCTTACGGCTTCGGCTCCCTTGTTGGCTATTAGTTTGTCGCCAGCTTTCGGAATAGTCGCCCTCAGCGTGGGGGCATTTCTGTTCTATTCTTTCAGATCAGCAGGCGTTGTTGCTATGCAGCCCTTGATTGGAGAAATAACATCACCGGGCAATCGCGGCAAATTCACCTCGTCTGTTTTTACAATATTCAACGTTATGTGCCTGTTGACGCTTGGGGTTATAATAGTGATTTTCCGTTATCGCCAATCAGTGGGCGTGTTTCAATGCATATTGTTGAGCGGAGCATTTATCGGATGTTGCGCCACTATATTTGCGTTCCGCATAAAAGAGTCGCCAATTCCCCGGGAGTCCGCGTCTGTGCCGATGAGACACGCCATCGCCAAAGTCTGGGGAAATCATGTTTATCGCAAATTGCTTTTTGCGAACATCGCGGCCTTCTCCGGGATCATGCTTATTGTGCCCATTTCGATGCTGGCTCTGAAGGAGGGATATGGCGTGCCCGACTACAAGGCTATGCTTTATTCGCTTGTGCAGTTTTGCGGCGGGATATTGATTTCATATATCAGCGGCTTGCTTTCCGAAGAGACCGGGCCGCGCCCGCTCGCCGCTCTTTATTGCGCGCTTCTGGCGGTTGTCTGTGTTTTCTGGATAGCCGCGCCAAGCGAATTTTTATGGTTTTATCCTGTTTTTATTTTTCTTTTGGGCGGAACTTGCATGATGGGCTTGCCCTTGTGCATGACTCACTATTTCCTTATTTCTGTTGACGCAAAAGACAGGGTGGGAGTCGGGCTTTTCATTGCCGTCGTGTCTGGATTGTGCGCGGGGATAGCGGGGGCAGTGATTGGCAGCGGCTTATTAAAGGTTTTGCATTGGGCTGGCTTTAATGATCCACTCAACATTTACAAAATTTATTTTTCAGTTGTCCTGCTTCTGCTTATTCCAGCTTTTCTGGCTGTCTACAGGCTCCAGAAGTTTGAGGATTGGGAAATTTCAGATGTGCTCGGCCTGGTGTTTGCGCCGCGAGACATAAGGGCTCTTTTTCTGATAAACAAGCTTGAAAGCGTGACAACTCCCGACAAGGAAAATGAAAATATAAACAAACTTGCGCGCGCGCCTTCCTGTTTGTCTGAGAAAAAACTTTTGCATTATATGGACTCTCCCCTGTTTTTTGTTCGCGCCAAAGCAATGAATGCTTTGCAGCAGATGCCCTTTGGAGAAAAAGCAAAGGAGGCGCTTATCCATGAACTGGAATTTGGAGAGCACACAACCGCGTACATTGCTGCGTCGCTCCTTGGGGAAAAGGGCGTGACAAAGGCTATCCCACTTTTGATAAAGGCGCTGGATTCCAAAGACAATTTTCTGAGAGGCAAAGCCATGCTGTCACTTGCGCGACTGAAAGAAGCGTCGGCCTACCAGCGCATAGAGCAGATATTCAAGGAATCAGACAATCCCAGAATAATCGCGCACGGGGCCGCGGCTCTTGTTGAAATAGGCGACCCCGAAGCCTTGGCTCTGCTTCTGGACAAAGCGGTCTGCTTAACCACGTTAAACACGGCAAAAGAAGCGAGAAAGGAAATACTCCTTGCCATTGCCCGGATAGCCGGGATTGAGGATGGCTTTTACAAATTTCTCAAGCTTTACAAAAAAGACAGAGATGAAGGCGTATCGTATTTGATGGAATGGCTGAATTCTCTTAACGACGACAAGATGTGCCCGGACTTTAAGGATGCTTTGAGCAAGTATTATTCGCGAAACATAGGACACAGCGAAATAGTAGAGCTTCTTCTGAAGCTGACAGAGGCCAAAAAACGCAAGATGATTGTTACTATTGATGAATTTCTGAAAAACACAGACGCAAATTTACTCTACCCGAAGCTGCTATATTGCATTGTCGCCGTTTTTAGGAAAAACGGCAGCCTGTAAGAAGCGCGCGACAGCGCGTTGATTGCATTTCAAATCAATGCGGCATATGTTACATTTTGATTGCAAAGAAGGGCTTTTTTAAAAATGAAACCAATAATCCAATTCTTTTTTTTAGGAGCCTTTGCTTTTCTTTTGTCAAATTCCCTGCCGCTTGAAGCTGGCAGCGACTTTGAAACTGAACGACAAATAAGACTTGAGCGCTACAAGTTAAACTATCCGCCTTTTGACTATAAACAATTTCAGAAAAAAGCGCTGGGGAAATTCACGCTGGCAAAGCCCGGCGATTTCGTTTCAATAAAAAACTCCGCCTCCAAAAGGACATTGTCAGGCAAATATTACGGAAACGCCAACGGGAAACTCTCAATAGGCGGAGAGCATATTCTGCTGAAAAACATTCAGGAAGACAAGAAATATCTATTCAGCGAACGGAAGGCAAAACTTAGAAGGCTTGAATATATTCAGGGAAAATTTGACGAATATAAAAAGCGCAAAACTGACAACTTTGCAGACTTCGCAAATAAAATCAAAAAAGAACATGGAGAAGAGCCGGGCCTCATCCGGGTTGAGAGAAAATTTGAAAGGCCAAAGATCTCCTCATTGGCTCAAACATTAGAAAAACCGCCCAGATTGGGCGTTATAAAACAAACTTTGAGAGTATCGGGGCAAGCCGTAAAAAAAGGCGAAATCGTCAGAATATTGTCTTCTGGCAGAGATAAGGTTGCATGCGAGCGTCGCAATTCCGCCAAAATATCCGTCAGCCCGGACGCGGTTCGCATTCTGGACGAGGCGCGCAATCCGAAGGATTATTTTTCTTTGACTCAGGCGGCTCTGGACATGGCGCAAGACCAGAGATTTTCAGATGCAATTCTTTACGCCACTCTTGCCGAAAAGCTTTCCGAAAACTCAAGGAGGGCATCTGGAATAAAATCAGCAATTTTTGACTTGGGAAAAACAATCAGGACAATAACCTCAGGCAATTCAAAGCTGGCTCAACTGGAAAAAGATGGAAAACAAATTCTCGCAAAACTGGCGAGCAATCAGCAAGCCCTTCGAGACGACTTTGCCATAAAGGCTGGCGCGCGCGACCGCAGCCCCAAGTATATGGAAAAGCTATATTTAATAAAAAATCAACAAGATAAAATTCGCGAACAGGAAAAAAGAAAACTAGCCGAACTTCAGGAAACCACCGGAAACGAAGTCAAAAAATTCGCGGCTGACGGCGATTTTATTTCCGCCGCAATTTTATGCGATTGCCTGACAAAAAACATTGCCAAACTGCGAAGGGCCGCCGCCGTGACCTGGAGCGACAACGAAAAAAAGAATTTTGACGCATTTAAGGAAAAGCTGAAAGCCTCAATAAAAGAAGCTCACAAAAATAGAATAAAGTCGCTCTCGACAGACATGCGCAAAATTCTAATAGACAAACGCCGCAAGATATTCGGGAATGAAAAATTAAAATGGAAGAAAACAAATGCGCCGGAAAGCTACGAATCAATTCTGAACGCTGCAAACAACTCCCTCGCGCAAATCCGTCTTTTTGACAGCGCAATGTTCAAGCGCGACTTTAACGGCATGTTCAAGTATGGGATAAAAATCCTGGCATTGCTTCCTGATTCTCCGGCGGGCGGAAGCATCGGCGAAAATATGGAGAAAAGCTTTGAAGCTTTAAATTCGCAAATTGAAATCGCGAACAAATTTTACAAGGCTAAAATGTATGGGAAAGTGTCTGAAATAACTTCAAACATGACACCCATGCCCGAAAAGCTAAGGCTCATAACGCAGGATGCCAACAAGAAAATAGCCATCTCCAGAGCAAGCTTTGAGAAAGCCAGAGTATTTGAACAATCCGGAGTGTTCAGCTCCGCTCTTGACAATCTGCGCGCGGCTTTGAAGCAGTGGCCTTGCAATCCTGACGCGCTGAAATATTACAAAGACTTCAAGGCTCGACATGGCGAAATATGCGAAGCAACCGAGGCGATAGAAACGCACGTCAAAAAATATGAATTCACGACAGCGCGGGGCAAATGCGAGCGTCTATATAAAGAGCTTCCGAAATATAACGAATATTTGATTCTCTTTATGGAAAGAATAAACGACGCGCAAAGCGAATATTTCAAAAACATGGCCGTCGCCGAAAATTATCTGAAAGCCGGAAGGCTTGAAGACGCATACAAAATTTACTCATTCCTAAATAACGAAAAAGGAAAGCAAGCCACCCTGGAGGCAATGCTTCTGAACGCAAACAAGAAAAAAGAATGGAATGCCGCCGTTGCAATTCTTGAGAAGCTTGGCCGATGGGAGGAAGCTGGGGAATTAAGGAAAAAATATGGAGTGACTGGAGTCGTCAAAGCAGTTGAAAAAACCATGAGCGCGGCGGAAATATTCAACAGATGCAAAGGAAGCGTGGTAGTAGTAATAGCCCGGCTCGGCAGCAAAACAGGAAGCGGAAGTGGCTTTGCCATAACGGAAGACGGATATATTGTGACAAACAAGCATTGCGTTTCATCCAAGGGCCTCAAGGCTTCAAGGGTAACTGTAAACCACCCCGACTGGAAACAGGAAGTCCCCGCAAAAATAGTAAGGATTGCGGACGACCGCGACCTTGCGCTCTTGAAGATTGACAAAAAATTTAGAAGGCCGGTGAAAATCGGAAACAGCGACATTCCGGTAGGCAGCAAAGTTTACGCGCTGGGGAACCCAGCGTCCAATGTGGGCTCTGCCACTGACGTGATACTGCAACTTACTTTCACCGACGGAATAATAAGCGCTCAAGACAGAATGTTCATGGGCAACCCATGCTTGCAAACAACAGCCACAATAAATCATGGAAACAGCGGCGGCCCGCTTATTGACCAGAAAGGGCGCGCCGTGGGAGTAAACACTTTCTCGCTCAGCGACCTTGGCGTGTCAAACACCTACTTTGCAATAAAAATGGAAGAAGCAAAGAGCTGCTTTAAAAAGGACATTGATTTCCCTGAAGACAACTCGGCTCCGAAAAGCAAAAAATCATTTTTTCAAAAACTTTTAGGACAATAAACTTTTCCCCTTTATCAATCTTCGCACGCCATATGCGGCGGCAAGCAAAAAAATAAAGCCATGCAATATCACCGCCAAAAGAGCCAAAGGAGCGCTTTCCGGCTTTTCTATAATGAGAGCGCCTTTCGGCTTTTTTAACGCGGTTTTTATTCCTGAAACAGGCAAAGCCGGAGATTCAAAAACAGGAGTTCTTGCGTCCAATACTCTGCGCGGCAAAGAGCGCTTTGCCAAATCAAACGCCCAGTATGAAAAACAGCATGTCCTGCCCGCAAAAAGACTGGCTTTTTCAAGCGTCTGGATGCCCCCCGAAAAAAGGACAAGGCCTATGATGACGACAGGCAGCACAGTCAATGCCTTTTCCTGTGAAGGACACAAAGCGGAAACGACAAGCCCCAATGCGGAAGCGGCTGACGCTGTCAGCAAAAGAGTCAAAACAAGAGCCGGAGCATTTCCGGGAATGGCTGTCCACGGCATGACTGCAAGGCATAGCAAAAGGACGCCGACGCATGAAAAGAAAGACAAAACAGCAAATCTGGAAAGAACACAAGCCATTGCGGAAAGTTTTCTGCGCCCCTCATGGGCTATGATTTTTCTTTCCTTAACTATCTCCCGCACTGAAGTTGTGGCGCCTATCCATATTGCCGCCAGAATCAGCGAAAACAGCAACGGCTTGCATCTTCCAGCCTCCTCCATTGCGTTTATGCCTGATTTTGGAGAGCCAAAACAAAGCCCTATCAGCAGTCCTATAACAACACCCTGAATCACCAGAAAAGCAAGCTCGGACGGCGAGCGCGCCCAGACACGAACATATCTTGCCACAAGGACAGGAAGCTGTTTGGCGCCCTTGAAAAAATCCACGCTTTCCTCTGGCGGCGGAGCGTTGTTTTTTTTCACGTCAATAAGCGGAGCCTTGAATTTTTTTATCCACTCCCCGGCTTTGCGTTCGCTCATTTTTTCATAGAGGTCGCCCAGAGAGCTTATATTAAAATGCCTGAGAGTTTCCTGCGGCGTTCCGAAAAAGATAATTTTCCCATCCATCAAAACCGCGAGTCTGTCGCACAATGCCAGCCGCTCGGGATAATGAGTAATGCAAAGGACAGTTCTGCCTTTGTCGCTGATTTGCCTGAACAGGACCATCATTTCCTTTTCGCTTGAAGGGTCAAGGCCGCTGGTCACTTCATCCAGACAAAGCAAGTCCGGCTGAAAAAGCAGCTCCAGAGCAAGCCCGGCACGCTTCTGCTGACCGCCCGACAGCTCTCCTATTATTTGTTTTTTTCTGTCTTCCAAGCCGGCGTTGGCAAGCGCCTCGCCAGTTGACAATTTGTCTCCGTCAAACAGATTGCGCGCGTAATTGAGGGCTTCCTCCGGCGCAAGCTTCTCCATGGCTATGACAAACTGCGGCAGAAAGCCGACTTTCTCGCGCAACGCGCTTCCTGACAGTTCATCATTGTTTATCAAAACTCGTCCTGAGCTTGCGTTCCGAACACCCGCCGCCACTCCCATCATTGTGGACTTGCCGCAGCCGGAAGGGCCGACTATGCCCACAAATTCGCCGGGCTCTATCGATAATGACACATCCTTCAATATTTTCTTGCCATTTACCGACACGCTTACATTGTCCAACATAAGTTTTGCGCCGACATGCGAAGACTGCGGCAGCTTTGCTGAAAATGAAAGTTCTGCAATCGACAAAATGTCGCCATTCCTGAGCCTTTCCAGCCCGGCAACATTTTTGCCGTTAAGACGCGTTCCTTCCCGAGATTCCAGATCGCGGACAAACACTCCGTCTTCACGCGCCAGCAGACGGACATGCAAAGAAGACACGGACGCATGGTCAAGGACAATGTCGCATTCTTTTCCGCGTCCCACGGTTATTGTGTCTCCGGGCTTCATCCCGCGAAGGTCCCATATGGATGTTTTTATGGAATGGGCTTTTATCATTTATTCTTCTTGTTTATTTTATTTATTGCGTCCCTGGCCGGGGCATAGCCTTTGTTTTCGGACACAGAATACAGCTCCGCCGCCTTTTTGAAATTTACATGAACGCCTTGTCCATACCGATAACATTCGCCAAGGTTGAACATGGCTTTGGCATGTCCTTGCCCAGCCGCCTTTTCAAACCATTTTGCCGCTTCCGAAGCGTCTTTGAAAGGCGCGATTGAATTTCCATAAAAATAAAACTCCCCAATTCGGTTTTGCGCATCCGCATTGCCGCCATTTGCGGCTTTCATGTAGAGCTTGAGAGCTCTCATTTTTTGACGGATACCCGCAATGCCAAGCGCCAGAAACTCGGCCTTGTGGAAAGCCGCCTGAAGATTTCCCTGAGCGTCCGCCTTTTCAAACCATTTATATGCGTCCTGATATTTTTGCTCTTCCATCAAAAGTGCGCCAAGCTTGCACTGAGCGTCCGCGTTGCCTGACTTCGCGGCGACAAGCAAATCGGCGGCCGAAAGATCCGGCTCAGGAAGCGAACTTTCTGAATGATTTTCGATGATTGGCGGCCGTTCAGGCTTTGCTGTCGGAACGCGCTCCTTGCTTTCAACGACTATGGAGCGTTCTTCAGTCTTTCCATCGTTGCCGGACAAGATCATTGCAAGAA
Organism: uncultured Victivallales bacterium; assembly: GCA_964651145.1. Taxonomy (GTDB): domain Bacteria; phylum Verrucomicrobiota; class Lentisphaeria; order Victivallales; family GWF2-45-14; genus CAZYVR01. Next base: position 15,411 of record CAZYVR010000007.1, on the reverse strand, counting down.
CAATTGAAACGATTATCATAAGAAACAAAGCTCCCATGGCGACTGCAAAGCATGCAAACATTTTGTCTTTCGGCTCTGCTCCAAGGATTTTGTTTTTTGGTTTTTCAGCAACATTGACTTTTTCTTTGGCTTCGGGAGGAGGGGATGGCGGAATGTTCAATTCCTTTTTCAAACTGAGTTTTTTATTTATTGATCCTGCTTTTACTATTCTTGAGGCATTTTCCAAGGCGTCAATAAATTGTCCCATATCCTGATAACGGCGCGCCGGATGGAAGTTTAATGATTTCTCTATTATTTCATCCAGAACTTTCGGCAAGCTTTGATCTGATTCGGTTGGCAGCTTAAAATGCCCTTCCGGCAAATTCCCCATCAACATCTCATAAAAAACAGCTCCGAGAGAATATATGTCCTGCCTCGCGTCCGGTTTCGTTCCGGCCATTTTTCTTTCCGGAGCCATATAGCCGGGAGTGCCGTACACATTCCCCGCCGCCGTATTTTTTATGGGAATTATTTCATTGTCGCTCACATCATAAAATTGCGCCAGCCCAAAATCCACAATTCGCAAATTGCCTAGATGATCGACAAGAATGTTTTCCGGCTTTATGTCTAGATGCAAGGTTCCCCGAAAATGCGCATAGGACAAGGCTTTGGCAAGTTTCAGGCATGCGTCCACTGTCGCCATGGCGTTTATCCGGCTGTTGCACAACATTATGTCCCGAAGGCTGAGCGGGTCGCCATGCGGCCCCGCAATGGACTCCATGACAAGAGCCTTGCCGCCATTAAATTTGACAAGGTCAAATATGGTCACAATATCGGGATGGGAGAGCTTGACCAAAGCCTTGACTTCGGCATCCAAATTTTCCGCTCTGGCAATATCCTGCGTCAAGATTTTAATGGCTACGAGCCTGTCATTCAAGCTCAACTGTTTTGCCTCAAAAACAGTTCCCATTCCGCCAGTTCCAAGCTTGCGGACAATTTCGTATCCGTTCAGATCGGGCAGCAGATTGGGAATCAGCGGCTCCAGGGTTTCCGCCTTGGGCTTCAGAGGAATTACAGTTTTGCAGCTTCGACAATCAGCCTCGCCCCGGCAATGTTCCGGCAGGAGAACACCGGACACTCCACAGAGGGGGCAGTTTACAGTCTGAATGCCAATCGCCGTGGAGTCTGGATTGCCATGCTTTGAGCGAGTCAGGGTAACTTCCACTTTACAACTTGGGCATTCGATAGTTGCTCCCCGCATGCTGTCGGGCGCTTCAAACTTCTGTTCACAATTCTGGCAATAATACCTGAACGCCATGCCTGCCTCGTTATTGCATAAATAAATGATTTTGTGAAAACTTAACCTAAACTCAAAGCCGCAGAATTTCAATGTGCGCACGCGGTATTTGCCGCATGCAAACTCTAAACTTGTCGCATGATAATTTTCTCTTATTCCTTGGGGACGGCTCTTGACATGTGATAAAATCTTGATATAATTATAGTATAATTTTAGTAAATTAAATATAAAAGAAAGGTAAGCATGAATTTCAAAAGCATTCTCACGGCAGTCTTTTGTCTTTTAATTTGCGCTCAAGCGCGCTCGAAAGCCTCCAGCGCGGCAACGGAAAAACTCAACATTATAAAATATTGCGATGTAAAAACCTCTCCATGCGCGGTCGACCTGAAGCCTCTTTTTGACGGGGACACGGCCTCATGGATGAATTTTCAAGGTGGCCCTGAAATAGCTGGAATAATATCATTTTACTTTCCGGAGCCACTGACGATAAAAAAGATTCGCTTCTTTCAAAACGCAAAACTGGGCGCAAAAGACTACAGGATCAAGCTTGACACCACAGGAAATGGAAATTTTGACAAAATTGCGCTCCTCCAGAAAAATCAGAAAATAAAAGGCGGCGAATGGATATCCCACGACATAAACGAAAAGGCCCATGCCTTAATGTTTGAGCCCATCTCCGGCAAGCCAGGCTACAGAACCCCTTATCCGCGCTTGTGCGAATTTGAAATTTATACACAAGAAAAACTTGCCGCAAAGCCGCAACAAACAACGGGAGCATTTATAGAAAAAGGCAAAGAGCTGTCGCCCCCGGCGGTCTGGAGATACCCGGATGAAAAAGGCTTATTCAAGCTCATTGTTTGCTTCAACAACTGGCATGCCGGCATAAACAAGTATGGGCATGGCACTGTCTCGAATTTCTCCCAATATCCGCCCTTTAAGAAGTTCGTGGCAAAACTAAAAAAATTAGGAGCTTCTAAGGTTCGCTACTTCCCTGAAGGGTCATGCCTGACAGACAAAATGCCATGGCCCAGCAAGCTGTGCAATAATTTAGGAACCAAAAAATTAAACGGCGAGCCCGACATAAACATACTAAAAGAGCTGACAAAGGCCCTGCACAAGGAAAACATAAAAATATCAGTGTTGCTTCATGATTGGATAACGCCGCTTCAGCGTAGAACCGAAGCAGCATTCGCAAGATACGGGTATCCCAGGGAACAAAGCGACCGGAATCCCAAAAGACCGGAAAAATACAAGAGCAAGCCGTTCATCAAGTATCCATGCATTATCAGCGACCCGCATTTTCGCGACACATGGCTGAAGGTGATGGAGGAAATTGCATCCAACGGAGTTGACGGCATAAATATTGTGACAGACGAGTATTATTACAAAGGCCATTCCATGGCGCGGGAAAAATGCGAGAATTGCGCCAAGGGCTTCAAAAAAATGTACGGCTACGAAAGTCTTCCGTCAAAAAGTTCAGACAGCGAAAAATACAAAAAATGGAAATTGTTTGAATACCGCCAATTGGCCAAGCTGTTTAAGACATGGGCTGTTTCCATGAAGGAGAAGTATCCAAAAGTTAAACTTACGGCCCTTGCGCATAACGCGTTTTATTACGCGTTCAACTTAAGGCTTGACCACGGGATATGTTATGACCTGATTGGGCAGGAGCTGGCAAAGCACGTTGACATGATAGGCGGAACCACGGCAAACGGCGCATGGCTCCCAAAAGGGCATGCGGTAACCGCGGCCGCAAGGCGAAGCGCGGCGGCCTTTGACGGCGAAAACAAGTTAATAATGTTTTTAACGTTTGTCGAACTCACACGGAGCAAAGTTGATCATCCGCTGAAAATAATCTCACAAGTCATAAATCTTGTCTTTTCGGGAGTCAAGAACGTTGGCATTTACAGGTACAACTATATTTTCAGAAACGGCTGGGATGCGCCTGTGTCTGATGCCGTAAAGATGGCTAAAATACTTGAAAAATGGGGCATTTATCATGGGCGCGCGCCAGCGGAGACTTGCTTGCTTTATTCGCGGGCCTCAGAAGATTGGTGGCAAGTCAAAATAAACGCGATGCTCAAAAATAAGCAGCTTGGGACAACTCGGACAACCCTTTGGGATAGGCCAGACCTCTCTGAAAATGAAATGCAAAGCAGGCAAAAAATGTCAGACAGGGAATTGCAGCTTCAAAGATTCAGGGGAATGATTTCTGACCGCTGCCTTGAAACAATACTCCTTGAAAATGGAGTTCAGTATGATTTTGTGTACGCAGACCAAAAACTCCCCAGAGCGACTGAATACAAACAAATAATTGTTCCTTTTGCGCATTGCGTTTCGGAGAGAGCTGTAGCTTGGCTGCAGAAAGCGGCTGAAAACGGAAAGCAAATCCTTGTTTTCAATATGCTCGGAGAGCAGAATGAATTCGGAGTCAAGCGCCCCGAGCCTGCTTTGCTCGCCCTAAGCAAGCTGCCAAATGTGAAATTTCTGAAAGCCGATTTTCTGCACAAAGGTTCCATGAAATCATTTAAGGCAAAAATTATAGAAGAAATAAAGAGCACAATGCAAAACAATTTGTGCAACTTTGATTCTCACGGGCTGCCAGTTGATTTTCTTGTCCGAAAGATTAATGAGAACGAGCTGGCGCTAATGATAGCCAACCACAGCAACGCCGAAACAGTGACTCCTTCCATTTCGCTAAACCTCCCCAAAGGCAATTACAATGTAGAGCTGTGCGATGGCAAAGCGCAAGTTTATCAAGGCTTAATTGAAGGGAAGCCCTATATAAACAGCCAACAATTGAAGGAATTTAATTTGGCATTGGAACCCCAAAGCATTATTTTGCTAAAAATAAGCAAAATAACGGAAAGCGAAAAAAATGAAAAATAGGCAAAAATTGAAAGTTTGTTTTTCTTTGATCGAGCTGCTTATTGTAATTGCAATAATTGCAATACTTTCCTCCTTGCTGCTTCCATCCTTGCGCAGCGCAAAAATGAAAGGCAAAAGGCTCCAATGCGCAAGCAGGCAAAAGCAGATAATCTCAGCCTCCTATATGTATGTAAATGATTACAGCGAATATTTTCCGGCCTCAAGCCCCGCCGCCAGATGGCGAATAAAAATCCTTCCTTATATAAGCAACTCCTGGGCTGACAATTGGAACGAGACGGACGGCTGGCAAAAGCTGTCCTCCCTGGAAAGCGTTTACAGGTGTCCGGTCACGCCCCAAAAAATTATTGACCTCTCCAAATTCATTACAGGCATAGGAATAAACTTCATTGTTTCGGGAAGCGATCCATTGCCAAATAAAATATCCCGGGTCCGTTATCCATCGGAAACTATATTCTGCGGGGACACTAATGACAATCCAGCCGCAGCTCACTATCCGGTGCATCTATACAAATCAAATGATTACAGAAACGCCCCTGAAGGCTTTCGGCACACAGGCGGCATCAATGTGGGATTCTGCGACGGACATGCAACCTGGGAAAAAAGATTGTATCTTATAAATAATTCAACCCTTTACGACTTGGCGAAATGAGCTGCAAAATGAGAAAAAAAATTAAATTGTCCGACATAGCCAAAGAAGCGGCTGTGTCCGTGTCAGCAGTATCGGCTGTTTACAACAACAACACTAATATAAGAATTTCAGAGGCTAAACGTCTTTTAATCTTAAGCCTCTTAGACAAATATAGCTATAAATCGCCCCAGAACTCATCGGACAAACAGTCCTCTATAAACATAAAAGTAATCACAAAATATCCGGTTGACCTCCAGATGCGCGCCGAAATCCTTGCCGGAATGGAAGAAAGACTGAATCTTTACAATGGAAACATGCTTGTCAACGAAAGTAAAGTAGCTTTTGAAAACTTGCTCAAGACGCCGGAAGCTTTTTTAAAAAACATACAAGGAGTTATATTTATAAGCAAAGCTCATTCTAAAGTTGTTGAAATATTAAAAAAACATAAAATCCCTTTTGCCGTGTGCGGAAGCGGAAATATTGACGGCAACTATGACATGATTTATCCCAGATATACGGAATACGCGCAAAAAGCCCTCAAATATATTTCAAAAATGGGACATAAAAACGTGGCTCTGATCTCGCCCCCGCTGCCACATTGCGCATATGAGCAAAACATCATGTTTTTCAAAGAATACAGCAAACTATTCAACATCGAAAAAACTAGCGTTCAAGTCTTAAAATCAGAGGCAGACATTTATAAAAAGCTAAAAATCCTGCTCCAGGAAAAAAACAAGCCAAGCGTGATAATCGGGCATATAGCAACAATGAGAAGTTATATTGAATCCCTAGGTCACTGCGTCCCCAAAGATCTAAGCATGCTTGCGTTTGACATATCAGGTCCCGAAGAAGCGCCTGTCAGCTTTATTGGCTGCAACAACAAGCTCCTAGGTTCTGAAGCAATTGAGGCCATAAGATACAGGCTCCTTTACCCCGACGCGCCCCCCAGGCATATAAGCTTGAGTCTTGAGCTTTCCGACAAAAAAACAGTAAAGAATTGCAGTCTGCTTTAGGCCGGCATTATTAGAGCAAATTGATCAATCTTAAAAAAGCGACCCGCGCGCTTGAGACCGTGAATAATGACTTAAAATGCGACTGCAGCAAGCGCCACAACAGCCGCAAAATAGAAAGACACATTGACTTGCAACGCATCAGCCAGAACGCCGACCAGCGCATTCTCCGCTGGACCAAGTCCAAACAAAGTTTTGATTTTATTCTGGCTCCGCCGTTTTTTTTAAGTTTTTTAAACTTCTGGCAGAGTTGTCTTCTTTGACTTGGCACAAAAAATGCCTTCTTTTTTAAGCCCTTGGCTGTCATTTATAAAACTTGGCGCTATTATACCAGTTATTTTTGACCGTATGAATAAACAAAATTCATTAATTTTCAGCAAGAACAAATAAAGGGAGTTTGCACTGTGAGCCACACAATTATTGTGTTTGTAAAACAGGTTCCTGACACGCAAAACATCACCGGAGAGGCGATGAAAGCGGACGGCACGGTAAATCGCGCAGCCCTGCCAGCTATCTTCAACCCGGAGGATCTCAATGCGCTTGAGCTTGCCCTTCAGTTGAAAGAAAAGTATGGGGCCAAGGTTGTAGTCGGAACTATGGGGCCGCCAAATGCGGCGGAAGTTTTAAGAGACGCGCTTTGCCGCGGGGCCGACGAGGCCGTCCTACTGACAGACAGGGCATTTGCTGGAGCAGACACTCTTGCAACCAGTTATGCCTTGAGTTGTTGCGCAAAGAAAATAGGTAAATTTGATCTCATCCTCTGCGGAAGACAGGCCATCGACGGCGACACCGCTCAGGTAGGACCTCAGTTGGCTGAAAAGCTGGCTCTCCCACAAGTGTCTTATGTGGAAGAAGTCCTTGATCTTGACAATAACAAGATCCGCGCCCGCAGAAGCATCGATGGCGGATATGAAATTCTTGAGTCATCGCTTCCCGCTCTCCTGACAGTGGTGGACGCAAACGAACCGCGTCCGAAAGGCGTCAAGAGAATCATGAAATACAAAAAAGCAATGACTCGCTCTGAGTTGGCGACAGCTCATGCGAACGCCAATTACACAGATGCGGAAGCTCTTGTAGAAGAAGAAGAAAACTTGAAGTCAAAAAGTCTTCTGATAAACGAATGGACTGCAACGGACGTCGGAGCCGATTTGGAAAGAACAGGCCTGGCCGGTTCTCCCACAAAGGTAAAGAAGATCGAAAGCGTCATTCTTACCGCAACCGACTCCAAAAAAGTTGAGCCGAATGAACAGGGCGTCAATAACCTTATTCATGAACTTATTGAAGATCACACATTGGGATAAGCCGCTATGTCAGAAAAAATTGGAAATGTTTGGATATTTATAGAGCAGGAAGGCGGCAAGATTGCGGACGTCAGCCTTGAGCTGGTTTGCAAAGGCAAAGAACTTGCCACACGCCTTGGTGTCAAAACTGAAGCTGTGCTTCTCGGAAACAAAATAAGCCATTGTGTCGAAACCTTGTACCAATACGGTTGCGACACTGTTTTTATGGCCGAAGACAAACTCCTTGAGCCATTCACTGTTTTGCCTTTCGCCAAAGTAATAATGGATCTCATAAAAGAGCACAAGCCGAATATTCTTCTTTTCGGAGCCACTCACAAGGGACGCGAGCTCGCGCCCAGAGTAGCGTCTGAAAAACTCGCCGGACTCACTGCCGACTGCACAAGCTTGCAGATCGATGACTTCGACGACAAGGTGAACAAGAAGTCTTATAAAAATAAACTCATGCAGATACGTCCCGCTTTTGGCGGAAATATCATTGCCACAATCGTCAACACCTGGGATGACCCCCAAATGGTGACCGTTCGCGAGGGCGTCATGAAAATGGACGAACCCGTGGAAGGCAGAAAAGGCGAGCTTGTAAAAATCAAGCCCGTTCTGACAAAAGACGAAGCTATCATCAAGGTCATTGAGCGCATCCGCGAAGAAAAAGACGTCAATCTCAAAGGCGCGCAGATAATAGTGGCCGGCGGTTACGGCGTTGGCTCAAAAAACAACTTCAAACTGATATGTGATCTTGCCGAAGCCCTTGGCGGAGAAGTCGGCGCGTCCCGCGCGGCTGTAGATGCAGGCTGGATCGATCACGACCATCAGGTTGGACAGACTGGCGTCACTGTTCGCCCCAAGCTTTATATAGCCTGTGGAATCAGCGGCTCCATCCAGCATCGCGCCGGAATGGATGACTCAAAGAAGATAATAGCCATCAACACTGATCCGGATGCGCCAATCTTTGCAGTGTCGCACTATTCAATTGTGGGCGATCTGAACGATGTGATTCCTAAAATGATCAAAGCCTACAAATCAAAGGTATAAAGGAGGATAAAATGCCTAACTTTTTTCTTGACAATAAAGACCTCCAGTTCGCCCTGAGCAATTTGGATTTCGAAGATGTTGTCGCTCTTCGCGAAAATGATTATGAGTTCTCCAAAGAGTTTGATCAGGCCCCTAAAAATCTCGAAGACGCGATGGACAACTACAATCGCGCTCTTGAGGTGGTCGGCGATGTTACCGGCGAAAAAATAGAGCCCAGATCAAGGCAAGTGGACGAGGAAGGCCCGCATTTTGAAAACGGAGTGGTAACATACCACCCCCTTACTCAGAAGAACCTTAAAGAACTGGCCCAGGCAGACGTAATGGGCGTAATGCTCCCGCACAAATACGACGGACTAAACTTCCCAAACACCATTTACACAATGATGACGGAAATGGTCTCCCGCGCGGACGGCAGCCTCCAGAACTTGTTCGGCCTTCAGGACATATCTGAAACTATCAGCGAATTTGGAACAGAAGAACAGAAACAAAAATATCTTCCGGGATTTGCCTCCGGCGAATTCGACGGCTCCATGGACTTGACAGAGCCGGACTCAGGATCAGACCTCCAGTCCGTGCGCCTCAAAGCCACTCAGGACCCGAAAACCGGACAGTGGTTCCTTAACGGAATGAAGCGTTTTATAACCAACGGTTGCGCGCAAGTGCACCTGGTGCTGGCCCGCTCAGAAGATGGAACATCCGACGGACGCGGACTTTCCATGTTCATCTGCAAAGCCTGCCCGGAGTTGATTGTAAGACGCATCGAGCACAAGCTCGGCATTCATGGAGTGGCCACTTGCGAGCTTCAATACAACAATGTTCCGGCTGAACTTTGCGGACAGCGCAGACGCGGCCTGACCAGATACGTGATGTCTCTGATGAACGGCGCCCGCGTGGCAATCAGCGGACAGGCTCTCGGCATAGCCGAGGCAGCTTACCGCGACGCCAAAAAATATGCGGCTGAACGCGAACAGTTCAAAAGCTCCATCGACAAGTTCCCGGCTGTATATGACATGTTGACCAAGATGAAGATAAAAATTGTAGCCACACGCGCGCTGCTTTACGAGACAACCACGGCTGTCGACTTGCGCACGGGCTACAACCATCTTGTTGAAACCACTCCCACCGAAAAGCTGACACAGGAAGTTCGCAACAAGCAAAAGTTTCACAATAAGCTTGCGGCGGTTCTGACTCCCATGAGCAAGGCCCTCGCGACGGAAGTGGCCAATGAAGTGGCTTATGACGGAATCCAGATCCATGGCGGAACCGGATTTATGCGCGACTTCAACGCGGAGCGCTATTCTCGCGACGCGCGCATAACCAATATCTACGAAGGCACAACGCAGCTTCAGCACATTGCGGCCATCGGCGGAATAATCCAGCGCAATCTTGATTCGGTCATAGCAAAATACAACGCATTGCCATACGACGGCAAACTGTTGAGGCTCAAACATCTGCTCGAGGGATTCCACAAGAAACAACTCGAAGCCGTAAAGTTTGTAAGTGACAAAAAAGACCGCGAATATCATGATTTAGTCGCAAAATATCTGGTTAACATGGAAACATACCTGTTCACAGGTTATCTTATGATCAGAGACGCGCTTAAGGACTCAGAACGCGAAGTTCTGGCTGAGAGATATATTCTCGACGCAGCTTCGGTGTTCAACAGTTATCACGAAATCGTGATGAGCGGAGATGTGACTATAATTGACAGTCATCGCGACATTATTGACTATTAATAAACAAAGGAACGCATGCAATGAACAATGCATATCTTGAAAAAGCTAAAAAGGTCATACCAGACCCAAAGAATCTTTCTATCATTGCAGCAAAAAGAGCCAGGCAACTTGCTCTTGGGGCCAGAAAGATGGTAAGATGCAATGATGAAAACCATCTGGACGTAGCTTTGCTTGAAATTGGCGAAGGCAAAATCGGCTTTGAAAAAGGCGATCCTGAAAGCTTAAAAAAGTAAAAAGCTGTTATTCGCATGAACAAAAGCCGGTTTGCTTCAAAAAAGCGCGCCGGCTTTTTTCTTTCTCTTTCTTATTCTTAATTTATCTTGATGGTGTTGAATTATGGAAAACGCAAAAGTCGCAATACTTATGGGCAGCAAAAGTGACCTGCCAAACGTAAAAAATGCATTTAAAGTGATGGAAGACTTTGGCGTCGCTTTCACTGCGCGGATAATGTCCGCTCACAGAACCCCAGACACGGCAACGGAATTCGCAAAAGAAGCCGAAGCCAAAGGAATCAAAATCATAATTTGCGCCGCCGGAATGGCCGCGCATCTCGGCGGAGTCATCGCCGCGCACACAACGCTGCCGGTAATCGGGCTGCCTATGGCTTGCGAGCCTTTTAACGGCCTTGACGCGCTTCTCGCCACAGTTCAGATGCCTCCTGGAATTCCTGTGGCTTCTGTTACTGTCGGCAAAGCAGGAGCCAAAAACGCAGCGTTGTTTGCCATCTCAATCCTGGCTCTTTCGGACAAGGAATTGGCGAAGAAGCTTAAGGAATTCAGAAAAGAACAAGTAGACATGATAAACGCGGCCGACAAAGAGCTTCAAAAAGAGCTAAAAGGTTGAACCCGCGCTAAAATCAGGAGCTCCTATGAATAATCTGATTTTTTGTCTGTTAGCATTGTGCTATGCCGCTTGTGTGCCGCTTGCGGCGGACGCTCAAAAAACAGGCAAGGCCGAACCGGAAGAAAATCAGATTAAGCAGGAGCTTCCAATCTCCGGCTTTGGACTCAAGCCGCCGGATTCCAAACAAAAAGATTCAAAAAAACAAAGCAAGGCAATTGCTTCAGACAATAAAGTCCTTGCGTCCTTGCGTGAAATTTTTCAGGCTCTGGAAAAATATTATCCTTCATTGACAAATGAGCTGGCGGAAAACTCTCAAAAAAGAGACAAGCTGATAAAAGCATTTGCGCAATCTTTAAATGCAGGATTGAAGATCGAAAGCAAAGTCAAAGCAGACAAAAAAAGCGGAAAAGAAAAAAGCGACGGAACAGAAGAAAAGAAAAGAAAAAATTGTTTTAATATCGTCAATATAGCCTCCAACAAACTTTCTTACATCAGAATTGACAGGTTCGAAAAAGGCGTGTTTGAAGACTTGCAGTCTGACTGCGCAATGGTCTCAAATATAGCAAAACAGCCAGTCGGAATAATTATTGACTTGAGAAATTGCTCGGGAAGCGATGACAAAACAGCTTTGGATTCAGCGCGCTTGTTTTGCAAAAGCAAATCAATTCCCCTTGCGCCAGGCGGCCAACAAATCAAAAGAGCATTTGCTTTGCCCGTGGCCATGCTTGTCGCAGCTCAAACTGAAGGAGCCGCCGAGATTTTTGTTTATTGCCTGGCAAAGGCCAGGCAGGCGATTGCAATAGGAAAGCCAACGGCAGGCAAGCCTTTCAAGATGGAAGAGATAGAACTCAAATCAATAGACAAAATGCTTTTGGTTCCTATTGTCCCGAAATATCTTTCCGATTTTGTGGCAAGGCCAATCAAGCCGTCAATAACAACAAAAGCATATCCGCAAATCTCCTACAAAGAGATTTCATCGAAAATAGGCGCTGAAAAAAATGACAAATGCCTGCTGCGCGCCGTCGATCTGCTAATCAGCCTGGGAGCCATCAAGCATCATCTGGCGCGATGATGCTTATTTTTTTTCTTTCTCCATCTCCCTGGCCTTAATGAAATCGTATTTCAATGACTTTTTAATCAGCTTTTTGTTTGACCAGAATTTGTTGAAATCATTGACAAATTTATCCATATCAATATTTTTCCAGACGGATTCTGTTGCGTTGTTGCCATCCTTGCTCACGCAAAGGGATTCAATGTATTTCACAGGAATATCCGAATAGTTGTTTTTCTCTTTCATGACGGGCGCGCCCTTGTTCAAAAAATAGGTCAAAGCCCATGCCAGAGTGTAATTTCTGGAGGAAGTGTCTTTTTCGTAAAACTTGTCATAGCCCATTTTAAGCAGATCGGAAATGGCGCTTGCCGATGTTGTTTTCCCCATTGACATGAACCGCCTAATGCGTCGCGGAGCCATGCCGATTTCAAATTTCCCACGTCCTTTAAACTTAATGCCTTCAAATAGCGTCGCATGGCCTTCATTAAACCAGGGAGGCACATTTTTTTCGTCGGTCATATAATAAATATATTGATGGAAACCTTCATGATAAAGGGTTCGAAGCATTTTGCCCTGCCCTTTTTTCCCGCCTTCTCTAGGGGACACGACCAATTCTTTTCTAAACGAAGCCCACAATCCAACTGTTCTTTTTCCCCTTTCTTCACCCAAATATTTCACATACTCATCGCGCTCCTGGAAGACTTTCACCACACTGACAGCTTTCAATGGCTTTTTTTGGGGATATGCTTTTTCATATATGGATCTGCATCTTTCAATTTGGCTCTGTATGTCATTTATCATTTTTTTCTTTTTGATATTGGCCACAAAAATATAATTCATGGTTTCCAGAAACCACCAGTCATCGAGGTTCTTTATATTTTGAATGACTTGTTCGCGGCTGGCAATATATTCTGGCGTGCGATCTTTTTTCTTTATGCTTTTCCTAGTTATTTTCTGCTTGCTTTTATCATTCTTGGGAACAAAAAAAGCGATTGATTTAACTGATTGCAGTATGCCTTTTCTGCTCTTTTCTATTTCAGCCAAGGGGGCAAGCTTGTAGAACAGGACAAAATGGGAGCCTGGAGTGTTGGAATTGGAGACCAAAAACAAAAAAGCTCCTGACACGGAAGTGGTGTATTCATCTATATTTATTCTTCCTTTGCTGATGTTTTTTGGCGTTGAATCCACTTTTCCTTCAGCAAGCAACTCAAGCCATTTTGCGACTTTCTCCTTATCCCATTTGGCTGAAGCAGATTTAAGCCATTTGTCATAGTCTTCTTTTTTTACATACTCGGTTTCTTTGTCGTAGCCTCGTGTCACAGGAGTTTTTTTCAACCCCTCCAATGGAGGAACTGTCATTTTTAGAACGGTCAGACTGCCGGACTCGCCGGCCCATCGCCCAAGGCATTGCGCGTGAAGCCATAATTCGCGTGGCAAATATAATTCGATTTTTTTAATAATTTTGCCCTGACTGTTCTTCCAGGTAAAAGGATATCTGGCGATGCGAGGCAAAGGCGCAGGCTTGGCTCCCTTTATTCCTTTGAACCTGATTCCCGTCGATTCCAAAACCTCCTGGCGTCCTGCCCTTAAATATTTTTTTTTCTTGGCATCCGCGTTGAATGCAAGAAAAAACAGGGAAGGGATGAAAACAATTAATTGAAAATATTTATGATTGAAAGCTCCAGATGTCATTTGCTTTGTCCTTTATCATTGTTGACAATATTAAAAGTGGCGTCAAATCAACAAAAAGTCAATCCGATAAGACTTTTTAAGAGGACAATGCCACAGAACAAATATATGAAAGTCTGTTGTCCATTGAATGGCGCAAAAGAAATTCTTCCTGCCCCTGAGTGGCAATTTTTATTCTTTCCTCTTCGTTTTCCATATAATAACAAACTTTTCCGACCATCTCATCAAAGCTTTTGAATGATTCGAGATGAACGGATGTTGAAAAGAAACTCTCCAGCTCTTCGGCAAAATTTGTGAGCGCAAATCCGCCGGAAGCCAAAAGATGGAATATCCTTTGCGGAATGCTGTCCAGATTTTTGATTTGGGTCAGGTTTATATTTATTTTTGCGCTGTTATAAAGATCGGCAAGCTCATTATACTGGGCGCAGCCATGCCATGTGGCATTCGGATAATCAGCGAGGATGCTCTTCCAGCGCAAGTCGCCAAAAACATCGACTTTATGGCCGGTCCTGCATAAGTCAATGACGCATTGGGCTCGCTGCTCATATGAAAGGATCTGTCCATACTCAGCGCAGAATCTGCTTTTTTTATCGGCATTAAACGGATCTGCGCCGCATTCGCGTATATAATTGTCCAAAAATTCGGATATTTTATTTTTATCTACGATGTTTTTATGTTTCTCAACCGTCAGCTCCATTAGAGCTCTGCAAAGCTCAAGCATTTTCAAATTTGCAGGATCTGTCTGGGCATCGCATAATTCCTGAAAAACTTTTTCAGCCTTGGCCTTGGTTTCATGATAAGTGTTCATCACAACCAGAATGTCGAATTTAAAATCATTGCGCCTGGGTGGCCTGACAAAGGATTTTGCGGCGGAAAAAGGCAAAAAATAAGTATTTTGATGCAATTTCGAACATTTGGAATAATCATGTCTGTTGAACAAGAACAAATAGTCCTTTTCCCTCAGTTTGTCGAAGCCGAAAGTATCGAAAACAGAGTTAAAGATTCCAGAGTCAAAACTCCAGACAACATAAGGCAAATCACAATTGACACAGGCTTTCTACACAAATTCATGAAAATTGATTCCCATGACAAAATCAATATCTTCGCCTTCCAGAAGCTCATCAGTGTTCTGAAAAGTGACAACTTCCCTGCCTATGCTCTGGAGCGAGTCAACAATTTCCCGGGTGACAAGAAACCTGTTGTAAAATGCTATTTTACCCATTTTTCGCCATTCTTATTATATGCGGCAAAAGACCGTCAATATCTCCGGCCCCCAGCAACACAATCAATGTTTTGCCGGCAATTTTTGCCATTATTTCTTCCGCCATTTTGTCCCATGTCGCGTCCATAAAGCTGGATTTTTCGCCAATTTTTGCCGACAGCTCTTCGGAGCCTGTTGTTCCTTTTTCAACCCAAGCGGCAAAGACTGGGGTTATAATTATTTCGTCAGCTTTGGCAAGTTCTTTAGCGAATGGCTCAAAATAATGTTCAAGACGCGCGTAGCGATGCGGTTGAAATGCCACAAGCATGCGATGCTCCGGGAAGCGGCTTCTTAAAGATGAAATAGCTCCGTTTACTTCGGTGGGATGGTGGGCGTAGTCCTCCGCCACAATCAGATGATTGTTCTGAAAATGAATTATCATCCTCCTTTCAATTCCGGAAAATGAGTTCAACGCGTCCTCCGCGTCTGTCCTTAACAGGCCAAGCTGTTCCGCGGCCGACACGGCTATGGCCGCGTTTACAAGCTGATAGCCGCGCCATTCCGATATTTTGGATTCGCTCAGGCGCGAGAAGGATATATTGTTGGGATCAAGCTCAATCTTATTTTTGTGCCCGGCAAAAAGCTTCTCGGCCAGTTCGCTTTTTACGCATAAAAGCTTCTTGCCTTTTTCGGCGAAGATCTTGAAGTTTTCAAACAGTCGTTCAGCTCCGCCCACGCTCCAGCAATGGTCGTCCTCC
>CAZYVR010000006.1:0-48816 GCA_964651145.1 uncultured Victivallales bacterium | reverse complement strand
ACGCGAATATATATTCCGGGCATGGAAACAAGAAATATGACTAAAATATCAGAAGAGGTGATCATCCACACGGACGGAGCTTGCAGCGGCAATCCGGGGCCGGGGGGCTTTGGCTGCATTCTGCGCTGCGGCAAGCATCGCAAAACTATCTCCGGCGGCTACAAGAAAACAACAAACAACCGCATGGAAATCATTGGAGCCATAAAAGCTTTGGAAACATTGAAACGCCCCTGCAAAGTCAAGCTGCACACCGATTCAAAATATCTGGTCAACGCAATGATGAAAGGCTGGGCCAAGCGCTGGCAGGCAAAAAACTGGAAGCGCACCAAAGACGAATATGCCAAAAATCCAGACCTTTGGGAGCGCATGCTAAAGCTTTGTAAAATTCATTCCACTGAATTTATATGGGTAAAAGGGCACGCCTCAAATGCCGACAATAATCTTTGCGACGAGCTGGCAGTGGCCGCCACGCAAAAGTTCAATCTCCCCATCGATCATGGCTATGAAAACCCGACTCAACCGGAGTCCGCTCAAGCTGCCCTGTTTAGCTGACGCCATTTGATGCGCAGGCTCACTTCTTCGATGACTCCGTCCAGGCGCTGTCCGGCTTTTATATGATTGCATCGAACGGCTTTTTTATTTTTTAACATTCAGAAAAAAAAAGCCCCGGGTTTAACCGGGGCTTTAAACTTATTTTTCTTAAGCTTTCGGCTTAATATCTGTAGTGTTCCGGCTTGTATGGGCCGTCCACTGGAACGCCGATGTAGTCGGCTTGTTCCTGAGTAAGCTTTGTCAGCTTTGCGCCAAGCTTTTCAAGATGCAGCATTGCCACTTCTTCATCCAATTTTTTATCCAAACGGAAAAGGCCAACTTCGCGATCAGGATTATTCTTGATATCAAGTTGGGCAAGTGTCTGATTAGTGAAGCTGTTTGACATAACAAAACTCGGGTGGCCTGTGGCACATCCAAGATTGACCAAACGTCCCTCGGCCAACATATAAATGCAACGTCCGTCAGGGAAAGCAAAGCGATGCACGGGGCATTCGCAGCCTTTGATCTCTTCTTTTATGACGCCGGGCATGGCCTCGAGTTTAGCTACCTGTATTTCATTGTCAAAATGGCCAATATTGCAAACTATAGCCTGATCTTTCATCCTGCTCATCTGCTCGGCTGTGATAATGTCTTTGTTCCCAGTGGTTGTCACGTAGATGTCGGCAACCGGGAGCGCATCCTCGAGAATGCAGACTTTGTATCCGGCCATGCACGCCTGAAGAGCGCATATCGGGTCAACTTCACTGACAAGAATCTGAGCGCGTTCATTGCGCATCGCCTCGGCTGAGCCTTTGCCCACATCGCCGAATCCGCAAACCATGACTGTTTTCCCGGAGATGAGAACGTCCATTGCGCGCTTGATGCCATCCGGCAAGGAGTGGCGGCAACCGTAAACATTGTCAAACTTGCTCTTAGTTACAGAGTCATTGACGTTTATAGCCTGGAAAAGCAGCTCGCCTTTGTCATGCATCTGGGCAAGGCGATGGACGCCAGTGGTGGTTTCTTCAGAAACGCCGACCATTGCGTCGGCGACTTTATGCCAGCGCTGAGGAGTTTTCGCAAGAATCTTTTTGAGCAGGCTGTTTATAACCTGAAGCTCGTGGTTGTCTGTAGGCTCGTCAAGTATAGACGCTTCGTTTTCAGCCGCATATCCACGATGAATAAGAAGCGTTGCGTCTCCGCCGTCATCTACAATCTGATGAGGGCCGCTGCCATCGGGCCATGTAATGGCTTTGTCTGTGCATTCCCAGTATTCTTCAAGAGTTTCGCCTTTCCACGCAAAAACAGGAACGCCGGCTTTAGCTATTGCCGCGGCGGCATGGTCTTGCGTTGAAAAGATATTGCATGAAGCCCAGCGGACATCCGCTCCAAGTTCCACAAGCGTTTCAATAAGAACAGCCGTCTGGATGGTCATGTGCAGGCTGCCCATGATTTTGACGCCCTGAAGCGGCTTGTCTTTTCCGTATTTTTCACGAGTGGCCATCAGGCCGGGCATTTCTTTTTCAGCAATTTCAATTTCTTTGCGTCCGAAGTCGGCAAGCGAAATATCAGCGACTTTATAATCCATTTTTTATTCTCCAAAATTTAATAAATAAAATATTCAAAACATTCAAACTCTTATAAAAAAAAGTAAGCGCGCAAGCGCAAAGTTAGAACCCACCCGCTTTCTCAAGCATTTTTCCGAACAGTATGCCTGGAATATAATAATCCATCAGAGTCCTTAATTATGTCAGGCTTTTGCGAATAACATCCCAGCGCGCGTCAGGAATATTAGCGCCCATAACCTGGACAACTTCAGCGCCCAGAGCAGAACCAAGTATTCCGCACTCTTCAAGTGATCTGCCATTCACAAAACCATAAAGAAAGCCAGTCTGCCACAAGTCCCCGGCTCCTGTTGTGTCAACAGCGTTAACCACATCGGCTCTGACCCTGGCGATCTCCTCGCCGCGCTTGATAAGGCTTCCTTCTTTGCCCATCTTAACCACAGCGGTTTCGCAGTATTCCGAAAGCTTTTCCAAAGCTTCTTCAAGAGAAACATCTCCGCAGAATTCCCTGGCCTCGTCTTCATTGGCAAAAACAATGTCAACATATTCGGAGAGCAGTTCCGGCAAAATGTCCTTTTTGAATCTGACCACTTCAAAAGAAGCCATGTCAAGGCTTATGCGGCATCCTGCGTCCTTGGCTGCCTTAAGCGTCTTTCTGAGGATATTCTCGGCAAATAGCATATATCCCTCTATATGCACAAGATTGACTCCGGCAAAGACATCAGGGCTGACATCCTCCTCCGTCACTGTTGCCGCAGCGCCCAGGTCTGTTCTCATCGTTCTTTCGGAATCCGGCGTTACCAGGCTAAGGCATCTGCCTGTATGAATGCCGTCCGCATAACGGAAAGC
Organism: uncultured Victivallales bacterium; assembly: GCA_964651145.1. GTDB lineage: Bacteria > Verrucomicrobiota > Lentisphaeria > Victivallales > GWF2-45-14 > CAZYVR01. Next base: position 45,871 of record CAZYVR010000006.1, on the reverse strand, counting down.
GGAAACATCACCACCCAGCTTAGCCAGGCAGCCTGTGTAAAATTCGCCGTCCTGATCTCTGCCCACTTTCCCTAGGAATGCCACCGGCGTCCCCAGCTCTGCAAGGCCGAATATAGTATTCCCGGCTGAGCCGCCCGGAGCATTATGAGGCGCATTTCCGCCTGTTTTGGCGAGAATGGCTTCTAGGGCTTCGGAACTGACAAGCTCCATTCCGCCTTTGTCCCCGTCAATGCCTTCGATAAATTTATCGTCAACATTGACAAGAATATCAAGTATTGGCGAACCGACGCCCAATATTTTCAGTTTGTCTGACATATGCGACTCGATTATTTCTTTTTTAAATATTTCTCAGCCGCTTTCTGAATGGCTTTGATTTTGTCCGTCTTTTCCCACGGGAAAATATCGCGACCGAAATGTCCGTATGCGGCTGTTTCCTGATATGACCACTTTTTGTTCTTGGAATCTCTCAAGCCAAGAACCTTTTCAATGCCAGATGGAGTGAGGTCGAAAACTTCGCGGATAATCTTTTCAAGCGCTAAGTCGTCTTCCAGCTTGCCAGTGCGGTATGTGTCAGCGTTGATACTGAGCGGCTCTGCCACGCCTATTGCGTATGCAAGCTGGACTTCGCATTTGTCAGCCAGTTTTGCGGCAACAATATTTTTTGCCACATAGCGCGCAATGTAAGCCGCGGAACGATCAACCTTGGAGGGGTCTTTTCCTGAGAAAGCGCCGCCGCCGTGAGATCCCACGCCACCGTAAGTGTCGACGATGATCTTGCGTCCAGTCAATCCAGTGTCGCCATGCGGGCCGCCGACTTCAAATTTGCCGGTAGGATTAATATAGTATGTAATCTTTCCTTTCATAAGGGAAGCTGGGATAACTTTCTTTGCCACTTGCTTGACCAAATCGTCGAGCTGTTTTTTCTTCATGTCCGGCGTGTGCTGATGAGAAACAACAACGGCTTCAACATTCACGGGCTTTCCAGCTTTATAGCGTATGGAAACCTGGCTCTTTGAATCAGGACGCAGGAAATTGTATTTTTTAGGCTGAGTTTTGCGAAGGCGGGCAAGCTCCTGAACTATTTTGTGGGCGTACATAATAGGAGCTGGCATCAATTCTTTTGTTTCGTTTGAAGCAAAACCAAACATCATGCCCTGGTCGCCAGCGCCCTGCTCTTTATGAAGCCCTTCTCCAGCAGTCACGCCCTGAGAAATATCTGGAGACTGACTGTGAATGCAAATCATAACCTTGCATGTGTCTGCGCAAAATCCAATATTTCCGTCTGTGTAGCCTATTTTTCTTACAGCGTCGCGCGCAACTACTTCCCAGTTGACATCGGATTTAGTTGTGATCTCGCCGGAAATAACAATCAAGTCGGTTGTTGTAAGTGTTTCGCAAGCAACGCGGCTATTTGGATCGCCAGCCAGGCAGGCGTCAAGGATTGCGTCTGAAATCTGGTCACAAACTTTGTCTGGATGGCCCTCAGAAACGGATTCCGAAGTAAAAACATGTTCGGCATGAATTTTGCTCATTTTTTGTCATTCTCCTTCTACACATTAATGTTATGTTATATGATTTTATAAAGATTTTGTATTCAAAAATAACAAGCGAAAACAGAAAACGAGTAATCTAAAGATTTCAGCCCCTAAATACAAGCAAAAAAGCCAAAAGATATTAACAAAAAAATCAACTTTCCGGCATTTTAGCCATTTCCACGGCTATTTGAAAAGTCTTAAAATGTCTTTTAGCCAGTGGATCAAGAGCTTCAACGCCACGCTCTCTGACAATTTTTGCGGCAGTATCAAGAACTTTTTGCCCTGCGCCGAGAGGGGCTTTCATTCCGAGCTGATCCCCAAGTCTTTCCATGGCTTTTACAAAAGCATCTCTGGCAAGTATGGACGCGGCGGCCACCGCAATGTCGCTTTCCGCCTTGGTTTGCTGACGCAGTTCTATTTTGCGTCCTTTTTCCATAAGGGCATTTGCAATTAGCTTTTCATTTCCAAATTTGTCAGCGAGGGCCGAGACGCAAGAAGGAGCTTTTTCCAAAAGATTTTCCAGCGCGCGTGCATGTCCCCAGGCGAGAAGGCGATTCAAGTTGCCTATTTTGGCGTACATTCGGTTGTATGCTTCCGGGCCTATTGATACCACGGCATATTTCCCATTGACAATTCTGCGAATATCTGAGGCCACATTTTTGATCTTGACAGGATTTTTAATGTTTTTTGAATCTTGCGCCCCAGCTCTGGAAAGTTCGTCCTCCATGCCTTTGTCAACAAAAACCGCAGAAATCACAAGTGGCCCAAAAAAATCGCCTTTTCCGCTTTCGTCCAAGCCCGCGTGAGGAGAGAAGGGAATAATCTCACCGGAGCCCTGATCAACATGTTCATATCCAAGCGCAGCCTTTCCAAGGATTTCCGGCTCAAGAATAAATATCACAAAATCACCGGTCCCCTTCCCCTGAACAGTAAGCTTGCCGCTGTTATAAGCGACCACTGTGGTTTTGTCTCTTTGCGCGCGCCATTTTGCGTGTGGATGAGCATCCATCTTCCATGAGCAATTTTCCAGAATTTTCGCAAGCTTCTGGACAGCGTCATCTTCCAGCTTGCATACATATGAAGTTATTTTCTCTGCATTCATCTTTTTTTTCCGTAGCTAATATAAACTTTGCTTTTTAATTTTAATTGAAATTTTCTTATAATTGATATAATATACGAGATTGTTTCAATTGCTATAAGACAAAGAAGTTGTATCTTTGCTTTTTGATTGGACAAAAAATAATTATTATGAGAAAATTACACAAAACTATATTGGGGATTACATCAGCGCTATGCTTGATGCTTGCGCAGCTATGCCCTGCCAAGACTCCTCCAAAATCGCTCAAACACTTCAACAATATTAAAAAAATTGTTCAAACCTATCGAAAAGCGGGAGAAAATCTTGGGGACATGGATGTCCGAAAAGCTATATACAAGGAAATCAATGAATATTACAGCGAGCCTAAAGACAAGCTCAATATAAATTTACCAAAAGAACTGAATGATAAAGCAAAAAAACTAATAGAGAAAAAATTTCCTGAATCAGCAAAAGAGCTAAGGAAGAAAGCAAAAAAGCTGGCAGATGAAAAATATAAGATATGCAAACTTATGGAGCATGTGCGTGTTCGCTACAGGCGCGGCGACAAAACATACTCAAAGGAAGGCATATTTTATGGTTTTGGCGGAAACAGCATCAAGATAGACGAAAGAACCGTTGCCATATACGACTTATTGCCTGAGTTCAGATATAAATTTGACAAGGAAGATTGCAAAAGACAGAAACTCCAATTTATCAGAAAAATGCTATCTGATTTTTACACCAACAAAACTCATTACTCCATACAAGTCCGCAATGAGATGAAAGAAAAAGAAATAGCAACGAATGAGGATTCCGGCTTCATATACGCTTACGACTCCTGGCGCACTCCATCAGAAGTGTCCAAGCTCTACCTCAACTCTATCTCGACACTGTGCAAGCCAACAAAAAAGAAAAAAGTGGAAGTGGCATCGCTCAAAAAAGAGCCGGACAATCCGAAAAAGATTGTGTCCAATTCGCCCAAAAAGACAGAGATAAAAAAAGAAGAGACAACGTATGAAAAAATAAAGAAGAAAGCTGAAGAGCAACTTCTTAAAATTGCAAATACTTGCGCGGGCATAGATGCTGACCAAGGCTACAAAATGGCCCTTTGGGGACAGTCCAAGCGCGATGTGAAATTATTGATCTCAGAAGGAAAAGATGATGCTGAATACAACAATGACAAAAACACAGGAGAAACGACCAGCAAAGCAGAAGATTTTTTCACAATAACTCTCCCGAACGACAACCCAATAGAAGTAGTTGAGCTTCATTTCATTCATGGAATTTTTTACAAAGTGGTGGTCAACTTCAGAATAGTGGAAAATCCAGCGGCCATGCAACGCATCGGAACAGTCTTAAACGACCGCTACGGCATGACTGACGAGCTAAAAAAACTCAGGGCAACGCGCAAAAAAGCCGATGATGAAGCCGATGAAGAAGCTGACGAAGCAGAGCAGGTCAAAGAAGCAAAGAGCAAGAAGGCCAAAAATAAAGGCAATAAAAAATTAATGCCCCGCGAACAGTCATTTCACTGGACGGGCAAAATAACAACAGGCACCATTAATATCAAACGGACAGAAGATCGCAATGGCTATGAGGAATTCACACTTACAAGGGAATCTCCCAAAACAAAGGATGAAGCGATAGCCCTCAAGACCAAGGCAAAACAGCGCAAAAAAGACGAAGAACGCAGGAAAGAACTTGAAAAATACAACAGCAAGAAAATAAAGTTCTAATAGAGTATTGCCCCAAATGCCCCAAAGTTTGCGCCTCGCGCATATTTATTTACTGCGCCATTTCTCTTTGTAGTTTTGCGCATATGCCGCAGAGCGCGTCCAACTTGAAGCCGGCGTCGTTGATTTGCCGGAATTCTTCCAAGCCTTGAAGAAGGTATTCAAAACCCTGAGGGATAAATTGCAAATAATCTTTTTTCCCTTTTTTCAAGGACAGAAACGCATAGGCGCCAAGAGCCTGCATGTTGCGCTGCAAACCCGCTGTTGTTGTCAAAAATTCACGCGAGATCTTATCGGGAGAGCCATCGAATTGAACAATATCAAAGTCTCCAAGCTCCTCAAATCTGGAAAAATAGCGGGCCGTCAATTTATTTTTCAATTCCTCGGGTATCTTTACATAAGGGTCTCTTGAGAGCGACATTATGTCGTAAGCCATAGGGCCTATCCGCGCGCCCTGAAAGTCCACCAGCCTAACATTTCCGTCTTGGATGAGTATATTCTGCGACTGGAAGTCGCGATGCATGAGGATCTTGGGATGCCCGTAAACGCATTGAGCCAACTTGTCAAATTCACAATCAAGAGCCGCTGTTTCCTTTTCCTGAATCCCGCAGTAATTCTCCAAAAAATTCTTTTTAAAGTATTCAGTTTCCCACCGCAAGTAATCAAGAGAAAATTCCCTTATTTTCATGTCTGACACTTTAAGAGCTTCCGTGGCCTTTACTTGGAATTCGACAAGAGAATCGACTGTTTTCAGGTACAAATCCTCGAAGCGCTCGTAGGACATGTTTCCTTTTGTCAATTTGTATAAAGTCATATTGCCAAGATCTTCCATCAGCACACAAAATTCTTTTGAATCAATTTCGTAAATTTCCGGCGTGGGAAGGCCCTGAGCCGACAAAAAACGTCCTATTTCAATGTACCTTTCGAAATCTTCGTCTATTTCAGAAGAATGCATGAGCACTCTGGAAATGCAGCCTTCTCCAGTGAGCCTGAAAAATCCCCTGTCGGAGCCTTGTTCCACAAGGGAGCTTATTTTAAAAGCCTCCAAATCCATGCCTTGGAGTATTTTTAGCTCTTTCAGTGTTTGAAAGCTTTTGTGGCGGCTGAAATCCGGACCGATTATTTCGCTGTGGCGAAATTCGCCGTCTCCAATCGAAGCGTTGTCAAGCAAGATGCACTTGCAGATTATGGAGCCCTCTCCTATCTGGCAGTTGTCGCCCGCGCAAAGAAAGCCTGAAATTTCGCAGTCTGGCGAAATGATTGTGTTTGCGCCAGCCAGGACAGAGTCTTCGCGGATATCGACTCCAGGCAAAGAAATAATCCTTTTAAAAAGAATGTCCTCATGCGCCTGAAAATATTGTTTGATCGTTCCCAGATCATTCCAATAGATATTTTCCGGGACAAAAGCTTTTACAGTTCCAGGGTCCGAGTCTATGGCTCTTATCACAGCTTTAATAATAGAGCAATTCACCGGGTTGGGCGGAAGAAAGTTGAATATTTCAGGTGACAGAGCCATTATCCCGGAATAAGTCAGTTTCCGGGTATTTTCCAACGCATATTCGAGTTTGTCCAATATATCGACGACTGTTCCTTCAGAGTTTATTCGCACTTTGTTTTCAGGGCCGTCTATAAGAGTCATAGTGACGAGCGCGCCGCTTTTTCTGTGTTGCTCTATCAGTTCGCTCAGGTCAATATTTGTGAGAATGTCGCCGTTATGCAGGAGGAAGCAATCGGAGTCTGAGAGCATTTTTTTTGCATTTACAAGAGGGCCGCCCGTGCCGAGTATGTCAGGCTCGTGATAAAGTTCAGTTGTGTCAGCAAATGAGGACTTTGCCACAAAATCTCGCATCTTATCCGGCAAATAATGGGTGTTTACCGCCATTTTCCCAACGCCTGCATTTTTTAAATTAAGCATAATGTTTTCGATGAGCGGACGATTGCAGACTGGAATCAATGGCTTGGGAATATTGCCGGTTATTGGTCTTAGTCTTGTTCCCAATCCGGCTGCGAGAATAATAGCGTTAGTTTTTTTCATAATGCTTGCTTTTTTACTTACTTTAAGTTTTAATATAAATATTGACAAAGAACGGAAAATTTCAACAGCAGTTTGAAGGAGATATTGATGAGCGGCAAAAAAATTGAGGATATTGACATAAATTTTCGCAAAAAAGGAATAGACGGAAAGGATTTGAATTTTATAGACGCACTGAATGAGCCATTTGCGATGCACGGCTTCCCGTGGCATGAAAAAGGCGAAAGGCTATGCCGTCTACCGGAAAGCGTTCTACCTGACACTAACGAAGGCGTGCAGCATCTGGCCTACTGCACTAGCGGCGGCATGATGCGCTTTAAAACCGATTCCGACATTATAGCGCTAAGAGCCGAGCTTTTTGAGCCGTCCGACATGCCGCACATGACTAGGACAGGCAGCTCCGGATTTGACCTCTACATCGGCTCCGGAACAGGCAAAAAATTTAAAAAAGCCCTGCACCCAGAAGCTGGAAAGACTGAAGTTGAAGCGATAATGGCTGAAAATCTTTCCCGCGAAATGCGCGAATGCACAATTTACATGCCGCTCTACAGCGGCGTAAAGCAAGTGTTGATTGGCCTCAACCCTGACGCGAAACTCGAAAAGCCGGCTTCATTCACCTTTGAGAAGCCAATCCTTTTTTACGGCAGCTCCATTACCCAGGGCGGATGCGCTTCACGCCCAGGAAATTCATACACCCACATTATCGCGCGCTGGCTCGACGCCAACCTTGTGAATCTGGGATTCAGCGGCAGCGGACGCGGAGAGCCGGTCATAGCCGAAAGCATCGGCTCGATTGACCTTTGCGCGTTTGTCATGGACTATGACCATAATGCTCCCACAATTGAGCATCTGGAAAAGACTCATGAAAAATTTTTCCGTATAATAAGAGAAAAGCAGCCGGTACTGCCCATTGTGATTGCATCCAAGTGCGATTTCGACCATGAGTGCCCCAAAGCAAACGTTACAAGAAGAGAAATAATAAGGAAAACTTATGAAAATGCTTTAGACAAAGGCGACAAAAATGTTTACTTTGTTGACGGCGAAACGCTCTTTGGAGAAAAAGAGCGCGACGCCTGCACTGTTGACGGATGCCACCCCAACGATTTGGGATTTATGAGGATGGCGAAAAACATGTATCCGGCAATCCAAAAAGCGTTGAAGCTTCAGAAATAAGAGTCGAAGCTCTTATTTTCTCACTTTTATTCTTAGATTGGGATTCTCGGGCGCGCCCTGAGGCGCATTCAGTCCCATATTCTGTGAGCCGCTATTATTTTGGCTTTTATTATTGTTCTTGTAATACCCTTGTTTTATATTGGCTTTTATAAGCACAAGAGCTTTCTCAATGCTTGTGGCATATGCGGGATATCCTTCCATTGGCTTCTTTATGGGATAAATATATCCCGCCCATTCGCCGCCATTCGGAAGATCCAATCCAACAACAAATATTTTGCCCAATTGCCCTGTTGTAACGGAATTCTGCATAAGTTCCCCCCAGCCGATGACGCCGCCCTGAGTGGGCCTGACAACTTTCAGCGTAATGCGTTGTCTGCCTGCCTGGATTTGCGCCATTAGATGGTCGTTGATTGCCTGCTCTTCCATCTCTTTTTTCTGCTTTTGCTCGTAAAGCCATTTTTGTTTTTTAGCTCTCTGCAGGCGGATCTTGTTGACTTTCTTTTCAAAGGCTCCGGCTCTCTTTGGGCTATAGCCGAATTCTTTCCTCATTGCTTCAGGCAGATTTTTGAAAAAAATCTCCTTAATGCCCAGGCCGCCGCCTTTGGGAGTGTAAGCGATGTCAAAGCCAGCCGGGGTAACATTGCTTATCTGGACATTTTTGTATGTGGTTCCGTCAAGAGTTGTAATATCTCTTCCAAAGCTTGCCGCAGCCAATCCGACAGCAAAACATGCGAATATTAATGCCTTCATCCCACTCCTCCATATTAATGTAAAAAATTATAGTTTACCTTGCACAATTTAACTCCCTTCAGCCCTTTTATCAAACGCCAATTTGCCATGGGCGGCCAGCCTTGCCGGAAAAACAGAGACTTTGCCGCCTTGAAATTTCCTCGCGACGCATTAGTTTTTAATCAAAACAAAACATATTAATGTGTTTAGGAGATATTTAAAGATTATGAAAACAGCATTTGCCTTTTTTGCAGCATGCGCTTTTATTTGCCTTGTCGGTTGTATCAGCGTCAACTATGTGGGTGAAACTTTCCCGGAAACTGCCTCTGTAAAAGTTTATTCCGAAAAAACAAAAATTAAACGCCCCTATTCAATAATGGGACAAGCATGCGCCTCCGCCCCATATCAGCAATTCTCGCGAGAGGAGATTCAGAAGAAGCTCATTGACAAAGCCGAAGCCGTTGGCGCAAGCGCAATCCTTATAACCGCTTATGAAATTATTCCTGATGGCGATGCGAGGGAAGACCAACTTATGAATAATTCCCCTTCAAATGCCTGGGCTATCGATGACGACAGCAGTTCCTCATGGACTCATATGAATCAGAACTTCAACTATGGCTACGGAACTGTCAACGCGCAACAGATGTCAACAGATGTAAAAACCTACAAGCGCGTCCTGCAAGCCAAATTTTTGAAATTCAAAAAATAGCTCCCTGCCTTTTTTGGCTTGAGCGCTAACTTATTCGCGACTCAAAAAAAGTTTGCGGAAGCAAACTATTGTGCAGGCTTTGCCTGCCCGTGTTCCAACGATGGCTTCGCGCTTCGCGCCGGAAAGTTGCCCACGAGAAAATCTTTTCAGATTTTCCGCACATTATTTCATCAGCACACCCTTTTTTTGAATTAAAATAAATAAATAGACGAAGTCGATGGAGCAGCCAAAAGCCCCATGCGCTCCCGCCATTTCTGGCCTGCTTCCTGCGAGTATTGAAAACAAATAAAAAAGCTGGACAAAACAACTAAACCAAGATATAATTGTAGTATGAGGGAATAAGCCAAAAAAATAAATAACCCCCGGGTCTTTCGGCCCCTGGCTGAAAAACGGACGGGAAAACGGGGATATAGGCCATGAGAAAAAAAACAGGAGAAAGCTTGGATTTCCACGTCAAGGAAGTCCTAAAAGGAAACAGGCGCTTCGAAAATGTTTATGAATCAATAACAAGAATGACGCTTGATGGCCCTGACGCTTTTAAAAAAGCAAAGGTCAACGGCAAAACAACCTATGACTTCAGCATTTTCAGACAAGGGAAAAAACATCTGATTGGCCTGCATGACGAAATCAACAGCTTTGTGTCTTTTGTCAAAGACGCGGCGGAAAACGGCTCCTCCTCAGAAATGGCTTTTGTGCTGGTTGGCGAACCTGGAAACGGGAAGACATACTTTGTCGAATACCTGTGCTCGACTTATCGCAAATTTTTATCTCAAGACGGCAACAGAAGATACACATTTAAATTTGTGGACATCGACAAACTCGGCTCTTATGGGAGGCTGACTGAAATCGAATCTCAGACATTTGAAGACCCGATGGTCCTCGCCATGAATCTCTGCGCAACCAAAGAGGAAAGCCTGGAATACCTGGGAAAACTGGGATTCAAGGACAAAGAGCTTGAGGCGCTTTATGAAAAATATCGGCCTCTCGGCGCTTGCAGCGATTATATATTCGAAGACATAAGAGCTTACACTGGCGGCGATATTCAGGAAATGAACAAATTTCTTAAAATCATCCCCGTCCCCATGAGCGAAACACTGGGCACTGTTACAGGAAAATACTCGGCAAGGGATAAAATAACTTCATCAGCAAAAGACCTTTTGGGCGAAGAATCAGTTCAAAGGCTCCTGCACATAACCGACACAAGCAATCCTTACAGAATCGACCTGAGAGTGGGAGCCCTCGCCCGCGTAGGCGGCGGCGGCATTCATTTCAGTGATGAAATGTTCAAAAACAAGAAAGACCTGGTCCAGGTTTACCTGGGAGTAATCCAGAACAGAACCATTGAAATTGACGGCTACAAATGGCCAATCGACACTCTGATAGTAGCGACAAGCAACAATGAGGAATTCAACCGCTTTGTCAGCGAAAAAGAAGAAGCCCCCATCGTGGACCGCTGCCGCATCTGCTATATAGGCCACAACACCGATTACAGGCTTCAGGAGCAATTGACCAACTACGCGCTCGGATCATTGCATAAGACAACAATGGGTGGCGATTCTCTGCACATTGACCCCAACCTCAATTTTGCGGCGTCCAACGCCATAGTGCTGAGCAGGCTGCCGCGCTCAGAAAAGCTTACTCCGCTCGAAATAAGAAAACTCGCCTCGGGCGAAGTCGCCGGAGACAAAAGCGTAAAGGCCCTGATTGAGCTGATCGACGACCTGCAGAAGGAAACCGACATAACCAGGCGTTTCGGACAGAGAGGCATAGGACACAGAAACCTTGGCAGAGCCATCCAGCTCCTAATTGAAAATTCAGAGACTCAGGAAGGCAAATGCATGTTTGCCGGAAATGTCTTTACCGCCATACAGCAAGTGATCCTTGATTACGTGAAGGACCCCAATTTCAGGGCAAAATATCTGGAGGATCTAAAAACCGGCAAGGCCCTCTACAGGGAAAAAGTGAGGACGACCATGTTCAACGCCTATATGGACGAGCCTCAGGCCATAAAAAAAGAAGTGCTCAACTATGTGAACATGGTAGTGGCAATCGACTCGCAGGAGGTTGGAGCCGACAATATGTGGCGGTACACCGATCCGGGAACCGGCGAGGCAAAGGCCATAAAAATTGACGAAACTTACATCAAAAGCGTTGAGGAAAGGCTTGGACTGAAAAACCATGAGCAGAAAGAATCTTTCAGAACCACAGTCCGCAGGATTTACGGACGCAAGGCTCATACAGATCCGAATTATGACTTCATGGACAACAACGAGCTTGTTAAAGCGGTGACCGATGTAAGGCTGCAGTCCGACGTGGCCGGGGCAGGAAGCCTGGTGGGAGCTCTGGCCAACAGAACAAATGAAGAAAACGAAAAGCTTTACAACAGGATCATTAAAACTATGATCGACAAGCTCGGCTATTGCAACACGTGCGCCCAGAAAACAATAGATTACTTCTGCACAAGACAGGACGAAAGCTGAGTTGGCCTCAATTTCTTTTTACAGCAGTTTTTAGCTATGTTTTGCGTTCTTTGAAGGAATATTAAAATAAGCGGGATGCCATGTCGAGTTTCACTAAAAAAAATAAAACGCCGGATTCGGAAAAAATTCCAAGGCATATAGCCGAAGAATTGAGCTCCAATAAAGTCCATGCCATAAGCCTTCCTGAAGGAATCCCATTCGGCTCGGATCTTGCCGATCAAATATACAACGCCAATGACCTGCATGCTCTGCAGTCATTCGACGCGCCGGCTCCAAGCTACAAAACCCTAAAATCTCTGGACGAGCTTCTTGAACGGGATGAACGACGCCAGGAGGACGGCTTTAAAAGAAAAATAAACGTCGGAAAAATCATAAAGCCAGGCAGAGGCGGAAGCAAACAAGTAGTCATTATTCCAACCACCACTGAAGACAAATTCTACCATGACAACAGAGTTACGGAGGATGAGTCGGAAGAGGAGCAAGGCGAAGGCGAAACCGGCGAATCAGCCGGAACCGCAAAAGGCGAAGAAGGCGACGTTATAGGAGAACGGCCACTGACCAGTGAACAGGAAGGAGCCGGACAAGGAGCCGGACAAGGCAACGGCGAAGAGCATGACGTAGGCGCCAGCGCATATGAACTGGGCAAGATCTTGACTGAAAAATTCAAGCTGCCAAATCTGAAGGACAAAGGCGCCAGAAAAACACTGACAAAGTACACCTATGACCTGACAGACAAAAACAGAGGCCATGGACAAGTGCTTGACAAAAAAAACACATTGATGGAAATTATAAAAACCAACATCAGCCTTGAACGCTTTGATCCTGAAAAGCCAATAGATCCAGAAAATCTTCTTATTAATCCCCATGACTATGTTTACAGAGTGCTCTCAAAAGAAAAAGATTATGAATCTCAAGCAATTGTTTTTTTCCTGAGGGATTACTCCGGCTCAATGAGCGGACGCCCGACTGAAATAGTCTGCACCCAGCACGTCATGATCTACAGTTGGCTGATGTACCAGTACAAAGAGCAGGCGCTGGCCAGATTTATCGTCCATGACACCGACGCAAAAGAAGCGCCTGACTTTTACACATATTACAACATGAATGTCGCGGGAGGCACTAAAATAGTTTCCTCGCTCAAGATGGTGAATGAAATAGTGGAAAAAGAAAATCTTGCCAGCAATTATAATATTTATATTTTTTACGGCGGAGATGGCGACGACTGGAATACCGACCCGGACGCCTTTGAAGCTGAGTTCAACAAGATATTCAGCTACGTGAACAGAATGGGGATTACTATAGTCAAAGGCGGCTACGGCCCCTCGGACCGCATTACGGAATTTGAAAAATTTTTGAAAAATAAATCTATAATCGAAAAAAACAAAGATCTAGTGCATCTTGACGTCATTGATGGCGAAGCCGACGACAAACGAATTGTCGAAGGCATAAAAGAACTGGTGTCCTAAATGGAAATAATCGATCAACATACCAAGAAGATAATGGAAGGCTGCAAAGAAAGAGCCAGAGACGCCGGGCTTTCCTTTGACAATGAAAGCATTGAGTATATTGTCACAAATCAGGATCTTCTGGAGCTGAGGCCCAAGGGGATGATTCCAACCCTTTACGATTACTGGATCCATGACCTTGAGGTGATCAAGGGCAAAAAGGAATATGACCTGTACCCGAACAATCCTTATGAAACAGTCATCAACTCGCGCCCTGCCCTTTCTTTTTACAATGACAACAATCCTGACTGGCTGAACGTGATGATCTTTTATCATGTGCTTGCGCATATCGATTTCATGCAGAACAATTCATATTTCAGACATACCTGGGACGATGATTTCGTGGGCATGGCTCTGGCGGACAAAAGATTGATTGCCGACTTCAGAACCAAGCATGGCAGATGGGTCGACTACGTAATTGAATTCACCCGCGGGCTCGACAATATAACAGGCTATTATCAGGTGCTTTCCGAAATAAATTCGCCTAAAAAAAGAACGCCCAACAAGATTGATTACTTTTTTGACGTCTTTCTTCAGAAAGTGAAAAAAGTCTCCATCCCTGAATACCTGAAGGAAATAGACCATTACAACAGGACGCTTAAGGAAAACCCGGAACAGGCGGAGTCGACTTTCATCTCGGAAGTAAAAAACAAACATGCCGAATTTGAGAATTTGTTTGAAAAACACCTGAGGGAAATAAGACCCAAAGCCAAAGATATAATCGAATATCTAATCCAGAATTCAAGTTTCCTGAACAGGGAGGAAAATGAATGGATGAAATCGGTCATGCACATTGTGAGAAACTCCGCGCTGTATTTTGAGCCGCAGAGAAGAACTAAAATAATGAACGAAGGCTGGGCCTCATACTGGCATTACGAACTTTTTTTGAAGGATGACAGAATCAAAGGCCATGAAATAGATTTTGCAAAAGTAAACGCCTTTGTCACATCGATCCCCAAGCTGGGGCTGAACCCTTACGCAATAGGCTGGAGGCTCTTTCAACAAGTTGAGGAAATGGCGGACAAAGGCAAAATATCGTATGAATTTGAGAAAATACACGACGCTGACGCCAGGAAAAAATTTGACAAAAAAACAGGAAAAGGCAAAGAGTTTATTTTTAATCTCAGGTCAAATTTCTGCGATTTCAATTTTATTAATGACTTTGTCGATCAGGACTTTGTCGACAGACATAATCTGGTGATAATAGGCGAAAGAATAAACCAGCAGAGGATGACAAAGGAATACTATATTAAAAGCAAAAAAGCTGAAGATTACAAGGAAAAGATTATAAACAGCCTGATCCATCCTCCACATATAACCGTGTCGCATGAAAAACAAGAGGACGGAATCCTTTCCCTTGAGCACCATTACGAGGGCAAGCAGCTCGTGCCGGAATTTATCGAGAATGTGATGATAGGCCTGGAATTTCTATGGGGAGGAGAGGCGCAGTTGGAGACGCATCTCATTAAAAAGGGCAAGCCTGAAAAAATTATTTATAAAATAAAAGACAGAAAGCTAACAAAAAATGTCGCCAGCTGACAAAATAAAAAAAACCCTTCAAAAGCTTAACAAAAAGCTTGAGAGGGAAAAAAAGCCCGCGAATATAGAGTTCAAGGACTTTCTGGAACTGTTGTCCAAAACGCCTGCCAAGAGCCTGAGAAACATCTTTCAGCTTTTCCACGACATGATCCGTTATTATGTCCCCCACGGGATCAACGAATATCCCAACGACCCCGAATCGATAAATTACATTCAATACGACACAGGAGCGCTTTTTGTGGAAGGAGCAGAAAATCCTTTTTTTGCGGACCGCCTTCTTGCCAACAGGCTTATCAATGTGGCCGACTCCCTGAAAGAAGGAGTCGTGAAAAATAAAATGCTTGTTTTTGTGGGCCCCCCTGGAAGCGGAAAAAGCACATTTTTGAACAACATCCTCCAAAAACTGGAAGACTATTCCGAGCTTGACGAAGGGGTAATGTACGAAACTGTATGGCAAATCGACACGGAGATGTTCGGATTCCCTCATATATTGAGATCAAAAAGCATAAAGCCTGAACTTATCTTCAACAGAGAAGAAGAAATCGAAAAAGAAGAAAGCATCCTGAATAAATTTACAGACCGCTACCTTATTGTGCCTTGCCCAAGCCACGATCACCCCATCATCCAGATTCCAAAGCAATATCGCAGGGAATTGCTGGATGAATTAATAGAAGACCGCGACTTCAAAAAGAAATTGTTCCATCACAGAGAATATGAGTGGGTTTTTAAAAACACACCCTGCCCTATTTGCTCTTCATTGTACAAGACCTTAAGCGAAAAATTCTCACCCGAACAAATACTGGGAATGCTCCATGTGAGAAAATATGAATTCAGCAGAAAACTGGGCGAAGGCATAAGCGTCTACAACCCCGGCGACAAATTAAAGCAAGTACCTCTTGGCAATTCAGAGTTGCAGAAATGGATAAATTCCATACTTAAAACAAGTGACGCTATTTCATACACCTACTCCAGAATGGCAAAAACCAACAACGGAGTCTACGCCGTAATGGACGTGAAAGTGAACAATATTGATCGGCTGAAAAATCTTCATGGCATTATTAGCGACGGCATACACAAAGTGGAAACATTCGAGGAGACCATTAACTCCCTGTTCCTGGCTCTGGTCAACCCCGCCGACATCGCCATCATTGACCAGGAGAAATCTTTCAAAGACAGAGTCCTGAAAATCCCCATCCCATATGTGCGCGATTATAAGACAGAAAGAGAAATATATAAAAATACTTTCGGCGGCGGAATCGACGAGCATTTTCTGCCTAGAATCCTTATGGCTTTTGCAAAGACAGTTGTGTCGACCAGGCTAAAAAACGACTCATCGGAAATGAACGAATGGATTAAAAACCCAGAAAAATACGCTAAGTTCTGCGATAAAAGCCTGTTGCTTCTTAAGATGGAAATTTATTCAGGATATATTCCAAAATGGCTGTCCGAAGAAGACATGAAAAAGCTCGACAGAAACATGAGGCAGAGAATTATTATTCAGGAAGGCAACGCGGAAGGCAACACCGGCTTCTCCGGCAGAGAATCCCTTGAAATGTTCAACAGCTTTTATAACCGGCACAAAAACCGCGACTACCTGATAAATATGGAAAATCTTCTGGAGTTCTTCAAGCCTTTTGAATACCATGATAAACTGCCGAAAGATTTCCTGCCTTCTCTTGAGCAATTCTATGACTACACTGTTTTGCAGGAAGTGGAGGAATCCATGTTCTACTACAATAAGGATCAAATCTCAAAAGATATTTCAAATTACCTTTTCTCCGTTAACCTTGACATTGGGTCAACTTGGGAATGTCCCTACACCGGCAACAGCCTGGACATAACCGAAAACTACTATCTCAACATGGAAAAAAGGCTAATAAAGGGCAACGCAACGGAAAAAGAATGCCAGGAATTCAGAAACGATGTCCTTAAACAATATGTTTCAAAAACACTTCATGAGATAAACTCAAACAAAAACATTGAAAAGACAGATCAGTTTAACTCTTTGCTTAAGAGGTATTATCAGAATCTGAAAGAAAATGTGCTGACTCCATTCATCAGCAATGAAAATTTCAGGCGCGCCATTCAAGACTTTGGCTCTGATTCATTTAAAAACTACGACGAAAGAATAAAAGACGAAGTCAAGCTTCTCATCAAAAATCTGAGATTCAAATTTCAATATTCAGAAAAAGCAGCCAAGCAAATCTGCATATATCTGATCGACAAGAAGCTCGTCGAAAAATTTGCCGAATAGTTTGATGGCTCCGCCAAAAGTCAAGAACGCTGTCGCCCCCACGAAGTGGGTTCAAAAGTGGCTTCGCCACTGCCTTTACGAAATATAATTTTTTTCAAGCAACGCCGTCTGCTTCAATCCGTTTCTGGAAATCCTGATCAACGGCTTCTTTGAAAGATTTGTCTGTAATGTAGCGAAATGCGATGTCTATCATTATTCCGGCTGTTTTCATGGTCTGTTCAAAGCCATGAGCCGAGCCTGCCGCATCTCTGAACTCCACTGAGTGAAGAGATATGTCTTTGTCGGCTATGCCATAGAAAAGGTTTATGCATGGCAGAATTTGCGAGACATTCGCGAAGTCTGAAGATCCTCTTCCCCTCCGTTCCGCCATAATCGGATTCAGGCCAGCGTCATTTGCCAGCTTATAGTACTCCTCGTCCAAAGGACGGTTATAAAGGGCGGAAGCGTAAGCGTTGTCAAATCTTTTGCATTCAACGCTTGTGTCTGTCATCAATGCCGCGCCTTCGGCTATGCGCCTGAAGCGCTCTTCCATCATGCTGTGCGTTTTTTCGTTGTCGGCGCGAACGTAAAAGAAACACTCGGAATAGTCGGGAATTATATTTGGGGCGGAACCGCCCTTATTTATTATTCCATGCACTCTGCTTGCCTCCGGCAGTTGCTGACGCCATGCGTTCACGCCGCTGAAAAGCAGCATTGCGGCATCAAGCGCGTTCTGTCCTTCCCAAGGGGACACCGAGGCATGCGCGGGCTTGCCGCGAAATGAGACATTAAATCTGGAAACCGAAAGCCAGCCGCATTCGGTAAGGGTTTTGTTGTAGGGATGGCATATCAACGCCGCGTCGATTCCCGCGAATGCGTTTTCTTTAATGAGCGGCAATTTCCCGCCTTTGCCTTCTTCCGCCGGACAGCCCATAATGACTATCCGGCCGGGGATGTTGTCTTTTTTTAGAATATTCTTAAAGGTGATGCCAGCAGCGAGGGCTCCGCCCGCAATTAAATTGTGTCCACAGGCGTGTCCTATGTCCGGCAGCGCGTCATATTCCGACATGAAACAAAAAGAAGGGCCTTCGTTTCCAAAACTTGCCTTAAAAGCGGTGTCAAGTTTTCCCGCTGGAACTTCAACGTTGAAGCCATGTTTTTCCAGAAGTTCGACTTGCCACGCCACTGCCTTTTTTTCTTCAAATCCCAATTCAGGATTGCTGAAAATTTTATCCGTTACATCTTTGACTTGCTCTTTTATCTCGTCTGTGATAATGGATATGGCATTCATTATTATTTATCCTTAGCATTTTTTGGATTAAAAACCGAATTCCGGTTGAGTTATTCCCCAATCAGTTTCACTGTCATCATCTGTTGAGTCATCTGTTGAGTCATCTGTTGAGTCATCTGTTGAGTCACCTGTTGAGTTTGATTTTTTCTCTTTGGCGGACTTTGCTTTTTCTTTTGATTTTTTGCTGGAAACTTTTTTTGAATTCTCCTCGTCATAGCTTTCCGCGTCGACGATCAAATCAGTCTGAGCATCTTTTAATTTTTTCGAGGATTTTGTTTTTGTGACGACAGGAGACTCTGCGTGGTTTTCTTCCATCTCCACAACTTCCTGCGCTTCTATGTCCACAGGCTCTATTTCTTCTATTTCTTCTTCGTCTTCCACCAGACTGTCAAAAGTTATTTTTAAAAGCTTGCTCGGAGAAATGAGAAATCCCCTCGCCTTCGGGGTTCTCATTGGCGTTTCGCTCAGATTAAGCTCAAAAGTCTTCTTGTCTTTGCGTTTTGTGCTGATGCGGCATTCGAATATTGAATTGGGTCGCGGAGTCAGCAATTCCAGCTTGCAGCCTTCAGGACATATCTGGTATTCTTTGTCTTTTATGAACTTGGATATGGCACAGCGCTTGGCGTAAACTTTGTTTGTTTTTTTGTCGGAATAAACCACGCCAAAAACAGTTTTTTTGTCATATTTTCTAAAATCGTAGAGTTTGCCGCAAAACATTTTGTCAGGAATGCTTATAATCTTATACTTGCCGCTCCGCTCGATGCAAAGCAAGTGGTCAAATTCGTTACAGGTCACCTGTTCTTCGCTTTTTACGCTTGTGCCTATATAGGAATTTTTTCTGTCCCAGCCGACTTTTATATTGTTCAAAGCCGCTTTGCTACGGTCTATTTTGTCAAATTTCTCGATTTCTGTGCGTCTCGGAAAATTATCACCATATTTTTCAAGCAATTTTTTCAGATATTTTATCGCATAAGAATTTAGTTGCTTGAGATACTTCTCAATTTTCCCTATCTGCAAGAGTATGTCGTCTATGTCCTTGCGGTTTTTGTTAATGTCAAAAAGGGAAATGCGCTTAATCGGGAGGGCCAGAAGTCTTTCGATGTCCTCGTCAATAATGTCGCGCTTGAGCATCTTTCTGAATTTATGGAGCCCCTTCCGGACTTCCTCCATAACCAAATCGTAAGTTTCGCAGTCTTCTATGCGCTTATAGATCCGATTTTCTATAAATATTTGCGCCAAAGTCTTTTCATGAAATTTATCCTGCAATTTTGCCAGTTCCAGCTCCAGCTCTTTGCGCAGATATTCAAGAAGTTTTCCAGTATTGCGCAGTATTACGTCCGAAACCCTCATTTGCACAGGAGCGTTCTCGCAAATAACCATCATGTTCACAGTCACAGAAACAGAGCAGTCGGTGTATGCGTAAAGCGCCGCCAAGGCTTTTTGCGTATCGTATCCACGCATTGGCATCACTTCAATTTCCACATGCTCGCCTGTAAAATCACTGATCGAAGCTATCTTTATTTTCCCTTTTTCCGCCGCTTTTTCAACTGAAGCTATCAAAGATTCCGTTGTCGTGGTCGCCGGAATTTCGCGAATTATAAGCTTGCGGCCTTCTATGTCTATTTTTGCCCGGAGAATGACTTTGCCGTTGCCCTCGTTGTATTCGGACACGTCCATTGTGCCGCCCTGCTGAAAATCAGGGTATATTTCAAAATCTTCTTTCTGGAGCACGGCTATCTGGGCCTCAAGAAGCTCGCGGAAATTATGAGGAAGAATGTGAGTGGCCATGCCTACGGCTATTCCGTCCGCGCCAAGCATCAGCAATGAAGGGACTTTTGCCGGAAGCGAAACAGGCTCCCTGTTTCTGCCGTCGTAAGAATCGGTGAATTCAGTTATGTCGTTATTAAACAGCACTTCCTTTGCCATGGGAGTCAGCCGGCATTCGATATACCTGGCGGCGGACGCGCGGTCGCCAGTGAAGATATTCCCGAAGTTCCCCTGCTTCTCTATATAATATTCCTTGTTGGCAAGCACCACAAGGGCGTCGCCTATGGAAGCGTCCCCGTGCGGGTGGAATTGCATTGTGTGCCCTATTGTATTCGCGACCTTATGGAATTTGCCGTCATCCATCCGGTAGAGCGACCACAATATGCGCCTCTGAACAGGCTTCAAGCCGTCATCCACGTTAGGAATGGCTCTTTCCTTGATGACGTATGATGCGTATTCGATAAAGTTTAAGTCCATCAATTCCCGCAGGTAGCTGTTGCCCTGCGTTGGAAGAGACGCTTCCTGTTCGCCTTCCGCCAGCGCTTCGGCCTCTGGAATATCTTCAGGCTCAAGCGCATCTTCAGCTTCGGACGCAAGTTTATCCGTCAAATCTTCCGGAATTTCCGGTTGAAGCTCTTTTTTATCTTTTATGTTTTTATTGTCTTCTTTTTTCTTTGCCATTTATTTTTTCTTCTAAACCAAATTGCTCATTATGTGGTCTCTTCGCTCTGGGGTATTCTTGCCCATGTAAAAACGAAGCATGTCGTGAATGCCTTTCATATGGTCAACCGACACGCTTTGCAGGCGTATATCTTCACCGATAAACTGTCCGAACTCATCCGGGGAGATCTCTCCCAAACCTTTAAATCGTGTTATTTCAGCCGACTTGTTCAAGCCGCCCAGCTTGGAAACGGCGCTGCTGCGTTCTTCTTCGTCGTAACAGTAAATTGTCTCCTTTTTATTTCTTACCCTGAAAAGCGGCGTTTCGAGAATATAGAGATGCCCAGCCAAAACCAGGGGCTCAAAAAAGGTAAGGAAAAAAGTAATCAGCAAATTGCGGATGTGCAAACCGTCAACGTCCGAATCCGTGGCTATCACCACTTTGCTGTAACGAAGGTATTCTATATTGTCCTCTATATTCAGTGTCTGCATTATATAATAAAGCTCTTCGTTCTTATAGACCTTGTCTATGCTTTCCTCAAAGCAGTTCAAAGGTTTGCCTTTCAGCGAGAATATCGCCTGAGTGTAAACATCCCGGCAACTTACCATTGAGCCAGCCGCGGACTGCCCCTCTGTCAGGAATATCATTGTGTTGTCGCCCAGGTCGTTGCCTTTTTTGTCCTTGTCTCCAAAGTGATATTTGCAGTCTTTAAGCTTTGGGATCTTCAGGTTCATTCTCTTGGCTTTTTCCTTGGACTGCTTCTTTACCGCCTGAATCTCTTTGCGAAGCTGTTCATTCCTTGTGACCTTCTGCAAGAGCAAGTCGGCTTCTTCAAGATTCTTGTGCAAATAGTCCACAAGAGCCTTTTTTACGTCATTCACTATCCAGCCGCGTATGTCAGAATTGCCCAGCTTGTTTTTGGTCTGCGACTCAAAAATAGGCTCTTTCAGCTTTATGCCAATCGCGCCTATTATGCCGTCGCGCACATCGTTGGCCTGGTATGACTTTCCAGAAAATTCGTTTATGGCCTTGAGCAAACCTTCGCGAAATGCGGAAAGGTGCGTGCCGCCGTCGTTTGTGTATTGCCCGTTTACAAATGAAAAATAATTCTCCCCATAGTTGGCCGTATGGCAAAACGCAAACTCAACGGTTTTTTCTTTAAAGTGAATAATGTCATATATGTTGTCTTCGTCCACCTCTGATTCAATCAGGTCTTTCAAGCCGTTCTTTGAGTAATAACGCGAACCATTCAGGTAGAGGGAAAGCCCGCTGTTCAGAAACGCGTACATCCACAGGCGTTTTTCTATGTACTCAATGCGGAAGCTGTATTTGGGAAAGAGTTCGACGTCGGGGATAAAGGAAACCTGAGTTCCGTTCTTTTCTGTAGTTGCCCCAGTTTTCTGGCTGACAATAGTTCCGCCCTCAAAAACCGCAGTCTTATACTTGCCGTTACGGAAGGAGATCACTGTAAATTTCATGGACAAAGCGTTCACGGCTTTTGTGCCCACTCCGTTGAGTCCCACCGAAAATTGAAAGACCTCGTCGTTATATTTGCCGCCAGTGTTCATTATGGACACGCAGTCCACGACTTTTCCCAGCGGAATGCCTCGGCCATAGTCACGCACGGTCACTTCGCTTTCTTCTATGCTGATGTCGACTCGGCGTCCGAAGCCCATTATATACTCGTCAATGCTATTGTCGAGAATTTCTTTCAGCAAAATATAAATTCCGTCGCTAGGGTGGGATCCGTCGCCCATTCTGCCGATATACATTCCAGGGCGCAAGCGTATATGCTCCAGTGAGCTCAGGGTTCTGATTTTGCTTTCATCATACTGATGTTCGTTTTCGTCTGACATAATACCACAATATAGCGCTGTTTCTTACTTGAAACACACAACATAATACGCTTTTTCTTCTTTTTCAAACAAGCTTTCAGTCAATATCTTTTGCTGTTTTCTTGCCAAAAGCAACAAGACGCGCTAAAGTATTGTTTTTTTAACAACACATAGAAGGAACAAATGCAACATCATAGAAAGAATGTGGAGCGTTTGCGGCTTCATTTAAAAGCCCTTGGACGCAATTACACACCGGAGCGGGAAGAACTGCTAAAGGTAATTAATTCGATGAAAGGCAACTACTCGCTGGAAGAACTTTTCCAAAAAGCCCTGAAACGAAATGCCATTTATGCCAAGTCAACGCTTTACCGAACTATATCCATTTTTGTAGAATCAGGCTTTATCAAAGAAGTGATATCTCCCGGCAGCCTGAAAATGTATAAAACAAACAGTCGGGTCTTTAGCCGAAAAAAATAAAACAATTAAATATAGTCAAAGCTAATAAAAAAGAGAAAAGATATGAAGAAAATTCAATTTTCAGTGGCGGCGCTGGCTTTGGCTCTTCTGGTTGGCGGCATTTCGACAAATGCGGCAGCAAAAGAGTCATTTAAAGAAATAAAGCTTCTTGCTCCTCAAATGTCAGGCGGAATGCCCTTGATGGAAGCTTTGAACAAACGCAGCTCCAAACGTTCGTTCAGCTCCAAAGAGCTTTCACCGCAGACTCTGTCAAATATTCTATGGGCGGCGTTTGGCGTCAACCGCAAAGACTCAGGATGCCGCACTGCTCCGTCCGCCCACAACTGGCGTGAAATCGACATTTATGTCTTACTCAAAAGCGGCGCATACATTTATGACGCAGAGCGCAATCTTCTAAAGCCACATATACAAAAAGACCTTCGCGCAGCGGCAGGCAAGCAAGGATTCGTGAAAGACGCTCCAGTTGTCCTTGCATATGTGTCAAATCATAGTCGAATAGAAGGCGCACCCCCTGATGCAAAGATTTTTTACTCAGCCACAGACACCGGATTTATCAGCCAGAATGTCTACCTATATTGCGCGTCGGCAGGACTTAGCACCGTAGTGTTGGGATACGTGGACAAGCCAGCGCTGAAAAAGTTGCTAAACCTTGCAAAAGATCAGGAAATAATCCTGACTCAGCCGGTGGGGCATCCTCAAAAATAATCAGAGCTGAAACTTTCAGAGTTCCGGCAGAGGCGGCGCGGGCGTTTTCCCAAAATAAAACAAGGCCACGGCCGCCATCATCAAGAGCGCGGCCAAACATCGCCTGACAAAAACTCCCCTTGACACTTTTGTCTCTATGCTGAGCATGCCGATCCCAGCCGCCAACGCGCCAAGAGTTATTGAAATTATTCCACGGCTGGACTGCACAATATTTCCGAACACCGGCCCTATTATGGCAAAACAGGCAAAAAGAAATATTATAGACGCAAACCAGAAGGCGGAAAAAGGAAGAGAGTCTTTCAGCAATTTCGCCGATATTTTTCGCGTAAAGCACAGCATTGCCAAGCATATCCCGCCGCATAGCGCATAGCTCATGCTTGCCGTGAAAAGCGAGCGCTGGAACACGCCCATATGAAGAAAGCAGTCCACCAGCCTTTTTATGTTCAGATCAGACATAGAATATCCAAGACAAGCGACAAGAACCCACAAAGCAGATTTCAAAGGCATAACTCCGCCAGTCCAGTTCAGAGCCAACGCGGAGCATATGCAAAGGAACACCGCGCTCCATTGAAGACCGGAAAATCGACTCCCCATCAGAGCCGCGCTCAGAAGGGCCAGAAAAAACACTTTTACTCCCAGCAGCGGAGAAATTCTGGAAGCCTCGGCGTTTTTCAGAGCCGTAAAAAGACAAAACTGTCCGCCTAGATAAAAAATAGTGACCCAAAGCAAAGGAAAAATAAATTCCTTTAATTCCGGCATCTCCCGGGGCCATAAAAGCGGCAGGATGACAATAGTTGCAGCTCCTATTGCAATATGGGACAGCACGAAAAGATTAATGGGGCTCCCGCCATTCTTTTCAAGAAAAGTGCGCGAAAAAAGATACGAAAACGACTGCGACATTGCGGCGAGCAAGCCCAATATTATCCCTGTAAACACTATTTGCTCTTTCTGATTATTCTGTTAAATTAAAAGTAATGAATCTATCATTGATGAAGCCCCGCGCAAATGCGGGAACTGATTTAAGATAAAAGAGAGGCTATTGCCTTAAGGGGGATTAGAATGCTTAAACGTTCGATATTGGCTATTTCAGTCTGTTTATTCTTTTATGGATGCGGCCATATGGAGCCATCTGCGCCCGGCTATGGCAAACACGACACCAGAAGCTCCGACACCTGGCTGGTCTCCGCTCATTTCGGACAGTTCTTCCTTAATTATACGCGCACAGGAAATAAAATATCGGGATTCATGAGAGGCTACGGCAATATAAACGAGCAAAGACCGATAAAAGGGACAATAACGGGCAACAAAATTTCATTCAAATGCTACGAGTATAAAATTCCCGAAGAATACCGTGGAACAATAAGCAACGACGGAAATATGATTCAAGGCACATTCAACCACAATGGCAACTGGGGCTACAAGTGGTCAGCCAAAAATATAAACAACAATTACTGACAAAGAAAGAAATTATCAAATGAGAATAAAAATAATTGCGTTGTCATTGTTGCTCTCCGCCATCCTGTCTATGGCTGAAAACAAGGAATCTCTCAAAAAGGAGAATGCGCCCAAAGCGCAAACACAGAAAAAAATGACAGTCAAAGAATATTTTTTTCTGAACGGCAAGCCGGTTATTTTTCGCGGAGGAATAGTTAAAAACAAATTCGGAAATCATAAAGCTTTCAATAAAAAAATTCTTGAGGTTGTTCCGGCTTTCAATAATTTCATGCTTATCGACGGCAAACTCTATAAAGCTCCGAAAAGCGGACTGGTCTTCGTGGAAGAACAAATTGACGAAGACACAATAAAACTCGAAAAACTCACAAAGGAAATGACTCACTTGTCAGCCTCTATCGCGGAGCACAAAAAATACGTGCGCGAAAACGCAAAAATGATCAATGAAATATATTCACAAGTGAGCAATTCCACAACGATCGTTTACAACAACAAAGGAGAAAAAAGCGAGATCCATGTAGTAAACGAAGGCCTCAGCGTTGAGCAAAGAAGAGCAATAAACAGACTTGAGCGCGAAATAAGAAACTGGCTGAAAATCATAAAAAAATGTTCAAAAAGATTTTCAGCCGCATCGGAAGAGCATAAAAAAACAACAGAATTCCTTGCACAATTGGACAAAAAATATAACAAATATCAGGGCGCTAAAGAAAAAATACTGAAGCTCTATCCAGAAAAGAAAAATCCGACAAAAAATATTGAGCAACGACTGCAAAAACTGAATGCATTATTCAGAAAAGGGCTTATAGGCAAAGACGATTACAATAAAAAGAAAAGCGAAATTCTGGCGGAATTATGAAGTTCCTTGACTGCTTGTCAACTCATGCCTGCGCGCCAATTTCAAGAAAAGATTTTTCGCTATTAATTTGCAAAGTCACTTTAATACTGCGACTTTACCCTTGAGAGGAATAATAAAATCACCCCTTTTATTTTTGCTCATTTTTTCAGGGCTATATGACTCCGGCTCATTTTTAATTTAAACTTTGCCAGGCTGATTGTGGCTTTTACGCATATCTGGGAAAATTTACAGGAGACTCTCGAACAATGACCGAAATTATTCCCTGCCCTCTTTGCGCTGTGACTGAACACGAAGACATTTATTCGTTTGACGATGGAGTGTCTATATGCAAATGCCTTGCCTGTGGATTTGTTTATACATCACCACGCCTGAGAAAAGAATCGAGAGACAAATTTTATGAATCAGGATATTTCCACGGAACCTCTGATATAAATATAAACATTGACTATACCAAGAACTCTACGATCTTTGCCAACGATGCCGCCGAAAGGGTCAAACTACTCAATAAATATCTTCCTCCGCAAAAAAACAAAGTCCTTGAAATAGGCTCAGCTGCAGGATTTTTCCTTAAGGCGTTAAAAGATAAGGGGTTTGATGCTGTAGGCCTAGAGCTGTCGGCGGAAATGTGCGCTTACGCGAAGGATAACTTCGCTGTTGATTGTCGCTGTGAAAATATTGAAAAATCAAGCCTCCCCGATTCATATTTTGACGCTGTTGCCCTCTGGCACGTGCTGGAGCATTTGGAAAATCCGCTGGAAACATTGAAACTGCTCAACAGCAAACTAACAGACAAGGGCATGCTTTTTATAACCGTTCCAAATTTTAATTCAGGAAACTCAAGGCGTCTTGGCGCAAATTGGGGACATTTGCAGCCAAAAGTCCACTTAAGCCATTTTACGCGGGAATCTATTGAACACATGTTGTCCAAAGCTGGATTCAAGATTGTTTCAATGACTAAATCTGGAGGAACAGGTTTTTTTGGAAAAGGCTCTAAAGCGAGGAATAGGCTCAAAAATTTTATTGCAAAAAATATAAGCAAATTTAATTTGCCGAGAAAGATTATAAAGTATTTTATTGTCAATTATTTAGGCAAGGATGATTTTATAACCGTCGTGGGACGCAAATGCCCAAAGACAATTCCAGTCGAGATATAAAGCCACGCTGTTTCTTTAAAGTGACTGTGAATATTCTTTAAAGTCGAGAGACAAAAGCTTCCAGACCCAATTCTCGAATATATATTTGAATGTGAAGGACAATCGACTTTTTTGCAATGCGCAATTCCCTTTCAGCGTCAAAACGCCGTTGCTGTTGAGATCAGGCTCAAAAAGCGAAACGCTTTCTTTCACATCTCTGGCAAGGGGCTTTTCTTTCCTTATGAACCCGGCAAAAGCTGCCAGCAGGTTTTCTTCCTTTATCTGTTTATTGAACGGCTTCGACGCATTCGCTCTTAAACTGGAAAAATCCCCAGCCTGAACCGCGTTTATAAATTCATTCAGGCTTTTGTCGGCCAGCTTGGCAAGCTCCTTGTCGGAAGGCAAGCTTAGCGGGGCTTCAACAGCGTTCAGATTTATTGAAACTATTTTCCAGGACTTTTTTTCATCGGCATAATAAAAGGAAAAAAGCAATCGTTTTGGGTTGGAAGGATAATAGCCTCGAAGTATCAGTTGCCCGTCTGAGAGTTCAGGCTTTGAGGTAAAAACAGGCTTGTGCTTTTTAACAATATCCGATGGAACAGCCTTTTCGTCAATCACCTGCTTGAAGGCATTCAAAATTGTTGCCGCTGAAAATTTTTTCTGAAAGATCTCTGACGCATTTGCTCTGAATGCAGAAAAATTATTCGATGCGGCCCCTGCCGCAAACAAACTCATAGTTTCATTTGCAAGCGCTTTCATCCTGCCTTCGTCAAACTCGCTGCCCTCGTCTTTGCCTGCAAAAGCAGACGCGCAATTCATAAGCATAAGAGCCGCCGTTGTTGCCAGTAAAAATATTTTTCCCATATCTCCGCGCCTCAAGTAGATTGGCGTTTAAGATATTGCGAAAATATCAACATGTCAAGAGGATGTCTGCCATAACCGGCGAAGCAACAACAGCGCGACAGCCCGACGGCTCCGCCAAAAGTCCAGGGAGCTGTAACCACAACGAATCAAGCTCCGCGTTTTATTTCTTCTTTCAAAAAGTCTCTCCAGGCGCCATTCCGGTCAACAGCAGGAGCGGTGATAAAAATATCCTTGTCGCCGCGTCCGGAAACATTTGCGACAATCGAATAGTTTGTTTTCATTTTTTTCGCGCATTGTATTGCCCCGTAAAGAGCATGCGAAGACTCAAGGGCCGGCATTATTCCCTCTGTGCGCGCAAAAAATCTAAAGGCTTCCAGGGCTTCGCTGTCGGACGCTTTCATAAATTCAATCCTTCCGCTTTCACCGAGTTGCGCAAGCTGCGGGCCTATGCCGGCATAATCCAATCCAGCGCATACTGAATGTGTGGCATTAAGCGCTTGGCTTGCTTGGTCATAGAGGAACTTGGACTTATAACCGTGAAAAACGCCTTCCTCGCCCACGCCGTTCATTCTAGCCGCGTACTCTCCGGGAGCGTCTCCTTTTCCGCCAGCTTCCACGCCTATAAGCCGCACTTTTTTGTCATCTATGAATTCACTGAAAAATCCAATGGCATTTGAGCCGCCGCCAACGCATGCGAGAAGCATGTCGGGAAGCTCTCCGCATTCTCCGTAAAACTGTTTTTTTGTTTCCTTGCCTATTACGGATTGAAACTCCCGGACAATGTCGGGATACGGCGACGGACCGAGGGCGCTTCCTATCAGGAAATACGTGTCATCGTCGGCCTCGGCAAATGCGGCAAACGCCGCGTCGACGGCGTCCGACAAAGTTCCGGCTCCGCTTTTGACAGGGATTATACGGGCGCCAAACATTTCAATGCCCTGCACATTCGGTCGTTGCCTTTTAATATCATGCTCGCCCATAAATATACAGCACTCAAGCCCGAAACGCGCGCAGGCGCAGGCAACGGCAAGGCCATGCTGTCCGGCTCCGGTTTCCGCTATTATCTTTTTTTTGCCCATTTTCCTGGCAAGCAAAGCCTGTCCTATTGCGTTGTTGATTTTATGAGCGCCCGTGTTTGCAAGGCATTCAAGTTTCAGGAATATTCTGGCTCCGCCGAGTTCTTCCGACGCATTTTTAGCATAAAGCAGAGGAGTAGGGCGGCCCACAAAGTGCTTAAGCTCCAGCTCTAATTCCCGAAGGAAAGCTTCATCATTCATGCTTTCTTCAAATGCCTGCGCCAATTCATCCAGGCGCGGCTTCAATTGCGGAGCAACGAATTGTCCGCCGTAATTTCCAAAAAATTGATTTATAAGTTTTTTCTTGCTCTTTTTCATTGCAGTTCCTGTTTTGATTTCCAAATTCTTTTTGTTTAGTTGTCTTTATTGTCAAAAAGATTCCGCGCCATCGTTTTTTATTATTTTTCATTGCAATTCCTGTTTTGGTTTGAGGGATAAAAAAAAGCCGTCGGCTTTTTAAGGCTGACGGCTATATAAATTTCGCAGTTGTAATTTTTTTGTTTATTCAGTCGATTATATCAGAACAACAGCGAGCCGCAGACCTAAAGGGCAAGTCTGCCAACGCCATGCATTGCTGTCGCATATAATCGTATTTTTCAATTTCATCTCCAATTTCAATTTAAATATTTTAAGGCCCAATTCATCGCGCGTCAAGCCCTAAATACAAAAAATCCTGTGGCAATCAATATTTTCTGGTAACGCGATGGAGCCGCCAAAAGTCCAATGCACGAGCGCTGAGGCAACATTTGCCTGTTTTAGCTTCGCTTAAAAACAGCCAGCAGCCCTGACGTTAGATAATGTGCGCTGTCGCGCAATCATTTATACGCAAACGGCTTTCGCCTTTTGCCGCCCCGCGATTCCGCCCGGACAAATTCCGGCTTTTTATACGATTGCATCGGGCTCTTTTTTTTATTTCTTTAAACATGAAGCAATTCTAGAATTGTCTTTTTTGGTTTTTATTTGTGTTGATAAACGGCTTGGCAATTTGACTTTTCGTTGCGAGGTTCTAGTTTTTGTCTTTTGTTGATTGCAGAATAATGCCGCCGGCAAATGCTGGTCAAATTCGGGAAGAATATGCTATGAGAGATAAATTTTTGCCTTTTTCACAACCGTCAATAGATGAAGACGATATCGCGGCGGTGGCCGATGTGCTTCGCTCCGGCTGGATAACCACCGGGCCAAACAACGCCAAGTTTGAAGAAGATTTTTGCAAATACGTGGGCTGCCCAGGCGCGGTTGCCCTTGCGTCAGCCACAGCCGGAATGCACCTTGTCCTGAAAGCATTGGGCATTGGCGCGGGCGATGAAGTCATAACCTCGTCCATGACATGGGTCTCAACCGTCAATTTGATTGTGCTTGCGGGCGCAAAGCCGGTTTTTGCGGACATTGATCGCGACACTTTGATGATAACCCCCGAAACTGTAAGAAAATGTGTAACTCCGCGCACAAAGGCGATAATTCCAGTGCATTTCGCGGGAGCTCCAGTTGATCTCGATCCTATTTATGAAATAGCTTCGGAGCATGGCATAACAGTCATTCAAGACGCCGCGCATGCAGTCGGCACAGAATACAAAGGCAAGCATATAGGGAACAACGGAATTTCCATTTTCTCGTTTCATCCCATAAAGAATATAACCACAGGTGAAGGCGGAATGCTTTGCGGGGACGACAATAAGCTTCTCGACCATATCAGATGCCTAAAATTTCATGGGCTTGGCGTGGACGCTTACGACAGAAAGACTCAAGGAAGGTCGCCTCAGGCGCAGGTTATGGAGCCCGGCTTCAAATATAACATGACTGACATTTCGGCTGTTCTTGGAGTGAAGCAGCTCGCCAAAGTGAACGCGTTTAACGCGAAGCGCACAGAATTGGCCATGAGATATCGCGAGAAGCTTTCCGGAATTGACGGAATCCTGCCTTTGAAAGATCCGGAGTATCCATTCAAGCACGCATGGCACCTTTTCATAGTGCGCGTGGACACAGACAAAACAGGAATAAGCCGCGACGAATTCATGGCCAGGCTTAAGGAAAGAAATATCGGCACAGGCCTTCATTTCCGGGCTGTGCATATGCAGAAATATTACCTTGAATCTATGAATCTGGCGGGAACCTTGCCAAACACTGAGTGGAATTCGGACAGGATCTGCTCTTTGCCTCTGTGTCCGGGAATGAGCCTGGAAGACGTCGACGATGTGGCAGACGCAATAAAGGACATCCTTAAATAATGCCAGACGACAAGAATACAGCAAAAATCACAGGCGGCGGCAACGACATCAAGACGGCAGTGTTCTGGATTGTTGCTTTGCTGGCAGTTTTCTGGGCTCTTGGAGACAGGGCGCTGGGTGGCTCTGAAGGGCGCTGGGCTGAAATAGCGCGCGGAATGACGCTTTCCGGCAACTGGTTCCATCCTTTTATCAATGACGAAACATATTTCGACAAGCCCTTGCTTAGTTACTGGCTCATAGCCGTGCTGGCGAAATTGTCAGGAGTAATGAACGAATGGACAGCCAGAATTCCAAGCGGCATATGCGCAGTGGCCGGGCTTTGGGCAACAATCCGGCTCGGGCGGACTCTCTGGTCGCCCAGAACAGGACGATTGGCCGGCTGGATTCTGCTTTCCACATACGGTTTTTTATTCTGGGCGCGGAAGGCGGACGCTGACATTGAAAACATGTCGGCGATAATTCTGGCAGTGGCCTGGTTTATGGAGCGCAGAAACAAATTGGGATTTTTGACTTATTTTGTTTTTTACCTTATATGCGCGCTCGGAGCCCATACAAAGGGACTTCCTGCGATTGTCATTCCAGCAGTGGCCTTGTTCCCTTACCTTATAAGACAAAAACAGTGGCTGAGGCATGTGAGAATATCCAATTTTATAGCCTTGATTATTGGAGCCGTCATATATCTGGCTCCTTTCATTTATGCGGGGATGACGCGCGAAAATTCTTCGGCCGGTGAAATATCAATGGCCTTGACGAAGAGCCACGAAAGCGGGCTTTACATGGTGTTCAGGGAAAACATAGAGAGATTTTTCAATCCATTTGACCACAAAGATCCATTTTACGCTTACTTTATTCATTTGCCCAGGCTGTTTCTCCCATGGTCTCCGTTGCTGGCCCTTGCGCTTGTCGGAGCTTTTGGCAAATACAAAAAATTGACAAAGGAAACAAAGTGGCTTTTGGAGGCGATAGTCCTTATTTTTATTTTCTTCTCCGCTTCCGGCTCAAGAAGGTGGTATTACATCCTCCCGATACTGCCATTCTGCGCTATTCTAACATCGTATTTTCTTTACTCAAACTGGCTTGAAAAATGGAAGCGATGTTTTTTGGTTTTGATGGGCATGCTTTTTGTGTTGCTTGCGTCTGTGGAGCTCATTTCTCCGGCGTTTATGCCTTTGGCCTCCAAGCTGGCAAAAACAGCGTTGCCGCCGGAGCTTTTTTGGAGCTCTACAGCCATTGGGCTCGCGGCCCTGATGCCGTGGATAATGAAAAAGCGCATGCCAGAGCTTTTGCCTAAGCTGACCGGCTTGTCCAGCACATTGGCGCCTTTTGCCGTTTCAGGATTTATCCTGATGGCGGGGCTTTTCTGCGTTCAATATGTGGAGTTGGATGAATTCAGAACAGAAAAGCCTTTTGCCTTGCTTCTAAAAAAAGAGACTGCGGACATGAAGTCAAGCCAAATAGGTTTTTATCCGAAGGTTCCCACAAAGCTTTTGTTTTATTTGAACAAACCCGGGCTTGTAAAAGTTCTTTCCGACAAAAAAGAAGCTCTAGATTTTTTGGCAGGCAAGCGCGGCGTGTTTCTCACGCAGTATAAATATCTAAAATATCTTCCGGATGCCTTGGCCGAAAAATTGAGAGAAGAGCCCGACTTTACTGAAAAAAATTATCCATGGGACAAAGAGTCCAAAAAATTCGTGGGGATAAAATTCGGTCAGGCTCCTGAAAAAAAATCCGTCAAGCCCGACGAAGATAAGAAGATAATTAAAAAGAAACCTTGAAGATATCGAGCTGAATGATATCGTAAGCGAATTATTTTTATTTTCCAGATATAAGTGTGAAAAATTATGAACAAGAAGATTGATTTAGTGTCAGTGGTCATTCCGGTTTACAACGAGGAAGAAACACTTAAAGAACTTATAGAGCGTTGCCTTAAAGCCTGCGACAGCATGGGGACAAGGTATGAGATAATTTTTTCCGACGATGGAAGTTCGGACAAATCCGTTGAAATGCTTAGCGATGCTGCAAAGCAAAATGAGGGAAAAATAATCGCGTGCGTGTTGAACAGAAACTACGGTCAGCATTCCGCAATTATGGCAGGCTTTGCTGAAGCGCGCGGCGATGTAGTGATAACGCTTGACGCCGACTTGCAGAACCCACCGGAAGAAATCCCTAATCTGGTCAAAAAGATTGAGGAAGGATTCGATGTTGTCGGGACCGTGCGCATCAACCGCAAAGATTCTTTTTTCAGAAAAGCGGCTTCAGCCATAGTGAACAAGGCCGCGCAGAAAGCGACTGGCGTGAAGATGCACGACTATGGTTGCATGCTCCGCGCTTACAGAAAGCATATTGTGGACGCTATGCTGCAATGCCATGAAAGAAGCACGTTTATTCCGGTTTTGGGAAACAGCTTTGCAAGGCACACAGTTGAAATAGATGTAGCTCACAACGAGCGCGTGGCTGGAGATTCAAAATACAGCCTCTGGAAATTGATCAATCTGCAGTTTAACCTTTTGACCAGCATGACAACCTTTCCCTTAAGGCTGTTAAGCATCGTTGGAACAGGAATATCCGCAATCGGAATGGGCTTTGGCTTGTTTCTATTGATAATGAGGTTTGCAATGGGCTCGGAATGGGCGGCTCAGGGTGTTTTTACGCTTTTTGCTATATTGTTTATTTTTGTCGGCGCACAATTTATAGGCATGGGCCTTATGGGCGAATATATCGGCAGAATGTATCACGATGTCCGGGCGCGTCCCCGGTACTTTGTTGAAGAAATTTTAGGAAGAAAAAAATCAGAAGAATAAATTATTATATTTCAATTGGAGAAATGATATGAAGTGTGTGGTATTGGCCTACAGCAACATTGGTTGCGAAGGAATAGAGGCTCTCCTCCGAAACGGCTATGATATATTGGCTGTGTTTACCCATCAGGATAACCCCCGCGAGAATATATGGTTCCAGTCCGTGGCGGAAATTGCCGCCGCAAACAATATACCGACCTTTGCGCCGGAAGACATAAACCATCCGATGTGGGCGCATAAGATCAAAGAGCTCGGCCCGGATGTTATATTCTCTTTCTATTATCGCAACATGGTCAAAAAGGCCATTCTGGATATTCCGGAAAAAGGCTGCTTTAATCTTCACGGCTCGATGCTTCCGGCATATCGCGGACGCTGCCCGATAAACTGGGTTCTTCTCAACGGCGAGAAAGAAACCGGAGTGACACTGCACCGCATGATCGAGAAACCGGACGCCGGCGATATCATGGCTCAGAAAAAAGTTGAAATAACGGACAATGACACAGCCAGAACGCTTCACGCAAAATGCGCAGAAGCGGCAAAAGAAGTTCTTGACGACATTCTTCCGAAAATAAAGGACGGCTCCGCAAAAGGCACAGCCCAAGATGAATCAAAAGCCAGTTATTACGGCGGCAGAAACCCTGCGGACGGCGAAATAAACTGGAATGGATCAGCCACGCAGACAAGAAATCTTGTCCGGGCCGTAACTAAACCTTTCCCCGGCGCGTTCAGTTATGTGAGCAGCAGAAAAGTAATCTTTTGGCAGACAAGCGAAGTTGCTTCCGAAGCTTCAGCCAGGCCAGGCGAAATACTTTCAGTAGCGCCTCTTGTTATTGCATGCAAAGACGGAGCAATCAAAGTGGATGGCGGTCAGGCGGAAGATAGCGTTTACATGAACGGCGAACAGCTTGCCAGCGACCTCAACCTTGTGAAAGGCATGAGATTTGGCAAGCACGCGTCCAGCCTTGCAAAGTCTAAGCGCAAAAAGAACGTCCTCATTCTGGGCGTTAACGGATTTATTGGAAATGCTTTGGTCGAGCGCCTGCTTGCCAGCGGAAATTACGAAGTGCACGGGATGGACCTCCGCTCCGACAATATTAAATCTCTGTTGGGCAGAGAAGGTTTTCAATTCACAGAAGGCGACATTTCGATTCATCGCGAATGGATTGAATACCATGTGCGCAAGTGCGACATAGTCCTTCCTCTTGTGGCAATCGCCACGCCTATCGAATACACTCGCAATCCAATGCGCGTGTTCGAGCTTGACTTTGAGGAAAATTTGAGAATAGTCCGCTACTGCTTGAAATATCGCAAACGCATAATTTTCCCTTCGACCTCCGAAGTTTATGGAATGTGCGAAGACGAAAACTTCGACGAGCACAGCTCCAAACTGATCCTTGGCCCCATCAACAAGCAACGCTGGATCTATTCTTGCAGCAAACAGTTGCTTGACAGGGTCATCTGGGCGCTTGGAGCAAAAGAAGGGCTCAAATTCACCTTGTTCCGTCCTTTCAACTGGATAGGGCCAAAACTTGACAGCCTTACATCGGCTCGAATTGGAAGCTCCAGAGCCATCACGCAGCTTATTTTGAATCTGGTTGAAGGAACGCCGATACAGTTGATTGACGGCGGCGAGCAAAAACGCTGCTTCACCGATGTTTCAGAAGGAATCGAGTGCCTCTTTAGAATTATCGAAAACAAAAACGACGTTTGCGACGGGGAGATCTTTAACATAGGAAGCCCCTGGAATGAAGCAAGCATTAAAGAAATGGCAGAGATGCTGGTTGAAAAATTCGACAAGCATCCCCATCGCTCCAAATTCCCGCCGTTTGCCGGAATGCATGAGATCGAAAGCAAATCCTACTACGGAGACGGCTATCAGGATGTCCAAAGACGCAAGCCAAGTATTAAAAACGCACAGAGCATTCTGAATTGGACGCCTAAAATAGCGCTTAACGAGTCTATTGACGAAACCCTCGACTTTTTCCTAAACCAGGCAGTCGAATCAGGGGATTTTAACCTCGAATGAGCAAAATAGGGCTCCGGATAGATGTAGACACTTTCCGCGGGACAAGAGAGGGAGTTCCAGGACTCTGCAAGCTTCTCGCGGAAGAGTCCATAAAAGGGTCTTTCTTTTTCTCAGTTGGCCCTGACAATATGGGCAGGCATCTCTGGCGCCTTCTTAAGCCTGCGTTCCTTTGGAAAATGCTAAGAACAAAAGCCGCCAGCCTTTACGGATGGGATATTATATTCAAGGGCACATTCTGGCCGGGTCCGCTTATCGGAAGCAAACTTGCCAATGTCATCAAGGCCGCGGCTGATGACGGGCACGAAATAGGCCTGCACTCCTGGGATCATCACGGATGGCAGGGAAATATTGACGATATGAGTGCGGCGGCAATTCATACAGAATTGCAAAAAGGCGTTGACGCATTGACGCAAATAACCGGAACTCCCCCTACATGTTCCGCTGTGCCCGGCTGGAAATGCACTGAGCAGGTCTTGCTCGAAAAAGAAAAATTTCCCTTCAAATACAACAGCGATTGCCGCGGCGACAAAATTTTCATCCCGGTCGTGAAAGGAAAAGAATTGAAGCAAGCCCAAATACCCGTCAGCCTGCCGACCTATGACGAAGTTTTAGGCAAAAATGGGGTAAACAACGAAAATTACAACGAATTCATGCTGTCCAAATTAAAGGAAGACGGCCTGAACATATTGACAATACACGCTGAAGCGGAAGGCATATCATGCCTTGAAATGTTCAGGGACTTCATCAAGAAAGCAAAAAGCAATGGATATGAATTTGTTCCTTTGCTAGATTTGATTCCAAACTCAGCGAAAATTGAAAAAGGCGCAATAGAATTAAAAGAAATTCCAGGGCGCGAAGGCTGGGTTGCTTGCATTCAAGGCTGAGTCGCGTTTGCATCGAACTTTTTGCTGATGTAACTTATGCGCAAGCGCATTTTTGAAAAAAAACACACACGGAAGCACTGATATGGAAATTGATTTTAACAACTACACATTCCCGGACGCCAATGGGCATTATGGCAAATTCGGAGGAAGCTTCGTGCCGGAAACCCTTCTGCCGGCATTGGAAGAGTTTGAGGCAGTTTACAAGAAATGCAAAGAGGACAAGTCTTTTCAGGAAGAGTATCAAAAGCTTCTGAAAGACTATGTTGGACGCCCCACGCCCTTGTATTTTGCCGAACGGCTCACAACACATATTGGCGGACCTGACATCTACATCAAGCGAGAAGACCTCTGCCATACCGGAGCCCATAAAATAAACAACGCCATGGGACAAATCCTCCTTGCCAAACGAATGGGCAAAAAACGCATAATCGCGGAAACAGGAGCCGGTCAGCACGGAGTGGCCACTGCCACAGCCGCCGCAAGATTCGGTCTTGAATGCGTTATATATATGGGCGAAGTGGACATGAAAAGACAGGCGCTCAATGTATATCGAATGCGCTTGCTCGGAGCAGAAGTGAGGTCTGTCACAACCGGACAGAAAACCCTTAAGGAGGCAGTCAGCGAAGCCATTCGCGACTGGGTGACAAACAGCGGCACAACTCATTATATTCTTGGCTCGGCCCTTGGCCCGCATCCGTTTCCCATGATAGTCAGGGATTTTCAAAGCTGCATAGGGCGCGAGGCGCGCGAGCAGATTATCGAGAAAACAGGAAAATTGCCGGACATGCTTATTGCATGCGTGGGCGGAGGCAGCAATGCTATTGGCTTGTTTCATCCTTTCCTGAAAGACAAGAATGTCCGCATGATCGGAGTTGAGGCGGGCGGCAAAGGCCCGAAGCTTGGCGACCACGCCGCGCGATTCTCCGGCGGAAGACTCGGCATCCTTCAGGGCACAAGGTCTTATGTGCTTCAGGATGACGATGGACAGATAGCCCTTACACATTCCATATCCGCAGGCTTGGATTACGCGGCGGTCGGCCCGGAACACGCTCTCCTGCGCGAAATTGACAGAGTGGAATACACAAGCGTAACTGACGACGAGGCCCTGAAGGCTTTTTACGCGACCAACAAACTTGAAGGCATTCTGCCCGCGCTCGAAAGCAGCCACGCTATCGCATGGGCTCTGAGAGAGCTTCCCAAGGAAGGTAAAGACAAAACGGCAATCATCAACATGAGCGGGCGCGGCGACAAGGACATCGAGCAGTTATCCGGCAAGACAGCCATTGACTGATATGAAAACAGATATCGGAAACATACCTGAACTGCCAAAATTCAATCTGAAAAATTCAGACTGGAAAGACGGCGCTGTTGTGCGCTCTCCCAATTGGCTGGGGGACGCCATCATGACTCTGCCCGCAATGCTGCAGCTTAGAAGACTTATCCCGGAAAAATGCGGCTTGTTTGTGGTCTGTCCGCCTTCGCTCGAAGATTTCTTCAAGGCTCTGCCAATAGTGGATGTAGTCCAGCCTTTGCATAAAGCGCATAAAGCATGGAGCAAAGAGGACAAAATGAAAGTAAGAAAACTTCAGGCCGGAGTTTGTCTTATGTTCAATAATTCGCTGCGTGACGCAATTTATTTCAAAGCGGCAAAAGTACCGAAACTCTTCGGCGCGGCCGCGAGATGCCGAGGCGTCCTTATGACCAAAGCGTGGAAATTTCCGAAACGCCTTAACTGCGAATTCAACAAATTGCATCATGCCGCAAAATATCTTTCGATGTCCATCGCGCTCGGCGCTCCTGAATGGACGGGCGACATGCCTGAGTTCGTGGTGAACAAAGAGCGCGAGCTGATCGACAAGAAAATCCTTGCCCTTTTCGATGAGCCGAGACTGATGACCCTGGCTCCGGGCGCAGCCTATGGCGAAGCCAAGCGATGGCCTTCTGAATATTTCAACAAAGTGGCAAATCGCTGGGTGGAGGATGGCGGCTCCGTGGCTGTTCTTGGCACGGCCAAAGAGCGGAAAATAGGAGATCTAGCCATACAGGGCCTGCCGGATGACAAAGCTTTCAACATGGCTGGAAAAACTGATCTTTCAGAATTGATGCTCACGCTTCAGAATGCTCAGATATGCGTCGCTAACGACAGCGGGACAATGCATCTGGCGGCGGCTTTGGGCACAAAGGGAATCGCAGTCTTCGGCTCGACAGATCCCTCGGCCACATCTCCAGTTTCATCGTCAAGGTGGGATATTCTTTTTGAGAAACAAGAATGCGCGCCGTGCTTCAAGAGAGAATGCCCAAAAACAGAAGAGCGTTATTCCTGCCTGAGAGCCATAACGCCGGAAAGAGTGATCGAACTGGCAAAAGAAATAACTGCTTAGCTTTTTCTTCTTTTCAAAATTTTCAGGATTTTAGCAGACTTGCCTATGCTTTCAAGAACTTCGTCTATTATTGTCGGACTTTTAAATTTGGTGGAAATGCTTCCAAGCAATTTTAAATAACTTTCCTGCTCGCCTTCGGGCGCCACAAGAAAAACAATCAGGCTGACAGGCTCTTTGTCAAGGCCGTCGTAGTCTTCAAGTGGATGCTTGCATACGCCGATAAGAATAACCGGCGCGCCGAATCCTGAAAGTCTGATATGCGGCAGAGCCAGACGTTGCCCGACTCCCGTGGTCATCATTTTTTCACGCTGCCAAACGGCTTTTTCCATAACGCTTCTCTCCACAGGAGATTTAATAGAAGCCGCGTCAATAAGTTCTGTAAGAGCCTCCCGCTTGGTTGTTCCTTCAAGAGTGATTATCGATTCTTTTGATATGCATCTCACAAATTGCGTTTCCATAGGGAACGTTCCTTTTATTTCAAGTTAAAACTAATCCACGGGTCGTATTGTGAAAATAGCACACAACTGGCAGATTTTCAACCTGTGTAGCGAGCATCTTCCTATAAATCTGACTATGCGTTGTAAGGCTTTAGTTTTTTTCTAAAGTTTGCCTGCCCGTCAAAAGCTTGACAAAAAAGAAAGGAAACTGTATAATGCACACGTTAACGTTTAACATTGCCTCTAAATAAAAGTTGATTGAATAACATGGCATGCAGCATAGTAGACATAGCCAGAGAAGCAGGAGTCAGCCACACCACAGTGTCGCGCATACTGCGCAACGCGGAAGGCTGTTCATATTCTGAAAGCACACGCGAAAAAGTCCGCAGCGTTGCGCGAGAGATGGGATACACTCCAAATCTGGCGGCTAAATTCATGCGCACTAAAAAGACAAAGATAATTGGCATAGCCACTCAGTCGGAAAAATCATACGACGCGTTCAGGATGAATCAAAACTGTTCTATAAATATTCGTCGTTGCGGCTATTCCCCGGTTCTAGTTGACATGAACAACCAGGATAGCGAGGGCAACTTCGTGAACAGCCTGAACTTTCTGGCCGGCCTAATTTGCCCCAAGGAAGCGCATGAGAAAAAAGCGGTGGAGCTATGCAGACAAAAAGGGCTGGATATTCCTATTGTCACGCTCAGCCCAAAGGCAACTTCAAGCAAAAATGTGAGAATGACAATCAATAATTCCAAAGAAATAATGGCGGATGTAATAGAGCATCTTCAAGAACTTGGCCACGAGAGAATAGCATACGTAGGCTACGAATCATTCACGGAGAGATCAGACAGCTTTATCAAAGCTTGCAAAGAGCGCAAAACAAAAGGAGAGTTGTTTCAGGCAAAGCCTGAAGACGGGCACAATAATTCATATTTAAACGGCTCCGCAACGGCTGCCAGAATTGCGAAATCAGGAAAAATAAGTGCGGCTCTTTGCGAAGACGATGAATTTGCCCTGGGATTGATTTCAGGTCTTCAAGACCTTGGATTGAGTGTGCCGGAGGATTTTTCCGTTGTAGGCTTTGACGATTTGCCTTTTGCCGCTGTTTCACGCCCGAAGCTGACAACGGTCAGAACGCGCAGCATGAAGCGGGCAACGGCCGCCGCCAAGCTTCTTGTTTCTTTGATAGAAGCCAATCAGATTCAAAAAGAAATGTTGCCCGAGTCAATTTTTTTCGAGTGCAAACTCATAGTGCGCGAGTCCACAGGAAAAGCTCCTAAACAGTCAGAATAATAAGAAAAGGAAAAAAATGAAAAAGGAAGAATTGAAGGAAAGTTATTTTGAGGGTTGCATATCCATAGAAAAAGTCGGAGACTGGACCAGAGTATGGCGTTTGCCGCATAAAGAATTGAAGCTTTTTCCATTGCTTGAAGATATTTCAGGAAACGCTTCTGGCGCGCGTTTGCGCTTCTCCACAAATTCGCAAAACATAGCTTTGTTTTGCAGAAAAAATGACGAGATCCCCGAAAACACCCCGTTTCTCTTTGACATCACAATTGACGGCGAGTTGATTCAAAGCTCAAAGCTTGACGCTGAAAAACAAATCGTAGAATTTAAAAATTTGCCGTCTGGCAAAAAGCTTCTGGAATTGTGGCTGCCAACGGCTTACAAACATGAATTCGGAGATTTGCTCATTGACGATTCAGCCACAATAGAGGAAGAAACGGACTCAAGAAAAAAATGGACAAATTACGGCTCGTCAATATCTCACTGCAACAATGCGTTTTCCCCATCCAGGACCTGGCCCGCTATTGTGTCCAGACGCTGCGGCTTTAACCTGACCAATCTTGGATTCAGCGGCCGTTGCCATATAGAACCGATGGTTGCGCGCGCAATCAGCGATTTGCCCGCGGACTTCATATCTTTGAAGCTTTCAGCCAATGTCCTCGGGGCGGGCTCCCTGTCAATAAGAACTTATAAGCCAGCCGTCATTGGCTTTCTAAGAACAATTCGCGACA
This sequence comes from uncultured Victivallales bacterium, assembly GCA_964651145.1. Taxonomy (GTDB): domain Bacteria; phylum Verrucomicrobiota; class Lentisphaeria; order Victivallales; family GWF2-45-14; genus CAZYVR01. The sequence goes on along the minus strand of CAZYVR010000006.1, from coordinate 4,236 downwards.
AACAGCCGGATTGCCCCATTGCCTTGATCTCTCCCATTTATCTGCCCGACAGAGAGAGCAAGCTGAACGCGGTGGAAATGACCGGCATCATAATGCGCAAAGAATTAGAGGACGCTGTTGATCGATTCAACAGTGTATACAACGACAAAAACTTGTATTATTTTAACGGCCTTGACCTTTTTGACGAAAGTCTGTCAGGCGATTATCAGCCTGACAGATGCCACCCGAATGCGGAAGGAATTGAAATAATGGGGGAAAACTTCATCAAAAAAATAATCCCTTCCATCAAATGGAATAAATAATAGAGGACTGCAGGCAATGGCTAAAATAATGATATCGTTTGCAACGGAAGATTTTGTCGCTCCAGAGCATAATGATGCTATTCTCAGGCTGAGCTCCATACTTGCGGAGCGCGGCATCAGGGGCAGCTTTCATGTCACCGGGGAATATGCCCGCCACTTGAGAGACGAGCAAAGGACAGATGTGATAGACGCTCTGAAAAAACATGAGATAGGCTATCACAGCAATACACATGGAACATTTCCCTTTATCGGCGAAGTATGCGAAAATAACAGCTGGGACGAAGCTGTTTCAATCTTGATGAGGACTGAGGCGCGCGGAATGCTTGACGTGCTTGATATCTTTGACGTTCGTCCGAAATATTACGTGATAGAGTTTGTAAAAGCGCCTCAACTTATTTATGCCTTGCGGAATCTTGGCGTTGACGCCATTGGCTTTTCAAATATTCCCAGCTCAGGCGCTCCATTCAACCATTATGCTGGCTCCATTTGTTTTGGAGCGCCGCACATGGGCGTAGAATCTCCGCCCGCGCCCGACCGTCTTGACGCTCTCAAAAAAGAGTTTGACGCGCATTATAAAAAAGCAAAAGAAGGGGCGTTTGACGGGGTTATCAAACTATTTAATCATCCTTACAAGTTTGCTTACAACAACAGCATTGCTTCCTGGGTCAGCCTTAACAATATTTATCGCGAATACGATATTCACGGTTCGTGGGAGGCTCCGAAAACTTCGCTTTACGACAGCCAGACATTCGAAAAACTTTTCAGCGAATTTGAGCAGCTGATTGACTACGCTCTTTCAAAGGGAGATGTCGAGTTTATTGGCACATCAGATCTTGTGGATCAGTATCGCGAAGATATTCCAAAGTTCATTGACATCAAAATTGTGGCAAAATTAGCCAAGGGAATAAGGGACAACTTCAGTTGGCAAAGCGCAAATGAAACATTTTATTCACCCGCCGAAATATTTGGAATGCTTGTCTATGCGCTGAAATATTTTGCGGAAAGGAAAGAGTTGCCCGCGAGAGTCCCGCATCGCAGTCCATTGGGACCCGTTGAAGACATTCCTGAAAATCCCGGCAACTATTCGATTCCCGCCGGCGCGCTTTTCGAGCGCATGAAGTTTGTCGACCAAGAACTCGATTTTTACGGCAGAATGCCGTCCGCCATTAAAATAAACGGAAAAGACACACCGCCCGGAATGTGCCTTTTTGCCTTTGCGGAGATTCTGATTCAAATCATTGACTCCGCGACGCCAGACTCAATTGTTTTCAAGCCTGCCCCCGATTTGCCGAAAATAGCGGAACAGCCTTATTTCCAGGCGGAAGAGTTTGCGCGCGAGATTTATCCGGAAGGATTCACGGGAAAGAAAATATGCAAAGACTGCCGGCTGCAATCATGGACATATAAACCGGCAAAATTAAAAAAGCGGCAAGGATAACGTTATGAAAAAGTTTCCATCAGAAAAAAGAATTGTAAAAGAATTTTTTCACTGGGTCAAAATAGACAGCCCCAGCGGGAAAGAAGAAAAAATATCAGCCGAAATAGCAAAAAGATTAAAGACACTCGGAATAAACATGGACATTGACAAAACGGGAAACATAAAGGGAACCGTCCCAGGCACGCCCGGCATGGACAAGCTTCCTTTCAGATACTTTGCGGCGCATATTGACACTGTTCAACCCGGCGAGGGAGTCAAGCCGGTTTTAAAAAACGGCAAAATAACTTCATCCGGAAACACCATCCTGGGAGCCGACGACAAAGACGGTCTTACGGCAATGCTGATTGCCATAGAATATATTCTTAAGGAAAAACTGCCGCATCCGCCTCTTGAGTTGATCTTTACAGTGATGGAGGAGGCCGGAACAACAGGCAGCAGGCAAATAAAAAAAAGCTGGCTGAAATCAAAATTCGGGTGGGTATTGGACGGTCCCGGCAAAGTAGGCACAATCTACAAAGGCGCCATCGGAGCGGCGGAATTCAAAATCCAAATAAATGGCAAGGCCGCACACTCCGGAATATGCCCCGAAAACGGAATAAACGCCATGAAGGCGGCGGCCAACGCAATAAGCCGCATACGTCTCGGGCGTCTGGCATGGAACCATACAGTGAACATCGGAACCTTTCAGTCGGGCGCATCCAGAAACATAGTGCCCGAGACAGCCTTTCTTCACGGAGAAACACGCTCGACTGACATGGGAAAAGTTAAGAAAACACTCGCGCAAATTGAAAAAGTATTTGCTCAAGAGACAAAAAAACTCAACGCAAAGCTCTCTTTCCAAAGCAATATAACATATTATCCGTTTTCTCTTGACAAAAATGCTGAAATAATAAAACGCACTGTCAAAACAATGGAAACAATGGGAATAAAACCATATGTGACTGATATAAAAGCAGGAACCGATGCCAATAACATTCACAGACTGGGCATAGAATCGGCAATATTGGCCATGGGCCGCCAGGACAACCATACCGTGGAGGAAGTGACAACCACGGAAAACCTTTGCCAGGCAACGCGTCTTGCCGTGATGCTTATGCTAGCCAATTCATAGCTTTTTTTCTCTCGTCAATTGAAATTTGTCTCAAAGCTGAGTAAAATAATATGTTGACCAACAAAATGGGGGGAAATTGGAAAACGAGGGGAAAAATAAAAAGACTTTCCTGAAAGCAGGCTTGTCCAAGTTGTGGAAAAACCTTGACAGGCAAAAAAGCCGTGGCGCGCGCATGCTAATGGATTTATTTCAAAATACTCAAGCTCCATTTGTAATATTCTCCAATGATAAATTTATAGACTGCAATGAGCCCGCATGCGAGTTGATGGGATATTCGTCAAAAGAAGAATTTTTGGGCCTTAACCCCATAGATATATCTCCGCCCACGCAACCTGGCGGAAAGGATTCCAGCGATGAGTTGGCGATTGTGTTGGATACCGTTTACGACAAAGGATACATAAACTTTGAATGGGTTCACAAGAAAAAAAACGAGAAAACCTTTTGCGTGGAAGTGTCTTTGTCCCTGATAAAATTCGAGGGCGAAGACCTGCTATTTGCCTTTTGGCGCGATATTGACAAAGAAAAAAAACTTCAGGAAGAATTCAACAAACAAGAAAAACTTTTGCGCGCCATTCTGGAACAAACGCCCACAGTCATATATGTAAAAGACGCCAATGGCCGCTATTTGCTTGTCAATAAAAAGTTTGAAACCATTTTTGAGGTAAACAATCAGAAAATAAAAGGAAAAACAGACTTCGACATATTCCCCGAAGATATAGCAACTTATGTCACAGACAACGATAAAATGATAATGGAAAGCGGCAAATCATTTGAGTTTGAAGAGACCGTGATTCATGCGGACGGAGAAGCGCACACGTATTTGTCAGGCAAATTTCCAATCTGCAATGGCGGAGGAATGCCTTACGCGCTCTGCGGCATTTCAACTGACATTACAGACCGCAAAAAAACAGAGAAACTGCAACGAAAAAAACTAAATGCGGAAAAAGCCAACAAAGCAAAAAGCGAATTCATAGCAAATATCAGCCATGAAATCCGCACTCCCATGAACGCTATATTGGGTTTTACAGAACTGGCGCTTGAAACAGAATTGACGGAAAAACAACGCTCCGCACTCAACATAGTCCATGACTCCAGCCAATCCCTGATGCTTATTATCAACGATATCCTTGACATTTCAAAAATAGAAGCCAATAAATTGACTATAGAAGACTATGACTTCAACATCAGGCAGTCAATTGAGGCGGCCCTCAAAAGCTTTGCGCACATAGCGCAAGACAAAGGAGTTGAATTTTTATGTGAAATATCCCCGATTATACCGGAAACATTACGTGGCGACGCTTTGCGCTTGCGCCAGATATTGATTAATCTGGGGTCTGTCCGTAAAACTGAGTTTTTGGCTTGGGATTTTTTCAAAGCTCAGGGAT